>CAZYWO010000073.1:0-651 GCA_964651095.1 uncultured Oscillospiraceae bacterium | reverse complement strand
TATTTACGGTTATATCGATTACCATAGTATTTACCATAAAGGGAATATCCAGCTCTTTTACCATGTTTTCGTACCGCTCTGCATATTCAGGCCCTGTGAGTTCTTCTTTAAATTTGTGAAGTCCAAATCCGTTGTGTATGCACTGTTCCAAAATACCGCCAAGTCTGGGCTCACGCTCTATTATCAAGATCTTTTCGGCTCCTGCCTTTTTAGCTGCAACCGCTGCACTCATGCCGGCAGGTCCTCCGCCTATTACTGCAACATTCACATGCATTACAGGGCACCTCCTTTTTTAAGTCGTTCGTATGTTATGACCGAATCGCCTCCCGATTTAGTCACTTCTTCAAAAGGTACTCCAAGTTCCCGCGACAAAATCTCCGCAACAGAGGGCATACAAAATCCGCCCTGGCATCTTCCCATTCCCGATCTGGTACGGCGTTTTATGCCGTCAACATCTCGAGCAGGCGGGTTGCGGCGGATTGCTGCAAGGATTTCTCCTTCTGTTATTTCCTCGCAGCGGCAGATTACTCTGCCGTATGCCGGTTCGCGCTTTATTAATTCATTTTTTTCTTCCATGGAAAGTTCCTTAAATTTTATCATGTCTATAATCCGCCTTTCTGCGAAAGGCACCAATGCGTCATGAAACAAGCG
>CAZYWO010000072.1:0-10122 GCA_964651095.1 uncultured Oscillospiraceae bacterium | reverse complement strand
CGTATGATGGAAAAAGAATCGTTTATGGATATTTCCGAAAGTTGCGCTTATCTAATGCAATATAACGATTTGAGAATTTATGAAAATCTGTCTGACAATCATTATTGTATTTTAGCAGTATTCGCAGATGGAGTAGAAGAATCCCGTTATTATCATAGAAACTGGTACTTCCGTGAAGGAGCAGTAAGTGATGAACAACTCGCTGAATTGTTTAACACTTGTCAGTAAAATGAAAAGACTCCTTTCTCTATTTCTCATATTGCTCCTTCCATTAACCTCCTGTGGAAATAAGGTATTGCCTGATAATCCCGCATATCCGTCAATATTCATATCCTCCGGCCACGCATTTGTGTATGATATTGCAACAAATGAGCTTATCCTGTATTCAAACGATGATACCAATCGTATTTATCCCGCAAGTATTACAAAACTACTGACTGCATTGTATGCATTGGAAATCATGCCGGAATCCTATCTCATTACACCAGGAGATGAAGTATATTTTCCTCCAGACGGCGCCTCTTCTGCCTATATCAGACCGAACCACATTCTTACACTCGAAATGCTGATTGAAGGAATGATGCTTCCATCTGGGAATGACGCTGCCTACGCCATAGCCGCGGCAGGCGGGCGGCTCATTGCAGAAGATGATTTACTTATGCCTGAGAAGGCGGTTGCTTTGTTTGTTGAAGGCATGAATGAATTTGCAAAATCCCTCGGTTGCATGGATACTCACTTTACAACACCTGATGGCTACGCAGGTGATGAGCATTACTCCACTACAGGTGATATCGCCGTCATTGCTAAAAAAGCATCGCAAAATGAAACAATTATGAAATATGCCGGAATGCTATCGGACAACGTAACCTATGCAAGTGGACACACGAACACATGGACGAATACAAACAAATTTCTCGATCCGTCCTCCAAATATTTTAATGAGCACGTCACTGGACTAAAAACCGGAAGTCTGGTAAATAACTATTCTATGATAACCATATACATTGACGACAACGTCCAAATTATAATTGGTGTATTCGGCTGCCCAACAGATGACGACCGTTATAAGGACACGATAAATTTTATTAAACAATATACCAAGAGTTAAAAATGAAAAGCGAAGAAAACAATCTTAGAATGTGACTTTCAGTTCGCATTATCTAAAAATTTTCTCCGCTTTTTCATTTTCTATCTATTTATTTACGAATTTCCATATTCCTGCTCTCTGGTTCTGAATAAGAGGGAAATACACCAGATTCCAGCCAGGGCAATAATTGTATAGATAATTCGCGCTACAACTGTGCCTGCACCGCCACAAATCCATGCGACAAGGTCGAATCTAAAAAGACCCACAGAGCCCCAATTCAGTGCGCCAATTATAACAAGAATTAATGAAAGTCTGTCAAGCATTCTTTTTTTCTCCTTTCGATATGCTTTACTTATAGTATACCCCAACAGCAATAAATTAAGCAAAATACCTGATACCTCAATTTGGTATTTTAAGACACTTTGAGGCATATGCTATATTATAACCTTATTATAATGGAGATTTTGCATATGCTTGAGCTTTTATTATCAGTACTTGCTGGATTTTCTGTGGTATTGCTTTCATCTGCCGGAGGAAATAAATTTCCACAACCCCTTACACGTGAAGAGGAAGAAGAACTGTTCCGCAAAGCAAGATTGTCAGGGGACATGAAAGCACGTGAAAAGCTAATCGAACATAACCTTAGATTGGTTGCCCATATTGTTAGAAAATATTACTCCTCGCACCCCGCTGAGGAGGACCTTATCTCAATCGGAACCATAGGACTTATTAAATCGGTAGATTCTTTTAATATCGACAATGGTGCTCGCTTCGCTACATATGCGGCCAAATGTATTCAAAATGAAATTCTAATGTATTTTCGTTCCCAGCGAAAACTTTCTCAGGAAGTATCAATAAATGAAACTATTGATACAGACCGCGATGGAAATCCGCTCACATACATAGACATCATAAAATGTGACGATACTATAGCTGACGATATTGATACAAAAATCAAATTAAGTCGCGCCGCTGAATATATTATGAAAAATCTAAATAACCGTGAGCGCGAAATCATCATTATGCGCTATGGTCTTGGCTCAGCTCCAGCAAAAACACAACGTGAAGTTGCGGCAAAACTCGGAATATCTCGTTCCTATGTCAGCAGAATTGAAAAAAGTGCGCTTGAAAAAATCCGTTCGGTGCTTTAAATGTACATTGCATCAAATCATAAAATTTTATGTACAGGACAGCACCCCGCGACGGGCTATCCTGTGATAACGTTATCTAAATCTATATCATAGAACGCCTTTGTTTTAAAAAGCCGCCGTTTTCTAAAACTATCGTTCCGATGATATTGTTTCCACGATATGAACATTTTATGAATGATAATTTGTGGAAGTAATATAAATTTCAAGGACAAATTCGTCAAAATATTTTTATTGACTACCTTTATTAATTGTGCTATAATATTTTTTATAATAACAACAATGACAGGAGTTTTCATAAAATGGATTATCAATATTTGGCCGACCTTTTATTTCCGAATGTAACTATGACAGTGGAAGAAGTTGAGGCAAAATATCCTGCCCGTAATCTTCCGGAAGGTGCTAAAGTTACCCGTTTTTCGCCAAGTCCAACAGGTTTTGTACATTTCGGCGGTATGTACCAAGCAGTTGTAGATGAACGCCTTGCTCATCAAAGCGGCGGTGTGTTTTTTCTTAGAATTGAGGACACCGACGGTAAGCGTGAAATAAAAGGTGCGGTTGAAGCACTTTTAAAAACTCTTTCTGATTATGGAATACAGTATGATGAAGGTGTCATTCTTGACGGCGATGGCAACCTCACAGAAAAAGGTGCATACGGGCCCTATAAACAGAGACAACGCGCAGAATTATATCATGTATTTGCCAAAAAGCTAGTGGCTGAGGGTAAAGCATATCCATGTTTCGCGACGGAAGAAGATCTCGAAGAAATTCAGCAAACGGACAAAAAGGCTGAAATAAAAAATACTGACTGGCACCTTGCAGCAGAGCAGAAAAAAGCGGAAATGTTTGCCCAGCGTAATTTTACAATAGAAGAGGTAGAAGCACATCTTGCATCAGGCGATCCATTTGTTATTAGAATCCTTGCCGATGGCAATCCGGAAAAGAAAACAAAATTCACCGACTTGGTAAAGGGAAACCTGGAAGTCCCGGAAAACGATGAGGATTTTGTCCTTCTCAAATCTGACGGAATCCCAACTTATCATTTTGCTCATGCGGTTGACGATCATCTTATGAAGACAACACATGTCATCCGTGGTGAAGACTGGCTGCCAAGCCTGCCAAAGCATATTCAGTTATTCCGTTACCTCGGATTCAAGATGCCCAAATACCTCCATACCGCGCAGATCCTCAAAACTGACGAAAATGGCGGCAAAAAGAAGCTTTCCAAACGCGATATGGGAGCAAAAATGGACGACTACCGCAGTATGGGCTACGCAACCGAATGTGTATGGGAATACCTTCTCACGTTGCTTAATTCTAACTTTGAGGAATGGCATGCGCAGAATCCAACAAAGAGCTATCTTGATTTTCCGTTCAATATTAAGAAAATGTCCATTTCAGGCTGTCTCTTTGACTTCAATAAATTAAACGACGTTTCCAAAAACGTCCTGTCAAAAATGACCGCCGAGGAAATTTATGACCGTACCACCAACTGGGCAGCGGATTTTGACCCCGAGTGGAATACTTTGCTCATACGTGACCCGGAATATACAAAGAAAATTTTTGCAATTGGAAGAGGCGGTAAGAAGCCAAGAAAAGATTTTGCAACTTTTGCGGAAATCAAGCCCTTTATCGGATTTTTCTTCGATGAGCTTTTCAAAATTGAAGATAACTACAACGAGAAGTTTGATATAAACGACATTAAAACAACTCTGGCAAAGTTCAAGGAGACCTTTAATCCCACAGACGATATGAATACATGGTTCGAAAAGATTCAAAAAATCGGAGAAGAGCTTGGATATACATCCGACATGAAAGCATACAAGGCGTCTCCTGAAAGTTACAAGGGGAACGTTGGTGACATCTCCATGTTTATTCGATTGGCTGTCACCGGAAGGCTTAATTCACCTGATATGTACGCGGTCATGCAGATACTTGGCAAGGACAGAATAAACACAAGAATAGACAGTATGCTCGTCACATTATAATTAATAAGAATTTAGGAGTAAAAAAATGTCGGAAAACACATCAAATTTTATACATGACTTTATAGATGAAGACCTCGCAGCCGGAAAAGTAGAAAAAATCCATACAAGATTCCCGCCTGAACCGAACGGATATCTTCACATAGGTCACTGCAAGGCTCTTGTTATCGATTTTGGCACAGCCAAAAAGTATAACGGTCTTTGCAACCTCCGAATGGATGATACCAATCCTGCGAAAGAAGACACAGAATTTGTAGATGCAATTAAGGAAGACATTCATTGGCTTGGCTTTGACTGGGGAGACAGATTCTTCTATGGCTCGGACTATTTTGAGCGTACCTATGAAATTGCCGAAGAACTTATCAAAAAAGGAGACGCATATGTGTGCGAGCTGACGCCTGAACAGTTTAAAGAATACCGCGGCGACCTTACACATCCTGCAGTATCTCCGTTCCGTGACCGTCCCGCTGAAGAAAGTCTTGACCTATTTCGACATATGAAAGCAGGTGAATTTCCGGAAGGGAAGTATACTCTTCGCGCAAAAATCGACCTTGCATCCGGAAACTTCAATATGCGCGACCCTGTACTTTACCGCATCCGTTACATCGAACATCACAGACAGGGAACCAAATGGTGCATCTTCCCAATGTATGACTTTGCTCACCCGATTCAGGATGCTCTTGAGGGAATCACACACAGCTTATGTTCACTTGAATATGAAGACCATCGCCCCTTGTATAACTGGGTAATCGAACATTGTGATGTACCTTCTAAACCCCGTCAGATTGAGTTCTCCCGTCTCAATATAACCAACACCGTTTTATCAAAGAGATATCTTCGCTACCTCGTGGAACATGGGATAGTCGATGGATGGGATGACCCACGAATGCCCACTTTATGTGGTCTGCGCAGACGCGGATATACAGCTGAATCAATTCTTGATTTTATCGCTCGAGTTGGCGTAGCAAAGGCAAACAGCATGGTCAACATTGGTCTGCTCGAACATTGTATAAGAGAGGATTTAAACCAAAAAGCCGAGAGGCGGATTGCTGTATTAAAACCCATAAAACTCGTCATCGATAATTATCCAGAAGATAAAACTGAATATTTTGAAATTCCAAATAATCCGAACGATGAAAGCGCAGGAAAGCGCAAAGTACCGTTTACCAAGGAAATATTTATCGATGCTGACGACTTTGTGGAAGTTCCACCGCCAAAGTTCTTCCGGCTGAAGCCCAACGGCGAAGTACGTCTTATGGGCTCATATATCATCAAGTGCATTGAAATCGTGCATGATGAAAATGGTAACATCTCGGAAATACACTGTACAGCTGACCTCGAAACAGGCACAAACACTCCAACAGATCGCAAAATCAAGGGAACAATTCATTGGTTATCCGCAAAACATGCGGTGGATACAACGGTAGTTCTTTATGACCGCTTGTTTACCGAAGAAAATATGAATGAACTTCCCGAAGGAAAATCATATATCGACTTTTTGAATCCTGACTCAGCCGTAAAGTTGGAAAATGTAAAAATCGAGCCTGCGCTTACAGAAGCAAAAGCAGGCGACAAGTTCCAATTCGTGCGGATTGGGTATTTCGCAAAAGATTCAAAGAATGAGAACACATTTAACAGAGTAGTTTCGCTCAAAGGAAGCTATAAACCAGAATAACTCAAAATTGGTATAGGTTAAAAAAAACACTGGAGGTATTATTTAAATACCTCCAGTGTTTTTCTATCTCACTTTAATAGTTGCCTTCTTGACGGAGAATTCTCAATTTTTTTCTTTTTTCTCCTGCTGCCATTTCTTCTTTTTCTTCAATTGTCTCCGGCTCCAGCCTCGGTACTTCATAGGGAGTCTCGTTTTCATCCAAAGCGACCATTACAAGGTGTGCCTTGTTAATAAGCTTGCGAGTTCCATCTACCCGTTCAACATAGGAATCGACACGCACCTCAATGGAAGTTCGTCCAACGTAGGTGACTTTACCACATAGTACAACAAGATCATTGGCGTATGCCGGGGCAATAAAATGTAAATCGTCAATTGCAACGGTTGTAACGTTCATTTCAGCATGGCGGCGTGCAACAATTCCAGCTACAATATCTATCCACGACAGCAATGTCCCGCCAAAGAGCCGCTTACTTCCATTTAAATCCGATTGATTAATAAGATGGACTTGCTCCGTATAGGTTTCAGATGGTGTTTTCTTCATATTTACCACTTTCACTTAAAATAAAATAAGCTGAGAAAAAACATGATTTTTTTCAAATCCAATGATTTCTCAGCTAAAAATATCTTGGAGACAACTGGGCTTGAACCAGTGACCCCTTGCATGTCAAGCAAGTACTCTAACCAACTGAGCTATGCCTCCGTAACGTTTATATTATATCACAATATCTCTCAAAATGCAATACTTTTTTGAGACTTTAATAAAATATCTAAAAAGATAAGGCCGAAATTCCTGAAATTCCGGCCTTATCTGAATCAAGACTTCTTTGAGTATTTTAATACCGTTGAGGCGATAAGAGGGCAGAGAACTACGTTCAATAACAATTCAATGACAAAGTTTATGCCGATAAGTCCCGTGAATATATAGTACAGAACTGCAGTACCTCCCGACCATTCAACTAACTTGTCATAGAAGAACACAGTCATTCCGATGCAGAACACCCCAGTGTTAACTATCGGGCACAACGCAGCACCCACGCCAATAGACAAAATCTTTGAAGAAATCTTGTTTGACAAAACCTTATAAACAAGAGCCGAAACATATCCTGCTGCAATGCCTTTTATCATGCAGATAAGAATACAGCAGACCGGATTGGCAGAAAACAGTATGAAGCCGCCGCCATCCAGTCCAGCGATACAAGCAATGGCAACAACCACACCAAATATTCCACCAAGAAATGCACCAACTTTTGCACCAAACAAAACTCCGCCGATAACTACAGGTATGAGCACAAACGACATGTTGAACATACCCACTTTTATGAAATACGAGAGTATTTGCAGGACTACTATTAATGCCGCTAAAAATGCCACTTGCGTCATGCGAAGGACTTTTGCATGGGTGTTGTTTGAATTTTTCATATTTTCCTCCTAATTTTTGGGACGCTGTCTTCTGTAAATATGAAAAAGCAGTAAGATGCGACCACTTTATTTATAATATAGCCTTGGCCATATTATACAAAATATTTATTATCGCCAATTATTTAACATTTTTCCTATACAAATAAACTTCACCAGAAAGGGTGAGTGTTTCATCATAAATGAATTTATTTCTGGTATAGGGAATGACATAATTGGCAAGCCCGCCAGTCGCCACAAGTCCCAGTGTTTTGCCAGATTCCTTTATTCTCAGTTGTTCACGAACATTTCTGACAAATCCATCAATGGCAAGTATCTGCCCATTTATCACTCCGGACCGGATAGAACACGACGTATCGCGTCCAATCAGCTCTTCGGGACGTTCTAATCTGACATCGCTTAACTGTGCTGCGGACAACGACAAAGCACTCATCGAGATTTTTAATCCAGGCATAATGATAGTGCCAAGAATATCACGGTTATCATCGACAACTGTCAATGTGGTTGCGGTACCCATATCAAGTATCACAAGAGGAGTCTCCACAATCATCAAAGCAGCTGTCGTGTTGGACACAATGTCGGCGCCAAGCTGTGCAGGATTTTTTATTTTTATGCCAAATCCTGTATGTATACCTTGACTAACGATAAACGGTAATTTTCCGCACAGCTGTGTAAGTGCTTTAGCGAGAATATCCGTAAGCGCTGGAACAACGGATGAAATGACAGAACAATCAACACGTTTTGAACATTCCATTTCGTCTTTACCATCACTAATACATGATTGAATTTTGTTGAATGCGAGAAAATTGTTTATCGCCACTACATATTCATCGGAAGTCATGAATCGAGAGGAAATTTTGAACTTACACACAAGCGCAGCACCGCAACTCGTAGAATTTAGCTCAAAAACACCCGCAGATATGCTGGAATTACCGATATCAAGAGCCAACAGCATTTCATACCTCCGATTTTCTCAATTTTAGCTTCCCTAAATTATACAAAATTTGCATTTTGTATAATTTATTTTTTATTTACAGGTTACTGGTCTCTGGCTTCCAGCATTTTTAAGTAGCTGCTGATAAGTTCTGCTGCTCCCTGGACACCAATTGTGCTGGTTGATATCACAAGGTCGTATTTGTCAACCTTCCCCCATTTTTCTCCCGTATAGTAACTGTAATAATTCGCGCGGCGTTTGTCCGTCTTCACAATCAAATCCTTAGCCTGTGCTTCTGTAAGTGCGTGACGTGCCATGACTGTCTTTACTCTTATGTCAAAGTCGGCGCAAATATAGATACGCACTAAATTCGTTCTACCTGCCAAAACATAATCGGCGCAACGTCCAACAATAATCGCACCATCGCCGCCCGCTGCGAGTTCTTTGATAATCTCAGATTGTATCACAAATAGTTTGTCGTTAATCGGAAGGTTTACATGTTCAATGCCGTGGTTATAAATTGATGAGCCAAGTGCAAGAGTATACAAAAGACTGTTAGCCGCTTTTTCGTCTACATTTTGAAGAGCGTCCGTACTGAATCCGCTCTTTTGTGCCGCAAGCGTGATAAGGTCCTTGTCGTAGAATTTGTATCCGGTGATTTCTGAAAGGCGCTGGCCGACCTCACGTCCTCCGCTTCCGTACTGCCTTGCGATTGTTACGAGATAATTCTTCATAATATACTCCTCTCCGGCATTATTTTCGCCGATAAAATTTTATTTTTGCTTATTTTCTATGTTAGTAAGCATCTCTACGCGTCTGGCGTGCTTTCCACCTTCATATCCAGTCTCTACAAATACCGTAGCCAATTCCGCCGCCAAACCTTCTCCAATCACACGTGCTCCAAGGCACAGTGCATTAGCATCGTTATGAAGACGCGTATATTTTGCGCTAAATATATCCGAACAACAAGCTGCACGAATACCGTTTATTTTATTTGCAGCAATGCTCATTCCGATTCCCGTACCACAACACAAAATCGCAAAATCAGCATCACCCGCAATCACTTTCATACACGCTTTTTCGGCAAATATAGGATAGTCGCAGCTTTCTGTAGAGTTTGTTCCCACATCAATAATATCATAGCCCTGCTCTTTGAATAACGCTATTAGTGCATTTTTCAAGGGATACCCCGCATGGTCCGACGCAAATACTAGTCGTTTTTTATTTTCCATTTATCCTACTCCCCGTTTATGTGTATTTTTTCTTCCCATTCGCGCTCTGCCTGTGATTTTCTCAGATAAATTGGTGCAAGATGCAGTTCATTAAATTCCGACTTGTCTTCGTGTACCCCCCAAATTGCCTCAGCAGCCATTGCAACGCCGTACGCTGACTGCCTACGCAGTTTCTCAGGTGTCAGAGCCGCTTTTACAGGTCTTTCAGAGTCCGACATAATAATATCGTATGCGTCTCCACTGAAGTAGATTGCGCCAGATACGCTTTTTAGTCTTTCAAACAAGCCGCATATTGTTATTTGTTCATCCTGTGATATTCTTTGCGGAGCATGCAATCCGTCAGAGTCAAATGTCGCCGTATACACCATGCGATTTCTAGCATTGATAACTGGCACGATGATGCCGGAAACCCCCGTGAAGTTCATTGCCATAGCTTCAAGTGACGATACTCCAATACACGGGATATTATTCGCAAAAGCCAATCCCTTCACAGTAGATACGCCAATACGCACTCCTGTAAAGGACCCCGGCCCTGCCGATACGGCAAACATATCTATCTCTTTAATTTTAGTGTCAGTCAGAGACAACACCGATTCAATCATTGGCAATAATGTTGTGCTGTGCGTATCGGTAATCATGGAATAC
>CAZYWO010000071.1:0-10299 GCA_964651095.1 uncultured Oscillospiraceae bacterium | reverse complement strand
CATTAGTGTAGGTCAAACCCATTTGAACCAGTACGTTTCCTGCAAGATTAGCGATGCAGCAAAGAGGCGCTACAGTAAATAGTTTTTTAAAATATGCGCGGTCATAAGGCGTGGTAGTAATGCCCGCCATCTTGTCTACACTTCTGCGATGATATTCCATATAGATTATGATCAGAAGCAACGCTAGACTTCCCGTTGCATATCGGGCAGCCATGAACGTGAATGGTCCCACCGAGCCGGTAGCAATTTTTTGAAAGACAAAACAGCTTCCCCATATGGCTGCTGCAAGAATCAGCATAAAGTTTGAAACGATAATTTTACGTGAATTTTGCATTTTATTTTCGCCTCCTACAAGCAACTATTATACAAGAAAAATAATGCAAAAACAATGCCAACTGAAAACATAAGTAAAGAAAGAAACGTAGAAAGAAGGATTTAAAAAAATGATAAGTTATGGATTGGGTTATATCGGACAAGGAGCAGCGTACGCTTTCATTTCCACTTATTTGGTTCTGTTCCTTACAGACTGTGTAGGACTTGGATCAACCACAGCGGGTACTATTTCCTCACTGGCATTGTTTGTGGAAGTTGCTATGGGTATGTTAATAGGCAACATCTCCGACTCATGTACATCAAAGATGGGCAGGAGACGACCGTTTATTCTATTTGCGGCGCTGACAATGCTTCCGGTTCTTGCTATGCTGTATCATACAATCAAGGCTAAAGCGGCGGTATTATTTGTCTATTATTTGATTTTTGGAATAATGTTCAGAATTTCATTTACATGTTTTGAAATCCCAAATAACGCTCTTGGTGCAGAAGTAGTATCAGGTTACGATGAAAGAACCAAACTGAGAACACTAAGCCGTTTCTTTTCAATTATAGGAAATGGAATAGGCTATATATGCCCTCTTTTAGTTTTAGATTGGTTTGGAAACGATACGAAGATGGGATGGCAGATGACAGGCATCGTAATAGGAGCTACATGCCTTGCGAGCTGGAGTTTATCGTTTATAAGGACTTCAGGGATAGGCATGGTTTTACCGAAGGAACATGTGACAAAGAAATCCTCTCATCTTAAAGAGATAGGCACCAATTATCTGGAGCTTCTTCACCTTAAACCTACAAAACTTTTGGTAATATATAAAGGAGCGTTTACATGTGCATTTGCCTTTTTTAATGTTGCAACGCTTTATTATTTGCAGTATAGTGTTGGTATTGGAAAGAAATATTCTTCCTATATATATGCTGTAACCATTCTGATTTTTTTCATAATGGTGCCTCTTGTGAGCAAGATGGCTTTGGCTATGGGAAAGGTGAACCAGCAGATAATCAGTATGGGTGTATGCGCTGCTGGAGGCATTGTGGTATTTTTCATCGCGCCCGGCTCAATTGAAGGAGCTATAATATACATGGTTTTTTTTGCTGCCATGCAGACGAGTTTTTGGCAGTTGAGCAGCGCTATTTTCTATGATGTAATTGAAGTCGACGAGTATGCCAATAATAAAAGACGAGAGGGAGATCTTATGTCTCTGGTTTCTGTACTGGGAACGTTGATTTCTGCTATTATGGTTCAGATATTTGGAATCGCACTGGATATGACGGGATATAATCCCAATCTGGCGGTACAGCCTGATAGTGCGGTGACGTTTTTAAATGCAGCGTTTATATTGATACCGGCAATATGTTTGCTCATTGGGGCGGGAGCTCTGAAAGCGTTCCCTATAAATAAGAAAACTTTTGCGTCGCTTCAGGAAGTTCTTAAGCTGCGCAAAGCGGGTGAGGACTATAGCATGTACATGGAGGACATAGACAAGATTATGGGCTGAATCATAGTAAAAACATGTTAAAATAGAAAGTCAATTGCGAAATCTAAAAATTTCGAGATATATAATAAAACTAGGAGGATTTAACAATGGAAAAAAAACCAAAAATTGCGATTTTAAGATGGGAACAGGGCTTGGTTCCTACAGGACTTATGCAGCTTGAAGCCCTTGCAGGAAACAGTACAAATCTTGCGTCATATCCCTTCCCGGTTAAGCTTGTGGAGGTAAAGGGAGCATGCACAGAAACTGTAATTACACATCCTAGCAAACAACTTTTGGTCGACATGATTGAAATTTCTAAAAAGCTTATAGAAGAAGAAGGTATTAAGGCTATCTCTGCAAGCTGCGGCTTCAACGCTATTTTCCAGAAAGAAATGGCTGACGCTCTTGACGTTCCTGTATTTTTATCATCAATATTGCAGGTTCCTTATGTAAAAAATTTGATAGGAAAGGATAAAGCAATAGGTGTGCTTACAGCTATGAAATCTTCTCTTACGAAAGAGCACTTTAAGTGCTGCGGAGTAGGTGATGATGTTAAAGTACACGTTTTCGGACTTGAAGAATGTACTGAATGGAATAAAATCTTTGACGGCACAAACACTGCAATAGATATTGACGTAGTAAGAGGCGAGATTTTATCAAAGGTGAAAGAAGGCGTTGCAGCCCATCCTGAAATCGGCGCAATAGTACTTGAATGTACTGACCTGCCGCCGTTTGCTTCCATGATAAGAGAGGAACTTGGACTGCCTGTATTTGATTTTAACTCTATGATGAGCCATGTAGCTATGTCGATCAACGAGATGACTAATTACTAAACTATTTACATATACAATAGCAATGCTAATAGCCATGCTGAACATATAGTAAGCATGGCTTTTTAATAAAAAAATCCCTGACCGCCAAAGGGCAGTCAGGGATTTTTCATTAAAGAAACCAAGTATGAGTTTATATAATTTATTGAGAATGAATTTCGTTTGTATGTATGTTATTCTTTCTCAAATAAAAGTTCATATTCGCTTCCGGAAACCTTATACATTTTTTCAAATGTTAGGTTTGTTAATGTGTCCATTTCAAATGCAGCACTTTCGGGTTGGAAAACAACACATGTTCCGCAGGAGGAACTTAGCTGCCTGGGAACGGGCTTCATTTTGACTGAACCAAAGAGTTTAGCCTTGCGGCTGAACAGATTGGCGTCAAAATTTGTATGAAAGGTGATTAAAAACATCTGGATTTCTTTCCTTATTTTTATTCAAATTAAATTTATTTTGTAATCTTGATTACGTATTCGTCAGCAGCAGAACCGTCTTCAACGCTTACTTTGCAGCCTTGATTAGTTGCAAATCTTAAGATATTGTTCTTTGCTGTGTTATTATCAACCAGAACCTCAAACTCATTTGATTTTGCCAAAGCCTTTTTAGTCATAAGAACAGGCTGCGGGCATGAGCATCCTCTTGCATCTACTGTCATGGTTATGCTCCTTTCTTATTATTGGAATAAATGTTAACTACTGCAATTACAGCAACAACTAAAAGACCGATAACTACAGCGTAAGGACCGTTTGCTGAAGGACCGTCTGCTGATGAAGCAAGTCCGAAGTTGTGGCAGAAAGCAGCTCCTACGAACATACCGATTACTGTTATAACAGAGTCGATATTTCCTTCGCCGGAAAGAATTAACTGTCTTAACGGGCATCCTCCTAAAAGAACTGAACCGAAGCCAACGAGAGTCATTCCAAGGAAGTTCCATACACCGTCAGTGTGAGCTACAGGCTGTTCTGCAAATCCAAAGTTGAAGAAACCGAATGCCATGTTTGCGATAACTGCAACAACGATTAATGAAACGAATCCTATAAGCATTGTAAAGTCCTTAAACATGAAGCTGTCTCTGATACCTGCTACAGTACAGAATCTTGTCCTCTGAGCAAGACCGCCTGCAATAAGACCTACTGCTAAGGCCATGATAATTGGAGCGTGCTTTGAACCAGGACCTTCTTCACTGAAAGCAAGCAGAGATGGAATTGCAACAAGTATAATAAGGAAAACGATCTGGATTGCAGGAAATACGAAAGCTTCTTCAGTGGAAACTTTGTGGGATCTGTCTAATGAGAAACCTTTGTTTAATGCAACGATACCGATTAAGATACCGCAGATAAAACCAAGCAAACCAACAACTGCGTTTAAGTCTCCGCCTCCGATTCTGAGCATCATTCTCAGAGGGCATCCTAGGAACATCAATGCGCCTACCATTACGAAGAAACCAAGCACGAAACGTATTGCAGGGTTGGAACCGGCTCTGGCTACTAATTCTTTCTTGGAGAAAGCCATAATAGAAGCGCCTAATACGATTCCGATAATTTCAGGTCTAAGGTATTGCACAATAGCACCTGAATGAAGTTTTAAAGCGCCTGCAGTATCTCTGATAAAGCAAGCGATACAAAGTCCCATGTTTGCTGGATTTCCGAATTTAACCAGCAGGACAGCAAGCAAACCGATAATGGCACCTGTAATTGCGACAAATGTCTTTTCTTTTTTCATTTTAATAGTGTACTTATCCGTTTTTAATTAGGACAAACTCCTTTCTTTAAATGTAAAATAACACATTTCCATAATAAACTGGAAATTCTTAAAAGTAAAATTGCAATTACCAATAATATTTTAAAAATTAATAGAAAAGGTAAATAATAGTAAAAATTCGATAATAAATTAGCATATATTACATATATTTGGAGAGAAATTCATGAAAAAAAGGGGAAAATTAAAAAAATTATTTTACATTGTATTCTGTAAGTAATATAATTTTTAATAAAAAGAGGCATATTCGAGTAAAAAAGATTTTTTATATGAAGAATAGTTTGATATAAAACATATTGAAAAAATAAATTTGGGAGAAGATTTAATGCGAAAAACTTATTTAGACAACGGAAGCACCAGTTTTCCGAAAGCGCCGGGTGTAGGAGAAGCAATGTGTGAATTTATCACAAACGTTGGTTGCAATGTGGGGCGCGGAGGATATGAAACGGCATATAATTTGGGGGAAACAGTTTTTGAAACCAGAAGTATGCTTTGCCGGATGTTTAATTTTTTTGACGAAAGAAATGTGGTATTTACCCCGACCGTTACATATAGTCTGAACTTTATCATCAAAGGTTTGCTTAAAAAGGGAGATCATGTGATAATATCGGCTATGGAACATAACGCAGTAGCCCGACCTTGCATTGATATGGAAAAAGATGGTGTAGAAGTTTCCATAGCTGAATGTGATGAGGAAGGCAATTTGGATTTTGAAAAATTCCAGAGCCTCTTTAAGAAAAATACTAAGTTGGTAGTAATGACACATGCATCTAATGTTTCCGGGACTGTCATCGATGCCAAAAGAGTAGGCAGAATATGTAAACAAAAAGGTGTATTTTTTGCACTGGATGCAGCTCAGAGCGCAGGCGTTATTAATATTGATTTTGAGGAATACAATCTATCAGCATTGTGTGTGACCGGTCACAAAGGACTGCTTGGCCCTCAGGGAATAGGAGCAATGCTTCTTTCGGATTCCCTTTGCAGTCAGCTTTCCCCGGTGATTTGCGGAGGAACAGGCAGCGCTTCCCATCTTTTGACTATGCCTGAATTTATGCCGGATAAGTTCGAGGCAGGGACTCTTAATCTTCCGGGTATAGTGGGTCTTAATAAATCTCTTCAGTATGTTTTATCAGAAGGCGTTGAAAATATTCTGGAAAAGGAATTAGATCTGGCATGCAAATTTATGGATGAGATGGACAAACTGGGCGGTGTGCGGATCGCAGGCAGAAAGACAAGAGAAAGCAGAGTTGGCACCGTATCTTTGGACTTTACCGAGTTTGATAACGCCGATATATCATTTAGACTCGACTCTGAATATGGAATAATGACAAGATGCGGACTACACTGTGCACCGCTGGCACATAAGAGTCTAGGGACATATCCTCAAGGAACTGTAAGATTTGCTTTCGGCCATTGGAATACCAACGAAGATGTTGACTACGCAGTAAATGCGATAAAATCTATTATTGATTTGACAAACAACCCTGTATAATGGTAAACTAAAAGAGGTGTTCTGTATGGTTTTGCAGGACACTTTTAATAATTTACAGAAAAACACGGAAAATGTTAAGACTTAGGGAAATCCTAAGACTCAAAGATAAAAATATTATATGGCTAAGTATGAAAGAGAGGTTTTTGTTGTGGAAGCATTGATTACATTTGAAGGTTTAAAGTTTTTTTCATTGTGGGGATTGATTGTATGTATCATAATTATCCTTCCAAACTTTACGTTTGCAAAAAAAGGACAAGCTACTAAACTTGACGATATAGATACAGCCAGCACCAAGATATGCTTTTTAGAGGTATTTTCAAGACTTGGGCTGACCGTTTGCCTTATTGCTTTGCGTTTTCCTGTGCGTTTTGACGCATTTGGAATTTGTGCTCTGATATCATTGGTAATCTATTTCGCTTTATGGGTTAAGTTCTTTAAAGATGGCAGTTATTATCCAGATATTTATCTTAAGTCCTTCATCGGAATTCCGGTGCCTTTTGATACGTTTATTGTGATCTACTTTATTTTTGCATCGTTGTGGTTATCAAACATTATCGCGCTTGGTTTTTCGCTCGTATACGCCGTATGCCGTATGATTAACGCACATGTTGCAATGAGGGATTTAAAAAGCAGGCTGTAGGAATTAAAAATGTTTGAAAAATATCTTGAACAAATATTAAAAATATTCCAATATGTGGACATCGTGCTTATCGCCGATGACAAAGGCATAATCAGATATTATTATACAAATAAATCGGAGAGAACAAGGCTGCACAGTGATGCAATAGTGGGAAAGCATATTACAGATGTGTATATAAGCGTTGTTGAAGAAGAAAGTACGATTATGCAGGTACTTAAAACAGGCAAGCCTGCAATCAACCGCATACACCGATTTGCTACTCCCGAAGGATTGGTAATTCAGTCTATAACCAGCGATATTCCCATTGTGGAAAACGATCGAATTATAGGCGTAATCGACATATCAAGCTACGATCGCCAGACATCTTTTATTTCTGCCGATGCGGTAAAAAACGAGAAGGAATTGTATACTATTTCGGATATTGTAACTGTTTCTTCTCAGATGATTGAATTAAAAGAGAAAATAGAGAAAATTGCAAATACAGATTCGAGCGTTATGATCTATGGAGAAACCGGAACCGGAAAAGAACTCGTAGCTCAGTCAATTCATTCATCAGGTAAGCGCAGAAAGAAACCTTTTATTTCCCAAAACTGTTCTGCAATTCCATCTACACTTTTGGAAAGCTTCTTATTTGGAACAACAAAAGGCAGCTTTACAGGAGCAGAGGACAGAAAGGGGCTTTTTGAAATGGCTGACGGGGGTACACTTTTTCTTGACGAAATAAACTCGATGGAGTTTTCCATGCAGAGCAAGCTTCTTAAGGCCATTGAGGAAAAACAATTTACAAGAGTCGGAGGAAGCAAGCCCATCCATGTGGATGTGAAGATTGTTTCTGCCACCAATGAAAAAGTGGAGGATTGTTTAGCCAAGCAAAGCGTGAGAGCAGATCTTCTGTACAGGCTTAGCGTTGTACGTCTCAATATACTGCCTCTCAGAGAGAGAATGATTGATATTGTGCCTTTGACACGCAGCTTCATAAACGAATTTAATATCAGGATGAAAAGAGATGTAATAGACGTCAAAGAAGAAGTATATGATGCTTTCAGCAAATACGACTGGCCGGGAAATGTAAGAGAACTGAGGAGCGCCATTGAATGTGCTTTTAATATTACGAACGACAGATTTATTGGTAAAAACGACTTGCCGGAATACATTTTCAGCGCTATAAAGGCTAAAGATACTAAGTATTCCATTGATTATAACCTATCTCTTAAAGACATGGTTGAAAATTATGAAAAACACATTATTAAGAAAACACTGGCAAACAGTGCAGATAAGGTGGAAGCAGCGGCAAAGCTGAAAACGACCAAACAAGTTTTAAATTATAAAATGAATAAATACAATTTAAAATAGTAAAAAATTTGACAGTAAAAAAATCTTAGCGGTAAAAATAATTTTACCGCTTTTTATTTTGTCTAAAAGCTAAACTCATTGAAATTACTGGGGTTTTGGGATTAATTAGATTGGCACATCCTTTGCTGTATATTTACTGTATATACGCTAAGAAAATGCAAAGAAATAAAAAGAAACCAAGTTTAAAATGTTAGGGGGCGCCGGGACATGATTGATGCAAAAGTTGAAGCGAAAGCTATTGAGCAGGATATTATCAAGTGGAGGAGAGATCTTCATAAAGTTCCTGAGATTGATACACAGTTGCCGCAGACTACGGATTACATAAAAAAAAGATTATCTGAAATAGGTCTGAAATATAAAACGTACAGCAATATGGGAATTTCTGTCGTGATTAAAGGCTCAAAGCCGGGTCCGACAATCGGATTCAGAGCAGACATGGACGCGCTGCCGGTGGTAGAAGAAACAGGGCTTTCTTTTGCTTCAAAAAACGGAAATATGCACGCATGTGGACATGATGCCCACGCGGCAATGCTTCTGGGAGCAGCAAAGATTTTATTTGAAAACAGGGATGAACTTGCAGGTAACGTTGTTTTGATTTTTCAGCCTGCCGAAGAGACTACAGGCGGCGCTAAAAAGATGATTGAGGAAGGCTGCCTGGAAGACCCTAAAGTAGATAAGTTTATAAGTATGCACATAGGAAGCCTTTTTCCGGAGGTGGGAAACGGAGTTTTCGGAGTGAGAAAGGGAGCGACAATGGCTTCAGTTGCTTCGTTTTACGTAAAAGTTAAAGGCAAGGGAGGCCACGGAGCCAGACCCCACGAATGTGTAGACCCGATTTTGATTTCGGCTGAGATCATTCAGTCTCTCCAAAAACTTGTGAGCAGAGAAATAAATCCTGTACACGGTGCAGTTGTCACTGTGGGAATGTTAAATGCGGGAACCATTATAAACGTTATACCCAGCGAAGCAACTATGGGAGGAACTATAAGGTCGTTTGATCCCAAGGACGCAGACATTTTAGAAAAAAGAGTCAAAGAGATGATTCCGGCAATCGCAAGAGCAAACGGCGGCGATGCGGAGGTGCAATATGAAAGATTTTATCCTTCAACTGTAAATGATGAAGAAGTAACGGATTTTTTAGCATCATGTGCGGAGAAGGTACTGGGAAAAGAAAATGTAGTTGAGATTTCAGAACCTTCCACAGGTACGGAAGATGTAGCTTTCTATTTAAATTCCGTACCGGGAAGTTTTGGAATATTGGGGTCGTGGAAATGCCACGATGATAATGTTTTTTATCCTCATCACAGCTCTAAATTCCACTTGGACGAATCTGTATTTTGGATTGGTACTGCGGTTTTTGTCCAGTGTGCATTAGATTTCTGCAAATAGCGGATGGAATTTTTATTAAGACGAAAGGAGCATGACAATGAAAGAGAAAAAATTTAAAATGCCTCATCCTTATGCACTCATAGTTTTGCTGATACTAATCTGTACAGTGTTAACTTATATAGTGCCGGCAGGTACATATGACAGATATGTTAACGATGAAGGAACAACTGTAGTAGATGCTGACTCATTCCATTATGTTGAATCTACTCCTGTAGGTCCGTTTGAAATGGTACAAGCCGTTCCGACAGGCATGAATGAAGTGGCATGGATTATTATTCTTGTATTTATTATAGGAGGAGCTTTTGGAATAATAAATAAAACCGGAGCCATAGAAGCCGGACTGGGAGCGTCAATTGAAAAAGTAAAAGGAAAAGATGCAATATTGATTATTTTCTTAATGGCTATTTTCTCGCTGGGAGGCGCCACATTTGGTCTGGCGGAATCAACACTGATATTCATACCGATTTGTGTAATGCTTTCAAAAGCATTAGGGTATGATGCCATAGTAGGTATGGCAATAGTTAATATCGGTGCAGTCTGTGGTTTCGCAGCAGGATGGTCGAATATCTTTACTGTAGGCGTAGCTCAAGGAATCGCAGAGCTGCCTCTCTTCTCAGGCATGGGCTATCGTATTTTAACACACGTTGTAGTTCTTCTTATTGCCATTGTTTACGTCTTGGCTTATGCGAAGAAAATAAGAAATAACCCTGAGAGAAGTTATCTTTATGCTATTCAGTCAACCGCTGAAGAAGTTAAGGCTGAGAATCCGGCAGTAGAGTTTACCGGCAGAAGAAAAGCAGTTCTTATTATTGCCCTTGCCGGCTTTATAGTACTCATCTATGGTATCACAAATGGTTGGAGCACAGGAACACAAATCAGTTCTCTATTCCTTGCAATGGGAATTATCTGCGGATATGCAGGCGGCCTTAAAACCAGTGATATCTGTGATTCATTCGTTGAAGGCGCTAAATCCGTTGCTTACGGGGCACTTCTTATAGGTCTTTGCCGTGCAATGGTGGTAGTGCTTAC
>CAZYWO010000070.1:0-10507 GCA_964651095.1 uncultured Oscillospiraceae bacterium | reverse complement strand
AAATGCCAGTCGGCATTTATCCGACTGGCCAAAAAATTTAATTTTTTCAATTGTCTACTTGACGGGTAGCAGTTCAAGTTATATCTTACAGCTCTTTTTACTTTGATTTTTACGTTAACTCTAACTCTAACGCTAACTCTAACTCTAACTCTAACTATTTAACTTTAATGGATTTACCCGAGAAGTTTTCCACATATCCCACAATTTCAGCGACCGGAATGTGGTCCTTCATACGTTCAAGCAGTTTGATACCTTCTCTTTCAGGCAGGGAAACCAAAAGACCTCCGGATGTCTGCGGATCGAACATTATATCGGTAATCGCAAGGGGGATTCTCAGACCAGCCGATACGCTGCATCCCATCCAATTGCGGTTCTTATAAGCTCCGGCAGGGACTATACCCATTTCCGCCATTTCGAGAGTCTGTGGAAGAAGGGGCAGGCTGGAACTATCAAGCACAATGGTCATATCACTTCCTGAGGCCATTTCGTATGCATGTCCTATGAGACCAAAGCCTGTTACATCGGTACAGGCGTTGACCGGGAAGCCGTCCAAAAGTTCTGCTGAAACTTTATTAAGCTGAGCCATAGATTCTCCGAGAGCTTTTTCCGTCTCCTTATCAAGTAAGTCGGCTTTCATGGCTGTATTGAGAATACCGGTTCCAAGAGCTTTGGTGAGAATCAAGATGTCTCCTTCCTTACAACCGCAGTTTTTCAATATGGCGTCAGGGTGTACAAAGCCGCTGACACAAAGTCCGTATTTAGGTTCTTTATCTTTAATAGTATGTCCGCCGCAGATGATGGTATCTGCTTCTTTACATTTAGAGTATCCGCCTTGAAGGACTTCTAAAAGCACAGACTCGTCCAAGTCCTCCGGCATACAGAGTATATTCATGGCAAGTTTTGGTTTTCCTCCCATAGCATATACATCGCTGAGTGAGTTGGCTGCGGCAATCTGCCCATACATGTATGGATCGTCTACCACAGGCGGAAATATATCTACAGTTTGAATGAGAGCAGTATTATCATCTATTTTATATACAGCAGCATCGTCGCTGGTATCAAAACCTACTAGAAGGTTCGGGTCTTCAAATTTTGGTAATTGGCACAAAACTTGTGACAGAGCGCTGGGCTCAACCTTAGCGGCTCAGCCTCCGTTTTGTGTCATAGTGGTCAGTTTAACCTCTGCCATTAAAAACACCTCCTTATCAAA
Source organism: uncultured Oscillospiraceae bacterium (assembly GCA_964651095.1). Classification (GTDB taxonomy): domain Bacteria; phylum Bacillota; class Clostridia; order Peptostreptococcales; family Anaerovoracaceae; genus SUG1106. Next base: position 9,297 of record CAZYWO010000070.1, on the reverse strand, counting down.
TTAATTATACATAAAACATTGAAAGAAAACAATAAGCAATAAAAATTATATAAATTTTCGATATATAAATGCCGAATATTACTTGACAAAATACTGGCGGAATCTTATCATAGTATTATGGAAACATTAATAATTACCAATAATCCAAAAGTTAATATAAAATTTTCAAATACAGAGAATATCGAGTATCATGAGGGTCTTCCTCAAGATGAAATTTTGAAAATAGCCAGAGACTATATACACCGCGGAGCCAGACTGATAATGCATCCGATGATGGGAAGAATTAAACCTCATGAAACTCCTTATAAATCCGTGTATATGGAAGTTATGGAAGGCGATTTGCATGTGGAAAGTCTTATAATAATAGAAGACAGCATTGCAGAAACGAACAAGTTTCTTACCAACACGTATATGAAAAAATACGACGACAGCTTATTGCCCGACTTACAGTTTATTGATTTATTATTACTTCAAAGCGGAATTGAAGAATATAGGAGATAGAAAAAATGGCAACTAAAGAGGAATTGATGTTAAAAAAAGCGGACTATGTGCTGGTAGTTAATAAAGACTTCGACATAGTTTATAACTCCAGATTTGATTCCAGAATGGGAAATGTATCAGATACAAGGGAATATAAAAATTTCTTTGGAATGTATCCGTCTCTTGACAGAAATAACAGCTCAATTGTAAAAACCATGTCTACGGGAGAGACTATATTTAACGATGGTCAGGAATTTGTAGACATAAACGGAAAAGTATATGTTACACAGAACCTTACCATTCCCATTTTCCATGAAGGTCAGGTAGTGGGAGTTGTGGAACTGACTAAGGACTTGACGACCGTAGGAGATATGCAAGGAAAAGAAGACTACCTGCAAACCATAAAAAAAGAAGGTAAATTTCATCCAAACAGAGATAATAATGATAAGATAAATTTTGAAGATATTCTTACCATAAACGATAAGATGCTTGACGCCATTGAGAAGGCTAAGATTTTCGCACTTAATAATAATCCTGTGCTCATATACGGGGAGACTGGAACAGGTAAGGAAATGTTTGCACAGGCGATGATAAATTATGCTTCTAATCCGAAACAGAACACAATCGTTCAAAACTGCGCAGCAGTTCCGGAAAATCTCATCGAATCTATTTTGTTTGGCACAACCAAAGGTTCTTATACGGGGGCCGAAAATAAGAAAGGACTTTTTGAAGAAGCAGATGGAGGCTTTTTTTTCCTCGATGAACTTAACGCGCTTCCATACCACGTGCAGGGTAAACTCTTAAGAGTAGTTCAAGAGGGAACGTTCAGACCCATAGGCTCCAATAAAGAGAAAAAAGTGAATGTAAAAATTGTTGCGGCTATGAATATAGATCCTATGGAGGCAATTGAAAAACTTGTACTTAGAAAGGACTTGTTCTATAGACTTTCCAGCAACATGATTTACTTGCCGCCTCTAAGAGAACGACCTGACGATATAGAATATCTTGTTGATAATTATATAGACTATTTTAATGAAGTTTATGGCAAGGACGTTAGAGGAATTTCGGAAGAACTTCGTAAATTCTTTCTCGAATATGAATGGGAAGGAAACGTCAGGGAACTGAAACATGTGATTGAATCCATGGTAAGTATGACTAAAGAAGAAGTTTTGCAGTTTAATGAACTTCCCTTCTATTTGCATGGCAAGCATAAGAACGACAGGAAATTTAATTCGGCGCTGTCCCAGCTTGTTGATGACAGCACTGAACGAGAACTTAAGGGCGGCGACTATGATTTGCGCAGCGTTATCGAGCAAGTCGAAAGAGATCTTATTCTTAAAGTTCTAGCTAAAACTAAGGGCAATAAGACCAAAGCCGGAGACATTTTGGGAATTCCGAGACAGACCCTTAAATATAAGATGGTTAAACTGGGAATTGAAGATATTGAAAAATAGCATAAAACGTCAATAATTTGGCGCTTATACGACAGAAAATCATCGTAAAATTGGAAGAATTCTGTCAATAATATAAAAAAATCATGCCATATCAATGATTGAGGGGCTTTAAAAACGTTAAAATTTTGGCATGAAAATTGCAATTCTAATATTTTATGTATTATATTGTCTATAAAACTTAACAATAAAATACAAGGGCATTTAACAAACACAATCACCAAAAATCACCAAAATAACTTAATACTTTAATGCTATAAGAAAGGATTATAGTCACATGAATTTGGAACTGAGAAAAGTTACGATTAAAGACATTTGCTTCGACACCGAATGCAAAATTGTCGACGGGTGCCTACATGTAGACCCGAATAAACTTGAAGAATTAGTTCTGGAAGACAGCAGGGTGAAAAGCGTTTCATTTGACATTGCAAGACCAGGAGAATCCGTTAGAATTGTTCCTGTAAAAGATGTAATTGAGCCAAGAGCTAAGCTTGAAGGCGGAGAAACCTTCCCTGGCTTATTCAGAGAAAATATGGAAGAAGCCGGTTCAGGCATTACTTATGCGCTGACAGGCTGCGCAGTAACAAGCACCGGACCTATCGTAGGATTCCAAGAAGGCGTTATCGATATGATGGGACCAGGAACTCAATACAGCAGCGTATATTCCAATATAAACCATCTGGTTATGATAATTGAAAAGCAGGATTATGTTGACCAGCATGACCACGAAGAAGTTGTCAGATTGGCCGGAATCAAGGTTGCCAAGGAAGTAGCAACTTATGCTTTTGACTATGAAGACTACGAAGTCGAAAACTATGAATGGAAATCCATAGGTGAAAAATATGCAGAATATCCTGAATTACCTAAAGTTGTATATGTTTACAACGTAATGGCTCAGGGACTTCTTCACGATACTTATTTCTATGGCAGAGACGCAAAAATTATGGTGCCTACAATGGTTACTCCGCTGGAAGTAATGGACGGAGCTATTATCTCCGGTAACTGCGTATCACCTGGTTCAAAGACAACAACTTATATGCACCAGAACAATGCAGTAATCAAAGAATTATTTAAAGTACACGGAAAAGAAATCAACTTTATGGGTATCGTTATTAACCCGCTTATGACAACTCTTAAGGAAAAGTTCAGAGACAGAATGCTTACAGTAAGGGAAGTTAAGATGCTTGGAGCTGATGGAGCTATTATCTCTCAGGAAGGTTTCGGTAACCCTACAACTGACCTTATGATCGTTTGTCAGGAACTTGAACAGAACGGAGTTAAAGTTGTTATTATTACCAACGAAGACGCCGGTGTAGACGGAATGAGCGAATCCCTTCCAGACAGCGTTCAGGAAGCTAATGCAATCGTTTCAACTGGTAACTCCAATGCAACCGTAATGCTTCCTGCTATGGAAAAGACCATCGGCAACCTTAAGGAAGTAGAAAGGGTATGCGGCGGTAACATTACTTCCATTCAGGAAGACGGTCGCCTGCTCCTTGAAATTCACGGTATTATGGGAAGCCACAACCTTCAGGGCAACACTAAAGTTGGTTGCATTACTTTATAATTTTTGGGGAAAGGAGAAAATCTGAAATGGCTGAAATGAAAAGAATTTTGTTTTACACCAACCAGTTCTTTGGACAAATTGGTGGAGAAGAATTCGCATATACAGAACCATTTGTAGAAGAAGGAAGACGCGGTAACGCTAATGCTTTCGCACCGTCAATCAAAGGCGGCGAAATCGTTGCAACAATCGTTTGCGGCGATAACTACTTCGTAGAAAACATGGATGTATGTAAAGAATTCATCAAAAAGCAAGTAGAAGAGTACAAGCCTGACATTTTAATTGCAGGTCCTGCGTTCAATGCCGGAAGATTCGGTATTGCATGCTGCGAAGTTTGTAAGTTAGTTCAGGGCACTTACGGTATTCCGTCAGTTACAGGTCTTTACTGGGAAAATCCTGGTGTAGAAATGTATAAGGCTGATTGCTATATCATGGAAGTTGGTAAGTCCGCGGCTAGTATAAGAAAAGCAATTCCACTTATCACAGGCTTTGTTAATAAATTAATTTCAGGCGAAAAGCTTGGAACACCTAAACAGGAACATTACTATCCAAAGGGACAGCGTGTTAATGTATTCCACGAAAAGAACGGCGCTGAAAGAGCAGTTGATATGCTCGTTAAAAAGCTTAAAGGCGAACCTTACGATACAGAACTTGAAATCTCCGTATACGAAAAGGTTGATCCGGCTCCGCCTATCAAGGATTTGGCACATGCTAAAATCGCTCTTTGCACAACAGGCGGTATTGTACCTTTAGGAAATCCAGACCACATGTATGCTGCTACAGCTAAGTTCTGGAAGAAATATGACCTTCACGGAAAAGAAGACCTTCAGGGATATGAGTCTGTGCACGCAGGTTTTGACCCTGTTTACGCTAACGAAAGTCCAGACCGTGTAGCGCCATATAAAATTCTTAAAGAATTTGAAAAAGAAGGCGTTGTTGGGGAAGTTTACCCTTATCTGTTAACTACAACAGGTAACTCAACGTCTGTTGCCGATGCCACTAAATTTGGTCAGGAAATGGCTGAAGACCTGATTGCTAACGGTGTTCAGGCTGCTATCCTGACAAGCACATGAGGAACTTGTACACGTTGCGGTGCAACAATAGTTAAACAATTAGAAAAAGCAGGAATCCCTGCTGCCCATATTTGTACAGTAACTCCGATTTCTAAGACTGTTGGCGCTGCCAGAATTTCAGGCGCACAAGCAATTCCTTATCCAACAGGTAATCCACAGTTACCACCTGAAAAGGAATTAAAGAGGCAGGAAGAAATCGTTATGAATGCTTTAGAATTACTGGTAAAATAAGTTATTATTACAAAAGGGGCCGGGTCGGTCCCTTTTGTTTAAAATATGGGGGTAGATGGGTGCTGGTGTGCCCTCTGGTCTTCAAAACCAGCGCGAGGGGTTAGAAGCCTCTTGGGTGGGTTCGATTCCCACATACTCCCGCCAAAAAACAGAATATGGAGAGAGATATGGACAGCAATTTACTTAGGAAACTACCAAAGGTTGACGACCTGTTAAAGGCGCAGCCTATTTCGGATTTTTCGCAGGACCTTCCTCACGAGATTATTGCAGATGCAATCAGAAAGGTGATTGAAGGAAAGAGAGAGAGAATTCTTGCCGGAGAAGCGCTCAGGGAGTGCTTTGTCGCTTATGATAATGTGGTTGATGAGGTAGTGACTGTCCTTAATTTTTGCAAAATTAAGAGTCTACGACGCGTTATCAATGGAACCGGCGTAGTTTTGCATACTAACCTTGGAAGAGCTAACTTGAGCGTCAAAGCTGCTGAAGCGGTTGCAGAAGTTGCATCAAGGTATTCTACGCTGGAATATGACCCTGCCGCAGGCAAGAGGGGCTCCCGCCACAGTCATGTGGAGGAGATTATCAAGAAAGTAACCGGAGCAGAAGCTGCAATGATTGTAAATAACAATGCTGCAGCTACCATGCTGTGCTTGGCAGCTCTTGGCAGAGGCAAGGAAATCATCGTTTCGAGAGGGGAACTGGTAGAGATAGGCGGCTCGTTCAGAGTACCTGAAATGATGGAAGAAAGCGGAGCCATACTTGCAGAGGTTGGCACTACCAATAAGACTAAGATAATAGACTACGAAAACAGAATTACTGAAGAAACAGGTGCGCTGCTTAAAGTTCACACCAGTAATTACAAGATTATTGGTTTTACTGAAGAAGTGACTATTTCAGAACTTAAAACTCTTGGAGAAAAATATAACCTTCCGGTAATATACGATATGGGGAGCGGTCTTATGATAGACCTTTCCCAGTACGGAATACAGGAACCGACCGTTAAAGACGCGCTTTCTCAGGGAGCCGACGTAATCCTTTTCAGTGGTGATAAACTTCTGGGAGGGGCTCAAGGCGGAGTTCTGGCAGGCAAAAAGGAATACATTGAGAAAATGAAGAAACATCCGCTGGCAAGGGTTCTCAGAGTAGATAAAATGACTTTGGCTGCAATGGAAGCCACCTTTAAGGCTTATGTAAACGAAGAAGATGCCAAGAGAGAAATACCTGTGTTGGCAATGCTTACCAGAAGCGAAGAAGAACTGGAAAAAGAAGCAAAGCGTCTTAAGAAGCATATTGACCGTAAGGCGGCAGGTTTTAAAGTTAAAATAGCAAAAGACAAGGGCATGGTAGGCGGAGGTTCCGCCCCGTCGTCGTTTTTAAATAATGTAGTGCTCAAAGTAACTCACGATGACTTTTCCAGCGGAGAACTGTCAGAATTTTTGAGACAGGGAGAATTGCCTATTGTGGCAAGAATACACGATGATGTGCTTGTTTTAGATGTTCGCACAATTTTTCAAGACGAATATAAAATGATTGCGGACAAACTGAAAACTATTGCAGACAGTAAGAAGTAAAACAGAGAAAGTATTATGAAAAATGTAATCGTAGGGACTGCCGGACACGTTGACCACGGTAAGACATGTTTAATCAGAGCTCTTACAGGGATGGATACCGACAGACTGAAAGAAGAGAAAAAACGAGGTATTACCATTGAAAACGGGTTTGCCGATATGGTATGCGGAGACTATAACGTGAGCATTATCGACGTACCGGGGCATGAGCGATTTATAAACAACATGCTCATGGGAATCGGCGGAATCGACCTTGTGCTTTTGGTGGTAGGACTTGACGAGGGCGTGATGCCCCAAACTGTGGAACACTTACAGATATTAAGTATGCTTGATATTCACCGAGGGATTATCGTATACACCAAACGTGATTTGGTAGATGATAAGGAGTGGATAGAGCTGGTAATGGAAGATACCAGAAGTTTAGTTAAGGGTACTTTTTTGGAAGGCGCTCCTGAAATTCAAGTATCCGCTCATGAAAATATCAATATAGATGAACTGAAAAAACTGATTGTAGACAATATTGACGACAGTATTCTTAAGAATGACAGCGACTTGCTTTTCAGGCTTCCGGTGGACAGAGTGTTTACAATATCAGGTTTTGGAACTGTAGTCACGGGAACACTTATGGAAGGTACCATTCATGTAGGCGATGAGCTCATGGTTTATCCTGAGGGAAAAGTCACAAAAGTCAGAAATCTTCAGGTTCATAACGAGCAAGTGGAAAGCGCTTTTGCCGGGCAGCGAACAGCCATAAATTTAGGCGGCATGAAAAAGGAAGAACTCGAGCGAGGCTGCGTACTTGCCAGGAAAGATTGTATGGAGCCGACTATGATGCTGGATGTAAAGCTTAAACTCTTCGACGATATAGACAGAAATGTTTTCAACAACAGCAGAGTACACTTCTATTGCGGCTCATCTCAGGTTTTAGGTAAGATTGTTCTTTTAGACAGAGACGCTGCGGGGGCCGGAGAGGAACGTTATGCTCAGATCAGGCTGGAAGAAGCAGTTGCCCTCAGAATGTATGACAGATTTATTATCAGATTTTACTCTCCGGTAATCACCATTGGGGGTGGTAAAATATTAGAGGTATCTCCAAGAAAACACAAACGATTGGATGATAAGGTTCTGGAATCTTTGAAAGTCAAGGATGAGGGCGGAAAAAAGGAAGTTGCCGAACTCATAATAAAGGAGAAAAGCAGTCAGCTTATTACAGCCCGCCTTCTGGCAATTAAACTTAAATTGAGCCCCGAAGAGGCAGATATCATAATAGAGCAGCTTATAGATGAGAATAAGGTTAAACTTATAAAAAAGGAATATCTGATGCACAGAGATTACTTAAACCTTGTTTACAATTACAGTATAAATCTTTTGCAGGGATATCACGATAAAAATGAACTGTCTTCCGGTATGATTAAGGAAGAATTCAAGTCTAAGCTGGAACAGGAGCTTAGAATAGGAGAACGCAAGATAATTGAGGATTTAATCAGTTGTATGGAAGAAGAAAAGGTTGTAAAATGCGGTGAAAAGACCATTGCTTCATACGATTTTCAGGTTCGTTATTCACCTGAAATGGAGAAGATGAGAAATCGAATCTTGGGAATTTACAAAAAGGCGAAATTTGAAATGCCTACCTTGGATGAGGTTTTGCAAACCGAAAAAGATGCCGCTAACGCTAAACACGTAATTGAAGCGCTTGAGGCACAGAAAGAACTGATAAGACTTAACTATCAATATTATATTGATTCAGAGGCTTTTAAATGGGCGCTTGAAGAATTAAAAAAGACCGTTACAACAAATGGGCAGATTACTCTGGCAGAATTCAGAGACATCTTAGGGACATCGAGAAAATTTGCTATGACGATTCTGGATTATTTGGATGAGCAAAAAATAACCCGGAAAGTAGACGACGTAAGAGTATTAATTTAGAGGTGAATATGGATTTTAAACAGATAGAGGCATTTGTAAATGTCATAAAGTACAAAAGTTTTTCTAAAGCAGCAGACGCTACTTTCCTCACACAGCCCACTATAAGTACACATATAAGTTCTCTCGAAAAAGAACTGGGCGTTACTCTGATAGACAGATTGGGTAAGGAATCAAGACCTACCAAGCAAGGCAGAGCATTTTATAATTATGCAATAAACCTTATCAACACAAGGGAAAGGGCAATAAGCGCCATGGGTAATTTCGGCAAGGAAATTTCCGGTCAGATTGATCTGCGCGCTTCAAGCATACCCGGTCAATACATTGTACCAAAGCTTATGGCGGAATTTCATAAGGAATATCCGGAAGTTACTTTCTGCCTGGAACAGTCTGACAGCGAGCAGGTTTGGAATAATATTCTGGATAACATGGGAGAAATAGGTTTTACCGGCGAGTACCAGAACAATGGTCTTAAGTATGAATTGCTGTTCAAAGAGCCTTCCGTGCTGATTACTCCAAAAAATGAAAAATTTATGCAGCTGAGAGAAAAATCTGATACATTATCGCTTAAATATATAGTTGATGAGTCTTTAGTATGGCGTGAAGAAGGTTCTGCCACCAGAAGAACATTTGAGGATAAACTGAGCGAGGCAAGTAATAACAGCAGACTTAAGGCGGTTGCTACCGTAAACAGTCTTGGAGCGCTTAAACAATGTATAGTTAACGGTTTGGGTGTTTCAGTAGTATCTCAAGTGGTTGTAGAAAATGATAATGGAAATGTTGACTATCTGAGTTTCAAACTTGACGAAGTGGAATTGGAAAGAGAGTTTTACATGGTATATAACAAGAATACCACATTGTCGCCTGTTGCTACAAAATTTAAGGACTTTGTTCTGCAATCTTTTACAAGTTAATATAATATTAAAAAACCGCTAAGAAACTGGCGGTTTTTGTTAAGAAAATGACCAATAGTAGCTGCTAACAATGAAAATTTATTATAAAAAATTTAT
>CAZYWO010000069.1:2889-10549 GCA_964651095.1 uncultured Oscillospiraceae bacterium | reverse complement strand
AATGGCTGGAACATTTTTTGAAACAAAGATGATTTTACTGAAATTGAATTTATTTTTATCGAAAATATGCTCATTTTTTGATTCACCAGATTTCATAAGCTTTGGAATTACAGAAATTACATCTTCTGTACTTTGGATTTCTTCAATTTCAACAGATTTTTCTCCGCACCAACCAAGAGCAAACTCCATCCCCATTTTGCAAAGACTTTGAGCAACAGAGGCCGTCACCTCTGCCATAGCATCCATTTCCTTTGGAGAAGCGCCGGCAACTGACGTTTTATCCCAGAAAATGAGTATATTTTTTTCTATAGGGAGACTTGCATCTCTGACGATGAGTTTGTCCAGTTTCTCAGATAGCTTCCAATGTATTTGCTTCATGCTATCTCCCTCAGCATATTCTCTGAGCTGAAAGGTTTCAGTAAAGTCGTTTCCTTTTCTGTCCGGAGAATAGTTGTCGCTTTCCTCCGGAACTGGGGGTATACTGTCAAATACTATAACCGATGCGAAGGTATTGGGAAGCACGGTAGTTTTTGCTTTTGATGAGGAAAAATTTTTAACTTTAAGCGGAAGGAATCCAAAAATATCAGTAAGCCAAATAGTTTTTATCATTACAGTAATATATCCGCAGTTGTCCGAAAACACAACAAAGCCTGCTTCAGAATCCGTTCCCGGTGCGGAAAAAAGATTTAAAAAGGCATTGTTTTTTTCCCCTGTAAGATGATTTTCGCTTTCCAATTCACAAATTACTTTTATTATAGGAACTACGGAGTCATTCCTTATTAACAGCTTGCCATTAATCTCCACGGATTTTCTTGCCGTCGAAAGAAGTTCAGCAGAAGCGGAAATATGCTTTCTTACATAAAAGCAAAGGATAAAAGAAAGCATTGTTATAAACAAAATTGCAGCAAAAATTCCAAAAGCTGCAGCAGAATTTGCAAACACAAAAAGCGCAAAAAAGAATATTTCAGCTGAAAACCAAAACAGGAACGATACTACAAGTCCCTTTTTCATTTTGTTCTAAACTCCTGAATATCAGGTTTTTCAACTTTTTTAGTTATTTCAGTAAGAATTTCCTCGGCAGCAAGTTCATGTAAACGCGCTTTTGCCTCAAGAACCAACCTATGGGTGCATACATCGACAAAAATTGCTTCCACATCGGACGGAATAACATAATCTCTTCCCTCAATGAAAGCAAAGGCCTTTGCCGCGCGACAAAGCGCTAAAGCTCCTCGTGGGCTTATCCCAAGCTGAATATACTGATTATGCCGCGTCTCTTCCACAAGTTCAGATGTATAAGCATATATGGCGTCTGAAACAAAAACATTTTGTGCCTCTGCAATTAAACTGTTCAATGTTTTTATATCTGTCACTGGAACAACTGCGTCCAGAGGGTTTTCATGGTGGCGGTCCTTCATAATTTCTATTTGGCTTTTCATATCGGGATAGCCCATGCTCAAACGTATAAGGAAACGGTCAAGCTGCGAGCTTGGCAAAAGCTGAGTTCCGGCTGAGCCCACTTGATTCTGAGTGGCGAGCACAATAAACGGTTCTGGCAGTTTGTGGGTAACGCCATCAACAGTGATATGGCGTTCTTCCATTGCTTCAAGCAACGCAGATTGAGTTTTGCTGGATGTTCGGTTGATTTCATCCGCAAGAAGGAGATTTGTCATGACAGCGCCCGGTTTATATTGAAGGCTTCCGCAGGTTCTGTCATATACAGAAAAACCTATTATATCAGATGGCATAGTGTCCGATGTGAACTGCACCCTTTTATTTTCCAAACCAAGCGCTTTTGAAAAAGCCATAGCCATGGTCGTCTTGCCGACGCCCGGTACATCCTCCATGAGAACATGCCCCTGTGCAAGTATTGCCACAAGTACTTTACGTATAACGTCATCTTTGCCAATAATTACTTTTTTTACTTCGCTTTGTATCTTTAATGCAAGTTCATTCATCTGCTTATCCTCCAAACACTTTATAAGAAATTAAAAATCCCGCCCTGTCCGCTATCGAAATCAACAATTGCTACTAGCGCCAGCATAGCCTGTTCCGTTGCCATTATATTGCCCTTGGTATCATCGTAACTGTGAACGAAACTTCCGTCATCAAGGCGAAATTTCATAAGCGCATTATAAACAGAAGAACCGTGTTTAATAAATCTCTCATCCTCTCTCGGATCTATACCGTTAGCGCAGAGCGCCATTATTACCTGGCTGCAAGTCTCAGATGATTCTATACTACTGCTTGAATATGTTCCGTCGCCATTTTGCATTTCAGACAAGTATGTAAGAGCAGCATCAACAGCTTTCTTAACGTCGCTGTTCTCCTTATATGGTGCAAGTGCCTGTAAGGCCATAGCTGTTATGTCAGGGTCGGAGCCTTTTACAAGTCCAAACCCTCCATCCTCTTCCTGTGCGCAAAGTATAGCATATATAATGTTTTCTCTTGTATATTTACTATTCGAAGGAATTTCATATTTTCCTGCATCAAGAGTAATCAGAGCATAAATGTATCCGTTTATTCCTTGAGCGCCTAGATCATCATGTACATAGTTATATGTACCGTCAGCAATCAGATTTATGGCATTTCCATTTATATCCATTCCAAAGCTTGTTGGGTCTCCGCCCAATGCGAGAACTGTAAGAGAAATTCTGTGCCACTCTGTGGCCTTAACGCGGTCAAGTTCATCTTCAGTTTGATATTTTTCGGTAACATAATTTTCTAAAGCTGAAAGATAAGCGTCATAATCTTCTTTTACCCCTGCAATTGCGAAAGCGACAGCAGTCCAATCGCAAGTTGAATTTCCCGCTGGGAAAAGTGATTCTTCATCAAGAAGATTATTCTTTCCGACTCCCCAAAGTTCCTTTTGCGCATTTGCTGTATTCAAAACAATGTCGGAAAGCGTTTCTTCTTTTTTTTGAACACCGCATCCGGAAAGCAAAACGGCCACAGCCATAATTAAAGCAAAAAATTTAGAAAAATATTGTTTCATAAATTTATGTTGCTCCTTCGTCCTCTTTATTTTGATCCTCGTCAAAATTGTAATATAAAGGCTCTGCATAGGTGTCTCCGCATTCGCATGTATATACTATGTATCCGTCGGCAGTCTCTGTAGGTTCAACTCTTTCTGTTTCATAGTACTCGTGCTCATGCTCGCCAGTTGCTGGAAGCGTTTCGGTGTGTGTCTTCTTGCAAAGTGAACACTCATAAACAACATATCCATTCTCCAACGCAGTTGGTTCTTGTCGTTCAGTTTCAACATAATCATGCTCAAGCTCATAGTATCCGCCGTCAATCCAGACTCCGCAATAACTTTCAAGCGCACCGTTGCCACCGTTTCCTGAGCCCCCTATATCTTTTCCGTAAGCAATAGTGAAACGAAGATACAGAACATCGCCATCACTGAGATTATATTCCGACATTCCTTTACCTGGGTATAGAGCACCATTAATTGAATACATCCAACCAGAGCCAGCTGTATAATCTCTTTCGCCAAGGCTGTCACCGTTGCTGGGTGAAGTTACTGTTATTCCGTCTCTCTGAATAAGTTCCCAAAGTTCAGCTGGAACCTCGCCGACAGAATTTATACCTCCTATTGCCTTTACGTAAAATCCTATAGTTTCTGTTCCGCTGTAAGAAACACTTAGACCCATTTCAGCAAGGGCTTTTACCAAAGTTTCCGCAGCAGTTTCGCCCTGAAGTATTTCACACTCAATGCTTCCGATAATTCCATAGCCCGCTGTAGTAGCGTCTACTACAATAGTTGCTGTTCCTATCGACTCCCCATCAGCAATATTTCGGAATTTCACTGTATATTCTTTATATGTTGAATTGCCGTCATCATCCCATGCAAGCACCGTCACTATATGCTCTTCGCCATATCCGAAATTGAGCACATATTCAAAGCTTGTACTTCCGGTCGGATTAGTAATGCTCAGTCCGTCAAGAGTCACACTTATATGATCTGAATATATAACATCACCGTTTCCCGTCCTTGCGGTTACAACAAAAGTAAAATATCTGTTTTCCAGCGTTCCGTTAAATCCGTCAAGGTTTGTTTCCACTGACGGTGGATTATTTCCCACTTCATTGTTTCCGCTTCCGGCTTTTTCAGCCTGATATGTAATCACATATTGGATGTATGAAACAATTTCGCTCCCCTCTTTAAGATAAAGAGTTATGTAATTTGCTCCCAAAGAGAGCTTTACATTATAATAATCATTTTCCGAAGAGAGCGTTTCTCCAGAAAAAGAAGTTTCTTTGTTCCTAAAATTTATTGTGAGAGAATGTTTCTCGTTACCATTTTCAATATAAGCATAGAAGCCAAAAATATCGTTACTGATTTCATTCGAGGTTATAATCTTATTGTCAAGATCTGTAACAACAATAGGATCACCATTAGAAGCTGATTCATCGCTTCCGAAAATTCTATCTTCGCCATTTCCAGTTGCTTCGCCGCCAACCTCGTCGCTACTGTTGGATTTGGAGTTACTGTTTCTATCCGTTACATACTCCATAAGGGATTCATTTTCGCCTGAATCATCCTCTTTTTCTGTCTCAGGAACAGCATCTTGTACATGCTCGGTATTATTACTTTCTTCATTGCTTTGCTCTGGTTCATCACTTTCATTATCCGAATCGCCGTCGTTTTTGCCTTCGTTCAGAAATTTATTCGCACCGTTTACCCCATATATTATTTCCGGCTGCAACAGTTCCGTCGGTGTTTCGCCCATCGGTTTCTCCGGTGCGACTTTATCTTCCCCCACCACAAAACCCGAAAATACTGCTATTATTATTAAAACGAGAACAACACTTAAAATTTTGGAAAAATTTCGTTTCAACATCTAAGATTTTCTCCAATAGTCAGAATAGATTTATTTGAATATTATTAATCCGCTCCTAAAAAGTTAAAAACATTCGCTCCGGTATTTGGATTTTCCTCCGTTTCAGCCTTTTCAGTCGGCTTTACGGTCGTTATTTTGTATGTGCCAAGGGTTGTTCCAGCTTCACCATTTAGTGTAAGAACTATATTCTCACTTTGATTTACATTTGCATAGTCCACCGTAAACTCATCAAAATACTCGCCATCTTTTGTTACATAATAAGTAACAATATCGTTCTCTTCGAGTGCTATTTTCAGCTTTTCTCTAAGCTCAAAATAATTGCAGCCAAGATCCCATGTGATAGTATAGTCGCTCATTATCTGTTGTTTTCCATAAAAAGTTAGGCTGTAATTTGCAATTTTATTTTTAGTGGTTGCATCGGTCTCAAGCGCACCGCCCGGATTATTGAAAATGAAGTTTACTCCTCTTTGCTCATCTGAAATTTTTGTAATTTCAATCAGAACATTGTCGCCGCACGCCACTTTAAGGCTCTTTCCTCTAATCGCACGGAAAGCAGTACTTGAAACCACAGTGGGGCTTTGATTTTCATAAGCCGGATCATAGCTGTAACCATACTTCCATGTAAGATAACTTGAATAGCCATGTGCGTTATTGTCCATAACGCTTATGGGTTCCCCTTCATTCGCAGAATATTTCATATACTCATATTCAAAAATCGAAACATCCGAAACTACAGTGTATTCTGCGCTTGCGTATGCTTTTCCATTAATATTTGCAGTAATTTTATAAGTACCAGATTTATAGCTAACGCCATAGTTTTGAGGAACAGTTATCTTTGCGACATACATATATTGGTCGCATTTCACTTTGTAAGATGTTGTTTTATTCTCTTTGTTCAGTTTTTCTGCAAGTGTAAGCGCCTGGTCAGAGGACTTAAGGTTGCTTCCGCCCTCAATCACTTCATCAGGGTTAAATTTGTTATATACTGAATAGGTTTCCTTCCCTGTAGAACGATATTTTTCAGGATCAAAATCCAAAAGCTGACCACTGAGATATCCTGTGGTCAAAAGTTCAACGTTTTCAAGCTCCACATCCGAGATTACGGCAACATAAAACGTACCGCCTGCCGGCTTATTTGAAAAAAGAGTGTCTTCATCTATTGTGTCATCGAATTTAATGGTATCCGTTAAAGTTATGCGGCCTGTAGATGTGACAGTTTTTTCTTCCTCAAGCTCAATTACTCCATGTTTTGAAAAATCCAGTTTTATTATATCAAATGGAATATTGTCACTGCCCACCTGTTCATAGCGTATTTGAAAGTCAGCGTCTGCTTTTGTAAGGGGATCTTCAGAATAAGTCACGTATTTTGTAACGTCTCTTTGTGTACCGTTTACATAATAAGCTGTTACTTCCATTCCGGTGGGATCAAAAATATCCCCTTCCTCATATTTCAGTTTATCTGGATTTTTTGTAACTTCTATTTTTTCAACCGCGCTTCCTACTGCCATAATATAAGCACTGTCATTTTTAAAATAGAGCGTACCGTCAGAATCTATTATAGGAGTACAAATGCAGTATTCCGCAAGGTTACCAGTAGGAGCAAATATCCATGGAGCGACTTCATGATCCACCCCATTCACTGTTTCTGTAACCGTCATAATAGCTTCAGTTACTCCCGGTTTATCCATAAGTATACGCAACTTTCCAGGAGTGTAATTATCAAAAAAGTATACATACACATATCCCGTTGTTTCTTCATATCCAGTTGTAAGTGTCCCAGTTGTCTGCGGGTACCCCTGTGTTGGAACGCTGTAAGCAATTTCCCAATTGTCAATATCAATAACTGTTATATTGTGCCCCGAATATGCGGCGAACTGCCCCACTCCGGAAACTCCTACGTAAGCTCTTCCATTATAGACAGTCGGCGTACTCGTGCTCATGGCGGGAGAAGACGGATCATCTGAGCCGTTGTTGAGTTTGAGAGCCCTTAAAGAAGTTATTGCACCAGTTTCAGCATCAAACTCCGCCTCATAAAAATATCCGCCTTTAGATGTAAAATATAGTTTGCCGTCAGAATATGTAATGCTACTTCTTATATCACCGACATTCGGCATTGTTACATCGCTCACAATCTCACCTGTTTTTTTATTGAAAGACAAAAGGTGAG
Source organism: uncultured Oscillospiraceae bacterium (assembly GCA_964651095.1). GTDB lineage: Bacteria > Bacillota > Clostridia > Peptostreptococcales > Anaerovoracaceae > SUG1106. Next base: position 3,538 of record CAZYWO010000069.1, on the reverse strand, counting down.
CGTAGCCCGTTATGTAACCGCTTTTTCCGTCATCCGTTCCAACATATACATAATCTCCGCGCACATAGGCACCTGCCCAATAAAATCCTCCAGCACTGGCGTAAGTCCAGCTTGCAAGCTTTTTTTCTTTGGAATTCTCTGGATCTTCATCAGTTACTGAAATACATACAAAATTTGCATTACCTGTTTCACTATTCCAAAAACCCGTATAAATATATCCGTCATCATATGTAATTTGGCTGTTAGGCTGCCCGCCAAGTTCATCCTCATATATCCACAAAGACTCAAGAGTTTCGGCGTTAAATGCCTGAACGCATCCATTGCTTAAACCTACAAAAATCATCCCGTCCGCATATGTTGGAGAATTTATAGCGAAATCCGAGTTGCGGTCCATCGTGCCCGTTGCAACGATTTCACCATTCATTTTATCTACTTTGAAAATTTTTGTAGCTGCGTAAGTATAAAGGTAATCATCTACAAGTATTGGAACGCCGGTTGCGCCTGAGCCGTAACCATCTCCTACTTTGTTTGCCCAGTAAAGTGCCGTTTCTTCCAGTTTAATAGGGGTGGGATAATCAAGTATTATATTATTTTCAGCATTGTACCCAAATGAGGGCCATGCAGACTCAAAAACTTTAAGATTATTTTT
>CAZYWO010000069.1:0-2879 GCA_964651095.1 uncultured Oscillospiraceae bacterium | reverse complement strand
TTGTCAGACTTATGGAAATGTTTTCATCACCGGAAGCAACAACTGTTCCGCTTTTGCTTATATAACCGTTTCGGGTAACATTATACGAATATGTTGCGCCATCTGTAAGGCTATATGCGCCATTATCGTCCGGCCATATTCTTGTTCCGAATCTGTCAGTAAGATACACCACTGCGTCCTCAGGGAATGTCGTAAAAGAAACGCAAAATGAACCTTTTCTTGTTATATTTATGCTATATTCAGTAAAATATCCATCAGAATTTGTCACCCTAACTACAATCGGGTTGTCTCCTAAAGAAAGAACTGCCGTTGCATTTTCGTTTCCATTATATGTGACTGTGTAGTCGTTTTTTCTTGGCGAAGCACTGAATGTAACACTTTCAGAAGATGTTTCTGCGGTATAAACCGTAGTGCTATCTTTGCCACTAAAATCTTCATTAAACGAAATTTCTTTGCCAGACGCATCAGTCATACCAATGCTGTTGAGGGTAGGGTTGCTTCTTATGATTCTTATTATGTATACTTGCTTATCGTTTGCAATGCCCACTTCAAGCGTAACCGTATTATTATAACCATAAGATGTTACAACCCCAGTTAGACTGTTGCTTGTTCCAATTACAAGTTCCTTTTCTTTATCTTGATTATTAACTAAAAGCAGATTTTTATATTTTGCTACAACTGTCGATTCGGAAGGGGCATTTGCAGAAAGCTCCACATAAATTCTGAAGTCTTCTTGCCTTTCCGGAATGACAACACAATATTCCCTGCTTTCATCCCCAAACTGCGGTATCATTTCATAGGAATTTCCTTTAGAGTCTGTAACTTTAAGCATTGAAAGGTAGTCATCTTTCAGTTCGGAAATTTTGTTCTCCGCCGTTTCCAGCAAATTATAGTTAGTGACCAAAACTTTATCTTCATCGCTGAGACAATTATAGGCTTCTCTTGCTGCCCTTATCTGTTCCTCGCTTTCAAGCGTAACGGAGCCAATTGAACTTATTAGTTCAATTACATTGCTGACATCTTCTTCACCGGCAAAAGTCTGCACAGCTAGCAAGTTCAAAGTAAACAAGATTGCTAAAAACATAGACAAGCATCTTTTTTTCATTTTTTTCCCTCCCAATGCCAAGGGCTTCCACCCAAAATTAGCTTAAACAACAAAAAGCCGCAACAACCCCTTGGGTTATTGCAGCCGAATTTCTGCTAACAACAAATTTCCGAAAACAAAACACGTTTTTCGGTCTCAAACATCACTAGTTTTCTGGCTCATACGTTTAAAAACGGTTCGCCCGTTTTTTTATGTGGATTATCCTACATTCTCAATTTGTCTATAGGTGACTCACGCAATGGATAAATCACTCCCGTATTTACAGCACCTGGGTGTGCTCCGGACTCCAACCGGATTTCCTGATTCCGAATATCTGTTATAATAAACAGCTTTGAAGCGGAACATGATGCTATTTATTTATTTTTTCTCGAATATAATAATACTACAAAACCGCTTCTTTTCCCAGTATATATGTTTTTTAAAAGTAGCAATTTTGGTCACCTTTTTTACACTTTCCGACGGAACAATGTCCGTCGGAAAGTGTAGTGTTTTCAAAATTTCGCGCATTAGAACTAAAGCTTATGATTTATGTTTTAGAACTATTGCCATTCCGCCAATTACCGCAAGCGCTGGAAAAAGAACCGGCGCGCCAGTGTTGGGGTTTTCCTCGTTTTCATGTTTGCTGTCGCCGCCTATTTCTATGGTGACATAATCCGGAACAGAAACCACAGAAGTTACAGTAATAACAACATCATCCGTCATATATTTTCCGGAAATAGTATATTTACCGTTAGAACCAGAGATCACAGGAACTTTTGCTCCGTTTACTGTAGCAGTTACAGTGTAAGCATAATTGGATTTTTTTGTAATAGTAAAAGTATAATCCTCATTTTCTAAAGCTTCCGCGTTATATGAAACTTCCCCAGCGGAATTTCCCTCAACTGTCACCGCAAGATGCTTTTTCTCTCTTTTTTCTACCTTTATCACAATATCGTCTTTAATATCGGTACCAGGAACAGTATAAACATTCCCATCTACAGCAAAACCGGTATAAGCTTCGCCTCCTACTGTCATTGTAACAGTGTAAACGTACTTACTGTCTCTATCAAGGGTAAAATTATAATCTGTTCCATAGGAAGCGGTGGTTTCACCAGTAGCATCATCACCATCGATCTGTACATTAAAGGTTTTTCCCTGTTTATTCGCGGTTATTTCAATATTGCCGACAACAGAGGCCGCAGGAATTGTATAAGTGTTGCCATCTACATTCGGAGTTACCTCTGCTTCTCCAACTTTTATATTAATATCATAATCATAGTAATCTTTCTTACTGACAGTAAAGCTATAATCTATGCCATATGTCGCGTTACCGATTTTGTAAACATCATCTGAAGCTGTTCCAGCCACGGAAACTGTGTAAGTTTCAGGTGTTTTTTCAACTGTGATTATAATATCGCCGTTAATATCAGCACCGTTGATTTTATATTCGTTTTCATTAACCACGGGAGAATACTCTTTGCCGTCAACTGTAACTTTTACATTGTAGTTATAGTGTTCGGCCCGGGCAACTGTAAAAACATAATCCGTACCGTAAACCGCGCTATTCTGCGCGGTGACATCTTCCCCGTTGACTGTCACATTATATTTTTTAGTTTCTTTAGCTACGGTGATATTAAGATCGCCGCTCACGTTTTTAATAGTATAGGAACCGTTTCCATTATCGGTAGGAGTAACCGCAGTTCCGTTCATGGTCGCGGTTATGGTGTAGTCGTAGTGCTCAAAATCAGCATTGGTTATATTAAAAGTATAGTCTTCTCCTGAAGTAACTTTGGTA
>CAZYWO010000068.1:0-10611 GCA_964651095.1 uncultured Oscillospiraceae bacterium | reverse complement strand
CATGTCCTTTGCATTTCATTTAATATATTCCTTAAAGGCAATATTGCTATGGAATGGAGGATAATATGACACTGAATTTTAGAGAATCTTGCTTGACCCTTCTTGGTATTTCTGCAATTATGCTGGTAGGATTATTTATAGTAGAAATGCCGATAGTGGTAATACTTGTTTTTGAGGCGCTGTTTGTAGGGATAATTGCCATAGCCAGAAAAATTCCTTATTCGGAAATTCAAAAAAGCATGGTAGACTCCGTAACTTCTTTCATAACGCCAATCCTCATGCTTTTACTTATAGGCGGATTGGTCGCTAGCTGGATTATCGGAGGAACGGTGCCTACACTTATATACATAGGGCTTAAAATAATCGATATACGATTTTTTCTTATAATAACCTTTCTCATGTGTTCTCTTATGAGTATGCTTATAGGCACCTCATGGGGAGTAATGTCCACCTTGGGCGTGGCATTTATAGGTATTTCCAACGGGTTGGGGATTGAGCCGGCATATACTGTAAGCGCTATTGTGTCGGGTGCAATTCTGGGTGATAAAATGTCTCCCATGTCAGGATCGGTCGTAATGGCTACTGAAATCACGGGAGTGAAACAAAACGACGGCATTAAAACGACAATATATTCTAACGTTGCAGCATTTATCGCTTCTGTAGCATTATATATTTATTTGGGGCTTTCTCACATGCCTCAGGGAGGAACCCATGAGGAGTCGGCAAAGACACTTATGGATGCCTTATCAGCCGAGTTTAATTTAGGCGTTATTCCGCTTCTTGCACCTGTACTTCTGATTTTTCTTATCGTGATGAAGGTGCCTACGATTTCTACTTTTGTACTTGGCATTGTAGCAGGAGTGCTGGAATCGGTACTGGTTCAGGGCTGTAATCTTTACGATGTGGCGCAGGGTCTCATGTCAGGATACGACATGGCAGAAAATCCGTTGGTAAACGAATTACTCCATTACGGCGGTTTTAACAGCATGGCGTCTACTATGATAATGCTTCTTTTCGCAGCATGCTTCAGCGGTATTATCAAAAGGCTCGGGATTATTGCCTGCCTTTTGGAAAAGATTTTCAACCGAGCCGGCAGCCGGGGGCGCATTATCACCGCTGCGGTTGCAATTCATACAATCTGTTTTATCGTAACAGGCAATTACTATACAACCAATTCGATTCTTGCACCGCCGCTGTGCGATATTTTCAATGAACGTAAGGTTTCAAGAGATAATCTTGCAGCAGTTTTGCTTAATGCTGGAACGGGCATATCTCCCATAATCCCTTGGTGCGCGACGGCTATTTTCGTAACCAGTACTTTTAGTATTGAGGGTACAGGTTACTGCATTTTTGCACCGATAATGTGGATGCCGATAATAGTCCAGCCGCTTATGGCATTTATGAAAAGAAAGCGGGCAGATTAATAATTATTATATAAGTAAAAAATCCCAGAGCATTTAACGCTTTGGGATTTTTTGAATAAACGACTATAATGTTTTAGGAAAGAGGGCATTACTTCATGGGAAATGTTTTCTCTATAGATCAGTTCCGCATTTAACTGTTTTGAGAAGAAGCCCCAGAAAAAGCCCTATAAGGGCAGGAACAAGCCAGCCCATTCCAATGTCAAACAGCGGCAGGTATTTGCTTACAACTTCTAAAATGCCGTCAGCGTGGATGACATTCTTTAAACTTTCAGGAAGTCCGTTTATGAAATCAAAAAATGATGCAATTAAAGTAAATAAAGTTACGCAGACATAAACACGTCTGTCGTTTCCAAACAATTTTCCGAAAAGTGCAAGGAAGATTAAAGTAATTGCAAGTGGGTAAAGAAACATTAAAACGGGAACTGAATAAGCTATGATACTGTTTAAACCCAGATTTGCGATTAAAAATGATACTGTGCAAAATAAAATTGTCCATCCACGGTAGTTCATGGCTTTGGGAAAAAGTTGAGAGAAAGTTTCCGCACAGCTTGTGATAAGACCAACCGCAGTTTTGAGGCAGGCAAATGTTACGGTGACCGCTAAAATTACGGTGCCTACAGTTCCAAAGTAGTGATTTGCAATTACGTATAATGCTTCGCCGCCGTTGCTGCAAATATCTGTGATTCCTCTGCTTTCCACTCCTATAATAGTAATGAATACATATATAATTCCCATAAGCAGACAACTGAAAATCCCTGCTTTGATGGTGTTTGCCGCAATGTGGTCAGGATTTTCAATGCCAAGTCCTTTGATTACGTTTATTACAACGATTCCAAAAGCCAGCCCTGCCAGAGCATCCATAGTGTTATAACCTGCGAGAAAACCGTTGAAGAAAGCCCCTTCCATATAGGAGGCTTCCGGTTGAATTTCTCCAATATTACCCATAGGTTCAATTAAGGCAGCTATGATGAAAATCGCCAGACAAATAAGGAAAACCGGGTTGAGAATTTTACCTATCCAAGTAAGTATTCCGTTAGGTTTAAGCGAAAAGCCCAGAACTATTAAAAAGAAAAGCAGTGAAAATATGCCAAGCAAAAGAGTTTCAGAGGCATTTTCTCTTAAAATGGGCGTAATTCCCACAGTAAAGGGCACTGTGGCGCATCTGGGGATTGCAAACAGCGGGCCAATTGTCAGATACAAAAGACAGGTGAGAAAGATACTGTATTTTTTGCCGACTTTAGAGCCTAAATCAAAGAGCCCGTTACTTCTGCTTATACCAAGAGCTGCAACGCCCAGCAAAGGAAGTCCCACACCTGTGATGAGAAAGCCTATAGATGCGGCAAGAACGTTGCTGCCTGCAAGTTGTCCCATATTTACGGGGAAAATAAGATTTCCGGCGCCGAAAAACATACCGAACAGCATGCTGGTAATTGTAACGGTTTCGCCTGCTGTGAGGCTGCGTTTGGTTAATTGGTTGTTATTCATTATTTCCTATTCCTTCTTTTATTTTTTATCCGAACAAAAAGGCCACTGGAAGGGGCTCCAATGACCTGATTTAGTTTTCTCATATAGATACTATATCATTTACTGTAAATTTTTTCAATGGCGAATTCTCGGTTAAATTCCTATAAAAACCCAATTCCAATAAATATCATGTAAAAATATAAAAAGGATTAAGGCTCATATTGAAAGCAGTCCATGTACCTGAGTTTAAAAGCATTTGCTTTATGAAGGTGGTCGATGCGCTTTTTAGTTTCTTCATCATCTATTTGACCGGTTCTGATATAACGGTCGAGAACTGCATAGGTGAAGCCCAGATTTTCTTCATCAGTCTTAGGCTGAAGTCCGTCTATAGGAGTTTTATCCACGAACATTGATGGAAGACCCATGATGCGGCCGATTTCCTTTACTTCCTGAACTGTGAGATGACTTAGCGGACTGAAGTCTCCGGCGCCGTCGCCGTATCGTGTAGCGTATCCCACCCAATCTTCTGATAGATTGCAGGTGTTGGCAACACGACCGTTCATAGACTGGGAAACTGCGTAAGTTGCCGCCATTCTAAGACGGGGAGGTAGATTTGTAATCGTTTGCGTCTTAACCTCATCAAGATTTTCATTTAACTGATTAACAAGACCGTTGAAACAATCTTCTATATTTATTGTATAGTGTTGGATTCCCAGATGTTTGACTAGAGCATAAGAGACATCAATGTCAAACTGGTTGCCTTTTGGAAGCAGTACGCCGATAACCCTGTCTTTGCCCAAGGCTTCAACGCATAAGGAAGCGACTACAGAGCTGTCCTTTCCGCCGGAAATCGCAACTATGGCATTGCAGTCTTTACCGTTATCCTCAAACCATCGCCGAATCCAGCGGACTATATCATTTTTCACTTTTAAAGCATCAAAAGCCATATTTAAAACCTCCTGTTTGTCCTATGTATATGTGTGTTTTTTATATAAGCGTTAAATCACGGAAATATGTTTTTATAAATTTGCTGTACATTATTGTAAGATTTACCAAAAGGCTGACGCTGACCAACGATGGCGACTAGATGCCTGATGACTAAGCGGTGTAAGTGATTTTACGCTTAATTTCAGACCAATCTTTTACCTAGCATAACTATGATATGACGCCATCATAACTACAGTATAAATTTAGCATAACCTTAGTATAACCCTGTTTTGCTAAAAAAAAAAGTAAAAAGTGTGTTGTAAAGAAAGTTGCCATAAGAAACGGATTGTTGTATAATAATTTTAAACTATCTTAGACAATAAAAGCAAAATATGGGTGAGAGAGACGATTAAAAATGAAAAATATTTTTATTAAAGAATTAAGGAAGGATATGGAAATAACCGATTTTTTTATGGTTAAATCCAGCGCTATAAAGACAGGCGCAAACGGCAAACAGTATCTGGATATAACTTTAGGCGATAAAACGGGCGAGGTTTCAGCGAAAAAATGGGATGTAAGCGAAGGCGAGCAGCCTGCTCTTGTACAGATAAAAGAAAAAGATATAGTAAAGATAAAAGGTATCGTTACGGAATGGGCAGGACAGTTACAGCTTAGAGTACAGCGGATTCGTCTTGCAGCGCCGGAGGATGAGCAGGTCATGGGTGATTTTGTTAAGGCAGCCCCGGAAGATCCGCTGGAAATGTACGAATATATCTTGAAAACCGCGGAAGATTTTCAAGATGATGATTTAAAAAGAATTTGTGTAAAGTCTTTGACAGACAATAAGGAGAAACTCCTTTATTATCCGGCTGCATCCAAGAATCATCACGCCCAGCTTGGCGGACTTCTCTATCATACCAAACGTATGCTTATGACCGGTGAAAGAGTGTGTCAAGTTTATACCAATATTAATAAAGATTTGGTGCTATGCGGAGTAATACTCCACGATATGGAAAAACTTAATGAGATAGTTGCCGGCGAAGATGGAATTGCATCGGGATATTCCTTTGAAGGTCAGATGCTTGGACATATAATACAGGGGGTTAAAACTGTAGATAAAATGACTCTGGAACTTGGTTTTCCAAGGGAAAAAGCTATAATGCTGGAACACATGATTTTAGCCCATCACTATGAGCCGGAATTCGGCAGCCCTAAAAAACCACTGTTTCCCGAAGCGGAAGTTTTGCACTATCTGGATATTTTAGATGCAAGGATGTTTGACATGCAGACTGCTCTGGATGCTACAGAGGCTGGCGAATTCAGCGACCGAGTGTGGACTTTGGATAACAGAAAGCTCTATAAACCTATGACAGCGACAAAGGAGGTTGCAAATGATTAAGATACCTAAAGAAGTAAAGAATATTATTAAAACTCTTGAAGGGCAAAAGTTTAGCGCCTATGCAGTGGGCGGATGTGTGAGAGATTGTCTGGCAGGATTAAAACCTTATGACTGGGACGTTTCTACATCTGCCGGATTGGAGGATTTGAAAAGGTTATTTCCTGAGGCTAAAGTTATAAGTGAAAAGTACAGCGTTATCAGAATGGAATTCATCAATGAGATTTATGACAGTGACGGGGAATTTGCAGGAGAAGAAGGTATCATTGCTGACATTGCAACTTTTAGAAAGGATGGTGTGTATAGTGACGGCCGCAGACCTGACACTGTAGAGTTTGTGGAAACCATTGAAGAGGATCTGCCTCGCCGGGATTTTACCATGAATGCTCTTGCAGACAATGGCTATCAGTTTGTTGACATATATGACGGCATGGGTGATATTAAAAAGAAGATAGTAAGAACTATTGGAGACCCTGATGTGAGATTTAAGGAAGACCCGGTAAGAATGTTGCGAGCCATTCGATTTGCCGCTGAACTTGATTTTGACCTTGCTAAAGATGTTTATGAAGCTATTTGTGAGAATTATCGCTTGCTTGAAAAGATAAGCATTGATAGATTTAGGAATGAGTTTGTAAAAATAATGAGTGCAGATCATGCAGGCAAGGGTCTGAATATGATTATGGACACGGGAATTATAAATTTGATTCTCGGAGATGAAGTGGTAAAGGGATTAACTCGCAGAGAAAAGAACGATTTAGTGATACTATGTAATAATATTGACAGATCTAAACCAGTTCCCGAAAGACGATTAGGTTTATTCTACATAACGATAAGTAAAAAGAAGGCTCTTCCTTCAATTGAAAAATTCAACTTCGACAGTGTTACTAATCAGCATCTTGTAGATGCGGTTCATGATATGCCTAAGTTATATTTCACTTCAACTAAGGAAACTCTTAAAAAGTTTATATATGAGAGGGATATGGATAGATACAATTATCTTGCAAATCTTGAAAAGGCTCAGAGAATCGTATTTGATTATGATTCAGAGACAAAGATTAAGAGCAAAATGTATTTACTTGAGGAAATTCATGCCCTTCAAGAACCGATCTTCGTGGAGGATCTGGCAATCGACGGAAACGATTTAATTGAAGCAGGTATCTGTCAAGGAGAGGATGTAGGTAAAATCCTCAATATGCTTATCGAAAGAGTTCATATTAAACCTAATGAAAACAATCGCAACCAACTTTTAAAGCTTGCAAAGTTATATAAGAAAAACAAGTTGGCTGCTATGACGCGAGGAGTAAAGTGGTTAAGATAGAAAACATCACAAAAATAAGTCAGGTCACCCCAGAGGTGACCTTGTTTTTACGAAAATTGGGCTTTACCAATTATTATATTATAAAGATTTTTGATTTAGTTGGAGATGCTGCCATCGGATTGACAGAAGACAATCCCTATTGGCTCCTTGAAGAGTTTCCGCGGATGGGTTTTAGCAAGGTTGACGACATGGCGCGAAAACTGGGTGTACACCCAGACAGCCACAGCCGCCTGGAGGCAGCTGTGACGTATGGCCTTCGTTCATATATGGGAGAAGGACATACGTTCGCGCCGCTGAACGAGCTGTCTCTGAAAGTTGCTGAGTTTCTGGATTCAAGCAGCGGATTGGTGCGCGATGTGCTTGAAGACATGGCATATTCGGGAACTATTCAAATTGCTAATCTGGAGGGAAGCCAGGTGGTATATTTTTATGGATACTATAAGGCAGAATGCAGTATAGCGGGGAAATTGGCAGCACTGGCTGAACCTGCCTGCGGCTTGGCTCCGGTAGGAGGCAATGTGGATGCACTTATAAAAAAATGCCAATCGGAACGGGGTATAAAACTTTCTGTTCAGCAAACCGAAGCTGTGAAAAATTCACTAATCAGCGGAGTTTCCATCATTACGGGCGGACCCGGCACCGGAAAAACAACCATAATAAATTCGTTAATATCCATAATGGAAAACAGTGGACTTAAAGTGGCGGTAGCTGCGCCGACAGGTCGCGCTGCCAAAAGAATTATGGAAACCAGTCAATGTTTTGCCTGTACGGTTCACAGACTGCTTGAATATTATTATGATGAATCGACAGGTTACATGCGTTTCGGCAGAAATGCAGAGGAACCGCTTGACTGCAATGCAGTGATCATTGACGAAGCTTCTATGCTTGATTTAATGATTACAGAGGCGTTATGCCACGCCTTGAAACCCGGAACCAGACTGATTCTTGTAGGCGATGCAGATCAGCTTCCCTCTGTGGGAGCAGGAAATGTCTTGGCAGACCTTATCGACAGCGAATTTTTTTATACTGCACAACTTACTGAAATATACCGCCAAAGCGGTGAGAGTAAAATAGTAGTTAACGCTCACTGTATAAATAAAGGAATTTATCCTGATTATGGCGATGATTTTGTTCTTATTCACGGAGACAAACAGCAGGAAATTTTAGATAAAATTGCTGCTATTGCTGCAAAATATCCTCTTAACCAAGTACAGGTTCTCACACCAATGAAAAAAGGAATTATAGGCAGCGCTAACCTGAACGAAAGACTTCAGAGTGTTTTCAATCCTCAAGCTTCAAACAAGGCGGAACTGGAATTTGGAAATAAAATTTTCAGAATAGGCGATCGGGTCATGCAGATTAAAAACGACTATCGCCTTGAATATCGTATAGGGAATACGGCAGATGGGCCGGATGTGATAAATATGGCGAATGAGGACTTTGATGAAACACGATATAAAGCATTTAAAACATCCGACAGCCCATTCAAGCCAAAGAATTCAGTTGACAAGAAGGGTAATGGCGAAGCAAACAATAAACTTTCAAAAGCAATTCTCAGCGCGGCTTTAAATGCTGAAACCGGCAGGGGAGTATTTAATGGAGAAATTGGCATAATTAAAGCTATAGACAAAGAGATGAGATCTATAACGGTTTTGTATGACGATGAACGATGGGTACAATACCCTTATGTCAATTTGGATGAAATTGAACTTGCTTATGCAGTTACAGTTCATAAGAGCCAGGGCAGCGAATTTCCAATCGTGATTATGCCTATGACGTGGTTCCCTCCGGTACTTGCAACTCGCAGCCTGCTGTATACAGCTATAACGCGGGGAAAGAAACAAGTAATCATTGTGGGCAGAGCAGATTATCTGAATTCAATGGTAGAAAATAATCAAAGCCGCAGCCGCAACTCCGGATTAAAGGCTCGTCTTATAGGCATGTATCAAATGATTTAATCTTTAATAAAATGAAAAACGACTTGAAAAATAGAAATAAATTGATATAATGTAAATAAATTACAAAATTCATTTATTCATAATATTTTGTTCCGGGTCTTTAATCTCAATCCCTTACTGCCATAGGCTTACTTCTCAAATAAAACATTATAGGATGAGAGCAAAGTAAAAAAATTAAAATGAGCGTAACTAAAATGTACTATATTGAACGATCAAACGGTTTTATGTCCAAAGCGGCGGAAACTTTAATTCAATTGCTATATCCCATGTCAACCTACTGCGTATGCTGCGGTAAATATATCGACAGCAGCAGAAGTTACTGCATATGTGATCATTGTATAAAACATATTACATGGGGTCATATTTATATTGATTTAGAAAAAGAGGCGAGCTGTTTGGGGAGACGTCAGGTTTTAGATTCCGCCAGAGCGTGTATGAAGTATGGACTTTATGAACGCAGATTAATTTTTGATTTAAAATATGATGGCCTTACTTATATATCACGCGTTATAGCAAGTATTATGTATGATCGAATAATGTCGGATATAGAAGCGGCTCGTGAATTGAAGAATTCCGATTATATTATACCGGTTCCTCTGCATAGAGAAAAAGAAAGACTTCGGGGGTTTAATCAGGCAGAAAAAATCTCTCTCCATCTGGCAAAACGCCTTGGTATTAAGGAATTACCTGACGCCTTAGTCCGGCAAAAATACACGGCAGCTCAAAGGAGTATAGAAGGACAAGAACGATATTTTAACCTTGAGGGAGCATTTATCGTGAACCCTAAACACAAGGAGCGCTTAAAAGGCAAAGCAGTAATACTCATCGATGATGTATATACTACCGGAGCAACCGCATATAGATGCGGAACTGTTTTAAAAGAAGCAGGAGTAAAAAGGATGGATTTTATGTCACTGGCTACAAGTAATGATTTTGCTTACGGATTTTCCCCCTTGAAAAAAAGTGTATAAACCTTTAGAATAGAAAAGACTGCACGGGTCTGTGATTGAAAATCCAAGCCAGGTACGGGCAAAAGGATCCACGTAAGCTGCAAGAGCAGGAAGCCGCAGTGAGCATGGCGTACTTTAGAAGTAAGTCCTCCGAAAATCGGGTAAAGGCAAGTGTGGGGGCAAAGATCAGGTCAGCCGTGCAGTTGTTATAGAAAATCGTTATACTTTAATAACATAGACAGCTTTTATTTTTTGTTATTTTTATCAAATTTCTGTATTCATTTCACACAATATATGGTATAATATTTTAAACATAACCATAAAAGTTTGCACCTCTTGCTATAGTGAAAGTATTTTCAAGAGCTTAGTATAAGTGTGCAGACGGGAGGAGGTCATTGTATGAAGATTATCGTAACAGGCAAAAATATTACTATCAGTGAAAAGATTCAAGATGCTATTGATAAAAAGTTTGAAAAACTGGGAAAATATTTTGCCGATGACATTCAAGCGAAAGTTGTAATACATCCTGAAAAAGCTAAAGTAAAAATGGAGGCAACTATTGTAACAAAAGGTACAATTTTTAGAGCCGAAGATGTTTCAAGTGATGTCTTTGATTGTATTGACATCGTTGCAGAAAAATTGCTCAGTCAGATGTCCAAATATAAGGGCAAACTTATGAAGAGGAATAAAGGTAAGGAGTCTATTAAGTTTGAAATGATTCCGGAAACTTCCGAACAAGAGGAAACCAAGGTTGTTAAGACTAAGAAGTTCCAGCTTATTCCTATGACTGTTGATGATGCAATTTTACAGATGGAAATGTTACAACATAATTTCTTTGTATTTATTAACATCGAAACTGATAATGTAAATGTTGTTTACAAGAGAAACGACGACGATTACGGTTTATTGGAGACTGAGCATTAAAATAAAATGACACAGAATCAGGTGGTTTTCGTATGGAAACCACCTTTTTTAAAGTACAAGCATATACCGGAACTTATATTAAAAAAGATAGGTACTCAAGTTGCAGTTCTTAATTCTTTACAAACAAAGGGACTACAGCGCTGCTGTAGTCTCTTTGTGCATTATGAACATTGGAAGGACAGAAAGGCAAGAGATAAACATAAAAAGCTATTTAGCCCTTAAAGTTTTCTGAAGCTCTCTGAAGTTTCTA
>CAZYWO010000067.1:0-11011 GCA_964651095.1 uncultured Oscillospiraceae bacterium | reverse complement strand
GCCCAATCATTATCATGGAAGATCTGCATTTACAGACTTTTGTTCACACTCTCTTTTATGCTCCGTCTCCAAGCTAAAAAGAGGCTGTAAGTACAATTGATTTTTAATCAGACGTGCTTACAGCCTCTTTTATTTTCATTTATTTCATTTTCTCGACAAACCATCTGGCGATTCTTGCCGTAAGCCCCCAAATGATTCTGTTCTCAATTCTTCCCCCATTTATATCCTCATAATGGTAAATATATATATCCTGATGACCTACTCTCCATCTGTAATCGCGGCGTATTCCGGTTTTTTCATAAGGAAAGTCGTCTACGTCCTGAACAATTTTACAATTGTATACAATAGGCTGCGTATCGCTGAAAAAGTCTACAGGCACTGTAAAAATCTCTGCTACTTCATCCCGGTTAATCATAGCCTTATCCAGTTCCTTTTCATCGATCACACCCACAACCGTGTGCATAGTAATTCGGTTCACCTCTAATATAGAATCAAAGCGTCCGAGTACCTGTATACTGTTTATATCTATGCCAATCTCCTCATTGGTTTCTCTGAGCGCACATTCTATTATCGTCTCGCCCGGTTCAATCTTTCCTCCCGGGAAGCAAATGTCTCCGGGTTGTCTTATGCCGGAGGCTCGCTTTTCAAATACAAAATTAAGTATTCCATCCTTTTCCACCAGAGGGATCAATACGGCAAATTCAGTTTTATCTCCTATTATGCCCGGCTTGCGGTCTGCAAGTTTTTCTTTGATTGAGTTAACATTCATTTTGATTACTTGACCTTTCCCACACTTTGCTATCTGTTATTATTGAACTTATCTCGTATTTTTATTGAACAAATATATGTCTTTTTATGTTCCGTTATAATAAACAAAATAAGCGGTGGTTTCCCACCGCCAGTTATTTCTAAGCAATTAATTTAAGATTTCACAGCCTTCAAAGTCAACGCCAATCATTTCTTCTTTTTCTGCACTTAAGCTTACTACAAAGTCCATACCATAGTTCTTTGAAATGTCTTTAAGTCTATCTACGAATTCAGGTAAGTCTCCCAGTGTAAAATCTGCATGTTTGAGAATGCTATCTATGAAAATAGTTTCAATATCGTGATCAGAACTGATAATTCCGTAAATAAAACCGATGTACTCGTCGCTGTTTGTAATATGTTCAAAATCTTCCATACAAATAACTCTGATTCTGTATTTTAAATCATACATTAATCTATGATTCTTATTGATGAAGATTATACTTCCTTTGCTTGTTTCGATGGACTCATTGGCAATATCAATCATCTGTTTAGTCTTGCCGCTGCCTTTGTGTCCTACTAATAATTTAACCATAGTAATCGCCTCCTAAATATTTTTGCTCATTTTGCTTATTGTCTAAGTATTTGTCTCATTATACAACAAAATCAAATTGCTTTCAACCTTTATTTGTATACATAATCTTTCATTTTTTACTATCAGTCTCATTATGCCGGGCATTAAGTCTAAGCTGGCCGCACGCCGCATCAATGTCGTCGCCCAGCTCCCTTCTTATGGTTGCCGGAATCCCACTTGATTCCAGTATTTTCTGAAACTCCAGTGCAGAGGTTCTGCTGCTTGTCTCAAGACCCGTTTCCTCCACTTTATTAAGCGGAATAAGATTTACGTGACAAAGCATACCTTTAAGCAGCTTAACCAGAGATTCTGCATCTTTTTTTCCGTCATTTACTCCTTTAACCAACGTGTATTCAAAAGTAACTCTGCGCGAAGTATTTTCAGTATATCTTCTGCACGCTTTGAGCAAGCTTTCTATCGGGTACGATTTGTTTATCGGCATCATAGCATCCCTTGTGTCGTCATCTGTTCCATGAAGGGAAATAGCCAGATTTACTTGGGGGAAATCCGTTCCGAATCTATGGATCGCAGGTACTAGTCCACAGGTAGAAACGGTAATATTCCTCATTCCTATGTTTAAACCTGCTTTGTCATTAATTATTCTTATAAATGCAGCTACATTTTCATAGTTATCGAAGGGTTCTCCCGTTCCCATTACCACCACATGATTAATCCGCTCTCCCGTATTCTTTTCGGCAGCCAGAATCTGACCGGTGATTTCTCCCGGCGTCAAGTTCCGCAGCAATCCGCCAAGAGTGGAAGCACAAAACCTGCATCCCATTCTGCATCCAACTTGTGATGATACGCAGATCGAATTACCAAACTTATACTTCATGAAAACGCTTTCAATAGCATTTCCATCTGACATTTCAAAAAGGTATTTTCTAGTGCCGTCCAATTTCGACTGTTGAACTTTAATTATCTTAGGCACATCTATTGTAAAAGATTCCTCCAGCTTATTCCGAAGTCTAGCAGGCAGATTGGACATCTGCGCAAAAGAATCGACTCCTTTATACATCCAGCCAAAAACTTGTTTTGCTCTGAATTTTGGCTCATTCATGTCGGCAAACAATTCTTCCATATTATTCAGTTCTAAATCAAGCAAATTCTTCATTTTATAAATTCCTCAAGGCTTCTCATTTTTCTGAAAACGTAGCTTTTAAGCATAACACGGCTTGTCTTTCCTGACTAAACGTCTATTTTAAATATTAATGTTCTTTTATATATGTAGTAACAAAATTTAAAAAAATCTCAAGAATTTTCCATGGAAAATCAAACTTTTTATCAATCGGTCCATGGCAGCAAATCTTTGACAAGCCTCTGTCTGTTATTTATGAACATTTCGATTACCCTGTAGCTATCTGTTTCCTCGTAAGCGCACCTATGCAGCGTTCCTCCGTCAAAGCTGAAGATTTCCGTGTCTGGAATTCCAAGCAAAATCGGCGAATGAGTTGCTATAATAAATTGGGAGCCTTTTCGAGCCAATTCAGCAATATGGATAAATAAAGTGAGCTGCATCTGTGGTGATAGAGCTGCTTCGGGTTCATCCATTATGTATAAACCGTTTCCCCTAAATTTAGTTAAAAAAAGCCATGAAACTTTCTCCGTGAGACTGGTGATGAAGGTGCTTACTGCCGTACATTTGGCTGCTGTCTTCAATATATTTTTCCGACTTGGTAGCTAAATTAAAAAAGCTTTCTGCTTTGAAAAAGTAACTGGATTGAGGTCTTTTAACACCACGTATAATGCTCACCGCCTCACAAAGAGCAGGTACATCATCGTAAGTGCTGAAGTTATAATTCATGGTTCCTCCCTCGGAATTAAATCCATATGCCACTGCAATTGCCTCCAGCAAAGTGGATTTACCGCTTCCGTTTTCGCCTACGAAAAAGGTAATATTATTGTTAAACTCTACTTCTTTTAGCTCCCTCAATGCATCTATCTTTCTTAAATATGATCTATAGCGTATTTCTTCCCAGTCTATTGTTACACGTTTAATAAATCTGTCATTCATGATTTGCCCCTTTTTGATGCATCTAATCACTGTTAATTCTAAAGCTTTGCTTAAAATTAAGATTTAAAATATAAAATCAGGATACAATTCCGAAACAAAAACCCAAAAATTAAGATTTAAAACTTAAAATCCAAAATCAAACCCAAAAAGTTCAAATTTAATTATATTTTAAGCGCGCCTTTTGGACAATTATCCACGCACTTCATGCACAGTATGCACTCCGTACCGTTTATTCTGCTTCGCGAATTATCCAGCATATCCACATTCATAGGACATACTTTTCTGCATTTTCCACATTCTACGCATTTTTCCTTATCAACCTTAATCCTCATCACCGCATAATAACTTGCCGGCTTGAGAAAGACCGTAATCGGACATATATATTTACAAAAGGCTCTGTTATCCTTAAATATTATCGCTAAACCTATGCCTATTGCGTAATAAAGCAAATTTCCTACGATAAAACTTACCAACATTATTTTTTCTATATTCGGAACTTTTAGCAGGAAAAGGCATGATACAAACACCAGCGAGGCTGCAAAAACTATGTATCTGATAAAACTTATTTGTTTTCTAGGCTTAGAAGGGGTCTTATATGGCAGAATGTCAAGTACCATTGCTGTCCAGCAAGCATATCCGCACCAGCCCCTGCCAAACAACAGGGGGCCAAAGATTTTAGCTACAGCATAATGTATAGTAGCAGCTTCAAATACTCCTAAAAACAAAAAATACCAAAAACCTTCAATCTGCATATTTTCATTACAAATAAATCCCAGATATACAAGCATGTATAAACCCACGGCAAACTGAACCACGTTTCGGGCATATTTATACTTTTTTTCATACAGAAAAAGTCCCAGTGCAAGAGCGCCTCCAATGTAGCTGAAATTAAACAGATAAAAAATATTATCCTTAGTAAGCCACAGCGTTATTGCCACTGTCTCAAAAATTGCAAATATTATAATGGAACTTGCGTACTTTTTCATATTATCCTCTTTTCAAATATTTAACATGCCGCATCCTTTCCAAAAGCATTGTCTGACAGTTGTTGCTCTTTTAGCCACAAGCTCAGGATTCATGCTGCAATGTTCTCATTTTCACCCTCTCGGCAACGCCATTATAATTATTTGAACTATTATACCATGCCCCAAACCATTAAACGCATGATTCAATAGTTCCTTCATTACGGCAACGCCGTTATAATCATTGGAACTATTATACCATGATTTAACCATAAAAAACAATATCTGCATAGCGACAGTCTATCAGCAGGCTGTATTAACCGGCTTAACAAAAATCATCCCCACGTGAACGCGGTGTTTTCCTTATTCAAAAAACCTGAGCAATGGTTACAGCCTTGCTCAGGTTTTAAACAAACTTGTTCAGTTAATATGGGCAACACAACTGAAATCTTTAGAAAACTATGGTTTTTCTGCGGAAATCGGTGTTATCTATAAACATTCGGTTAATACAGCCGGATAAACAACTGATATATCACATAATTTTATCTGCTGGCTAAAACAACTCTTCTTGAGTGGCTATACCTACTCCGGCAGCCTTAAGTGCAGCTTCGGCAGCGGCATTATCAGGTACTCTGATAATAAGACACGCTTCACCGGGTTTTTGAAGAAGAAATGCATATGCATACTCAAGTGATATTTTAGCGCCTGCTAAAACTTTAAGAATCTCTGCTAAACCTCCGCTCTTATCCTTCATGGAAACTGCCAGAACCTGAGTTACAGTATAGGTAAAACCGTTCTCTTTCAAAATGGATGCAGCTTTATCTACGTCTTCTACTATAATACGCAGAATTCCAAATTCACTGGTATCTGCAATGGACAGGGCACGCAGATTTATATCGTTGTCCGCCAGCAGTGTGGTAACTTCCGATAATAAACCTGTCTGGTTTTCTACGAAAACTGAAATTTGTCTTACACTCATCTTTTTACCTCCCCATTAAAACATCTTTCTCTTATCTATAACGCGAACAGCTTTGCCTTCTGAACGCTGAATTGACTTAGGAGCCATCAAGTGAACCTTTGCAACAATACCAAGCATCGACTTAAGAGCTGCAACCAATTCCTTTTCCATAGCGGTTACGTCACGAACCGTGTCGGAGAACATTTCAGGCGGCATTTCCACATTGATATCGAAAGTATCCACGTTGTTTACACGGTCTACGATAATCTGATAGTTTGGTGGGAATCCCTGCTCTAACAGAACGGCTTCTATCTGTGAAGGGAATACGTTTACACCCTTGATGATAAGCATATCATCGCTTCTTCCCATAGGTTTGCTCATCTTTACATGAGTTCTGCCGCAGGAACACTTCTTTCTGGAAAGCACGCAAATGTCACGAGTTCTGTATCTTAACAGAGGGAATGCTTCCTTAGTAATGCTTGTGAATACCAGCTCGCCTTTTTCTCCCTCCGGCAATACTTCGCCTGTATCAGGATCTATGATTTCTGCGATGAAATGGTCCTCATTGATGTGCATACCCGTCTGTTCCTCACATTCAAAGGAAACTCCGGGACCTGAAATTTCAGTTAAGCCGTAAATGTCATATGCCTTGATACCCAGCTTTTGTTCGATATCACGGCGCATTTCTTCTGTCCACGCTTCTGCACCGAAAATACCTGCCTTCAGCTTTATCTGATCTCTTAAACCCTTTTCAATAGCACTTTCGCCAAGATATGCAGCGTAAGAAGGCGTACAGCAAAGAATAGTCGAGCCAAGGTCGCACATGAACTGCAATTGTCTTTCGGTATTTCCCGATGACATCGGAAGAGTCAGGCAGCCAACCTTATGAGAGCCTCCATTAAGTCCCGGACCGCCTGTAAATAAGCCGTATCCATAGCTTACATGGCATACATCTTCGTTAGTTCCGCCTGCTGCCATAATGGCGCGTGCGCAGCAATCATCCCATAAATCAATATCGTGCTGGGTGTAAAATGCTACTACACGCTTTCCTGTAGTACCGCTGGTTGACTGGATACGTACACATTCTTCCAGAGGTTTTGCCAAAAGACCGTAAGGATAACACTCGCGAAGGTCATCTTTAGTAAGGAAAGGAAGTTTATGTAAATCTTCAACGGATTTAATGTCTTCTGGAGACACGCCCTTTTCTTCCATTTTTGCTCTGTAATAAGGAACATTGTCCCATACATGTTTTACTTGTTTTACTAAACGTTCATTCTGCCACTGCAAAACTTGTTCTCTGCTGGCACATTCAATTTCCGGCTGATAATATTTAGTCACTGTTCTCGTTTCCTTTCTCTCTTATTTGCATTTGTCATGCATTTTATTTATATTTTATTTATATAACATCACAAACTATTTTCTTCCAAGGGCAAAAGCCTCTTTATTCAGTTGCAGAAACTTAGGAGGTACGCAGGTACTTATTGCCTCCATCCATGATTCTTCTGAAATATCAAAATATTTGGAAAGTCTGCCCATAAGGACCATGTTGACTGCCTTAGAGCTTCCAGCTTCTTCAGCCAAGGATAAAGCGTCGATAGCGTCAACCCTTGCACCAAGAGCTTCCATCTTTTCGATTAAGTTTTCAGGATATGGCATCGCGCCGGTAATAACCGGCATCGGATCTGTTTCGTGCAGGTTGGTAATCATCTTGCCTTCCGGTTTGAGATACTCAAGCCATCTTGCCGCTTCCAGTTTTTCAAATGACACTATGTAATCAGCTTCTCCTTTGTCGATAATCGGCGAGTAAACCTTTTCACCGAATCTAACGTATGTTACTACGCTTCCGCCTCTTTGGCTCATGCCGTGAACCTCGGAAACTTTAACATCAAAGCCTTCGGAAAGAAGAAGTTTTCCAAGAGTCTTGCTGGCAAGGAGGGTTCCCTGTCCGCCTACTCCTACAATCATCACATTGGTAGTTTTATTGTTCATTTATACTTCCTCCTTTCTTAAATCAATTCATCTGTGGCTTCAAACGCGCCGTGTCCGCAAAGTTGTTTGCATACTCCGCATCCTACGCAAGTAGTGTGGTCAACAATGGCAACGCCGTTATGGAAACTGATCGACGGACATCCGATGCGCATACATGATTTACATCCGCTGCATCTTGAAGGATTAATCTTCAGAGCAGGTTCAGGTTTCACATGTTTAAGCAATACGCACGGGCGACGGCTGATTATAACGGAAGGTTCCTCTGCTGCAAGTTCTTCTTTTAACGCTTTATTACATGCTTTCAAATCGTATGGGTCAACTACCGTAACTCTGTTGATACCCATCGCACGACATAGTGACTCAAGATCAACCTTTCCTGCAGGTTCTCCCTTAATATTGTATCCCGTTGTAGGGTTTTGCTGATGTCCAGTCATACCTGTTATAGAGTTGTCCAAAATAATTACTGTTGAATTAGACTGGTTGTAAGCTATGTTGGCAAGACCTGTCATTCCTGAATGCATGAAAGTGGAATCGCCGATAACAGCCACTGACTTTTTCTCTCCCTCTTTACCCAGCGCCTTGTTAAATCCATGAAGGGAACTTATGGAGCCGCCCATACATGTACTGCAATCTATTGAAGAAAGCGGCGGTACAGCGCCAAGAGTGTAGCATCCAATATCGCCCATTACATTGCAGCGATTCTTATTTAATGTATAAAACAGGCCTCTGTGTGGACATCCCGGACACATTACAGGAGGTCGTTCAGGAATAGGTTCTTCAAGTCTTTTCCCTGAATCTACAGGCTGGCCGAGTTTTTCTGCGACCACGTTCTGTGAAAATTCTCCCACCATGGAGAAAATCGACTTTCCTTCTACTTTAAGTCCCAATGTTTTACAATAATCTTCGATAAACGGGTCAAGCTCTTCAATGACCACAAGCCTGTTAACCTTAGCTGCGAAATCCTTGATTTTGTGCTCCGGCATTGGCCACGCCATTCCAAGCTTCAAGATAGAAGCTTTATTGCCGAAAACTTCTTTAGCGTATTGATAACATGTGGACGAAGTGATTATTCCAAGGTCAGTATCTCCCATTTCCACACGATTTATCTCTGAAGTCTCTGCAAATTCAGCCAAATCCAAAAGACGCTGTTCTACAAACGGATGACGTTTCTTAGCGTTGCCGGGAAGCATAACGTATTTTGGAATATTCTTCTGATACTGAATGGTTTCAGGCGCTGTTCTTTGGGAAGTTTCTACAACGCTTTGTGAGTGCGAAACTCTCGTGCACATTTTAAGCAGCACAGGAGTATCGTATTTTTCCGAAAGTTCCATTGCCAATTTAGTGAATTCAAGGCTTTCTGCCGAATCAGACGGTTCTAACATAGGCAGTTTGGCAGCCTTGGCATAGTTTCTGGAGTCCTGTTCATTCTGTGAAGAGTGCATTGCAGCATCGTCAGCAACACATATAACGAATCCGCCGTTTACACCGGTGTACGACATTGTAAAGACCGGATCGGCAGCCACATTTAAGCCTACGTGTTTCATGGCTGCAAAACTTCTCTTTCCTGCCAAGGAAGCTCCGAAAGCCGTTTCTACGGCAACCTTTTCGTTTGGCGCCCACTCGCAATATATTTCATCGTATTTAGCACATTCTTCTGTGATTTCGGTACTTGGTGTTCCCGGATAGCTGGAAACTACCTGACAGCCTGCCTCATAAAGACCTCTTGCAACGGCTGCATTACCCAGCATCAATTCTTTCATATGTAAACTCCTTTTTTTATTGTATTTCATGTAGATATTTTAACACGCATAAAGGTAAATTGTAAACACTGGGTTTCTGCATTTTCAAAAATTTACTGAAAATTCTGAAATTATAGGTTATTTCATTTGACTTTAATTCTGATTTAAGTTAAATTAAGATTAGTTAAATTAATATATGAGAAAAAAATAAAAAACAGAGGAGAAAATATCATGCCCATTACTGAGTTTTTAGAACGTAACAGCCGTCAGTTCGGCGACGACGTTTGTCTTGTAGAAGTAAATCCGGAAAGAAAGGAATCACGCCGCGTAACATGGCGGGAGTATGAACTTATGGAATCTACATCTCCGGAATATTACAGAAATGAAATCACATGGCATGTTTTTGACGAGAAAGCCAACCGCTTTGCAAACCTGCTATTGAGCCGAGGCATTAAGAAAGGTGATAAAGTAGCTATTTTGCTTATGAACTGTCTTGAATGGCTTCCTATTTATTTCGGAATTCTTAAAACGGGAGCGTTGGCTGTACCATTAAATTTCCGTTATACATCTGAAGAAATCCAATATTGTCTTGACAAGGCGGAAGTAGATGTTCTCGTATTCGGTCCTGAATTTATCGGACGTGTGGAATCAATTTCAGAGGAAATCAGCAAAGGCCGTCTGCTTTATTTTGTAGGTGAGAACTGCCCGTCTTTTGCCGAGGACTATAGCAGCGCTGCTTCTAACTGTTCAAGCAGGAAACCTCAGATTGAGATTTCAGACAGCGACGACGCTGCAATATACTTTTCATCCGGCACGACAGGTTTTCCGAAAGCCATTTTACATAATCACGAAAGTCTGGTTCACGCCTGCAAAACTGAACAGAACCATCACGGTCAAACTAAAGACGACGTTTTCCTTTGTATACCGCCTTTGTACCATACAGGCGCTAAAATGCACTGGTTTGGAAGCCTTATTGTAGGCGGCAAGGCCGTTCTTTTAAAGGGGACTACTCCGGAAACTATTCTTGAAACTGCTTCCAAAGAAAAGTGTACCATCGTTTGGCTGCTGGTTCCTTGGGCTCAAGACATTCTTACCGCCCTCGACACTGGTAAACTAAAAGTAGAAAATTATCAGCTATCGCAATGGAGACTTATGCACATCGGCGCACAGCCTGTACCTCAAAGCCTCATCCGTCGCTGGCTGACCTACTTTCCTAATCACCAATATGATACCAACTACGGTCTGAGCGAATCAATCGGACCAGGCTGCGTACACCTTGGCGTAGAAAACATTCATAAAGTAGGCGCTATCGGCGTCGCCGGTTATGGTTGGGAAGTCAAAATCGTTGACGAAAATTTCAATGAAGTAAAGGATGGTTTAGTAGGCGAACTGGCTGTAAAAGGTCCGGGAGTAATGACTTGTTATTATAACGACGAAGAATCCTCCAAGGCTGTTCTTCGCGGAGAAAACAACCAGTGGCTGCTTACAGGAGACATGGCTCAAAAAGACGAGGATGGTTTTATATGGTTAGTTGACCGACGTAAGGATGTTATCATATCCGGTGGTGAAAATATTTATCCTGTTCAGATAGAAGACTTCCTAAGTGCTAACGAAAAGATCAAGGACGTGGCTGTCATCGGTCTGCACGACGACCGTCTGGGTGAAATTGTAACCGCCATCATTGAATTAGTTCCGGGCGTTGAATGTACGGAAGATGAAATAAATCAATTCTGCATGCAGCTTCCTCGTTACAAACGTCCGCGAAAAGTTATATTTGCAGATGTGCCGCGCAACCCTACAGGAAAAATTGAAAAACCGAAACTTCGTGAAATTTACGGAGCAACAGACCTTGTAGCGCAGCAGAATAAGGCGTAAATGTGCATAATTTCATAATTAAGATATTTTACATAAAAATATTGGCTCTGTGTCAAATGTTGGGGTGGAGCGAAAATAAATCGATTAATTGCGGGT
>CAZYWO010000066.1:0-11015 GCA_964651095.1 uncultured Oscillospiraceae bacterium | reverse complement strand
GCATTCTTCTACTAAATCGGGATTCACCATAGGGACAATCAGTTGACAAATATCATCATTCTTATCATATCCCCAAAACGCCTGATAAAATCCGTCACCAAATCCGGAAGCAATCATAACAAGGCGTTTACCGCTGTCAGGATTTGTCCATTCTATGAAATCTCCGCCTTCCCGCTGGTACGCAGGTAACCTTTCCCAGCTTTCTGCAAAAAATTCCGCAAAGTAATCATCGTAATGATTACCATTCGAGTGTTCTTCATACCACTTATTCAGAAATTGTTGATACTCAAGTGCTACATCTGAATCGCAAAACGATATCATACCTGCGTCAACAGGGAAACCGGTCAATATACCGTCGGCACATTTACCTACCGCTGTTTTCTCTGTAGGCGCAGCACAAACATATTTTACAGCCTCTGTTTCCTTTATTCTTAACATTGCAGTGCATACTCTGATTCCGAAAAGTGGGTTTCTGCAAATTGAGACTTCCGCTGTATATGTACCCGAAGGAACGGTCAGTTCCATCTGCGGACAGAATCTGCCTGCCGCAAGATATGCCAACGGGTCTGAAACGACAATTTTACCGCTGGGACAATCTATCTCGCCAACCTTAAGGAAAAATCTCGTCCGACTCTTTACAAACTGTCCCTTTATCAATTCAGGCGAAATCTCCGTCTGGCTTATATATTTTAAATTTTTCTTGAAAACTTCCTGTGCATTCATCTTTTTTCCCTCTTAGCTTTAAAAAATCAAAAACCAATCTTCAATGCAGCGCTTTCCACAGCGACGTCTTTTGTTTTTCCATTTGTTTACTACATTATAGCCATAACCCAATTGACATGCAAGCAAATAAAAAGCGGAATTGTAGTTTTTATAAAGTCTTTGCATTTTTCAGCATTATCCGTAGCTTTATTCAATATTGGATTTTGCCACCTGATTATATACCTGTACCGCATCTTTAATGTTGTACTGAACCGTATAATGGTCGCCTTCCGCACTGCCGGTTATAAGAATGTATTCTCTGCCGTTAACCTCTGCCAAAGATGCAAGGCATAAACCTGCCTTGCTGGTATAGCCCGTCTTTCCTCCTGAAATTTCGCCGTTGTTAATGGAAAAGTTCTCTGCTCCATTATACATGGTGGTAGTAATTCCAAATCCTTCGCTGCGCATGTTGGTCGAATCTACAGTATAGCTCCATGAAGTAAAGATTTTTCTGAACTCTTGGTTTTCAAGAGCTTCTTTCAGAAGTTTTGCCATGTCTTCTGCTGTAGAATAATGTTGGCTGTCATGTAATCCCGTGCAGTTGACAAAATTGGTATTTTCCATTCCAAGTTCTTTCGCCTTTTGATTCATCAATTTTACAAAATCTTCTTCGGAACCGGAAATATCTCTTGCCAAAATCATGCAGCAGTCGCCGCCTGACTGGAGGATGACACCGTAAAGTACATCTTCATATTTAACGGTTTCTCCGAGCAAAAAATCTGACATTGAACCGTTGTTTTCGTATACTTCATCATATATTTCGCCGGAAAACGTGGTTTTTGATTGTAAATCCTCAATATTTTCTATTGCCACCAACGCAGTCATTATTTTAGTCAGCGACGCCGGATACATTTTTTTGTTTCCATTCCTGTCTGCAATGATTTCCCCGCTTTCAAGCTCCATAAGAACGGCTTTCTTGCTATATAAACCGGACAAACTTATTTCATCATATTTACTGCTTACATTATCAATGCCTAATATTCCATCGGCAAAAGAGGATATTCTTATTCCTGCTTGAGGGAAAAGCAGAAATAATGCTGCATAACCAATATATAGGCACAATATTATCACGCAAAGTCTGAATATAAACATGCGCTTTCTTATGGCCCTTTTCTTTTTTTCTTGGCGTTCTTTGGTTCTCCTCTTCATTCTATAATCCGTCTCGTTCATTCCCATTGTTTCAAATCCTAACCCCTTTTAAATTTTGTTTCTCATTAGTATTAACCTTCATATTTCTGAAAAAGATTTAATAAAAATCCCTTTCAATACCTTAATAGTATCAAAAGGGACTTAAAACTTTTTTAATTAAATCTGAACTATTTCTTACAATTTACATCTACTCTTTACTTTTACTGCCGCACGGCGGTTTATTATTTAAGGTACTGCTTTCCGCAGTCTTCAACTTTTACACAGTTGTCGAAAGCAGTTTCAATATCATGCCCACATGCAACCATTCCGTGATGGCTCATTATACAGGCAAAGTTGTTTCCGAGAGCGTTTGCCGTATTAATCATCAACTTCTTAGTACCCGGAAGCGCGTATCCTGCCAGTTTTATTTCATTGCTGAAAATTTTCTGCATTTCACTATCCTCAACGGGCATGGATTTTTCTGCGGCTGCGAAAACGCAGGCATATTTTGAATGGGTATGAATCACGCTGTTAACGTCGGTTCTTCTCTTATAGATCTCCGCATGAAGTCCTTTCTCCGACGTCGGTTTCAGATCTCCCTCATATTCAAGAGTATTTATGTGAACTTTAACCATATCCTCAGGCGTAAGTCTCATATAGTCCAGTCCGGA
The DNA here is from genome assembly GCA_964651095.1 of uncultured Oscillospiraceae bacterium. Classification (GTDB taxonomy): domain Bacteria; phylum Bacillota; class Clostridia; order Peptostreptococcales; family Anaerovoracaceae; genus SUG1106. The sequence continues at coordinate 8,454 of CAZYWO010000066.1, read as the reverse complement.
GGGCGTTACCAGCATGTTGTTTTCATCCAGCCTGATGGAAAGATTCCCCCAAGTTCCCTGAACCAAGCCGCAGTCTACAAGTTTTTTTCCATAGTCTACAAGCTTTTCGCGCAAAATCTGTTCTCGGGATTTCCGGCTATCACAAGATTTATCAGTCTGTTCCTGCCAAGCTTGGCATACCCGATCATCGTCGCCTTGATAAGTCTCAGTACCATCTGTTATCCCCGTATAAGCCTCTGTGATCTTAGCAATTTCTTCTGCTTTAGAATATTTTTTCTTATATATTTTCCTCATAAGTCTGGTTTCGATGGGGTTAATATTTTTAGCGCCGCCGATTTTATCTGCTAAAATTGTAGTTTCAGCAGATTTCTCCAGCACTGTCATAGCTACTACGGCTTCGAAAAGGCTTCTTCCGACAGTTACGGTGTAGCCTGATCCTTCGCCCTTGGCTTCTATACTTCTTAACACAAAACATCCGGCATTTTTGCTAAGGGCTTTCTTCAGCGATTTTCCAACCGACTTATTACTGTCGCGTCCATCTGCTATATATGCGGCAGGCCCTATAATCTGTGCCATATCGTCCAGCGAAGGTTTAAATGCTCTCGCATCTTTAAGGCACTTCTGGCAATAAGGCGTCTGAGAATACACCATAGCTTTCATTCCACTATCGGACATAGGAAGTTTTTTTATATTAAGTTTTTCAACCTGATCATATTTAAGGTCTGACAAATCAGCTCCATATTTGGTTGCAAATACTCCCTCCTCAGTTTCCAGCATGAGCATTGCTGCCTCGCCTACAGGGTAGTCCTGGCTTGCCATCATATTGGCATATTTTTTTAATAACTCATATTCTCTTTCCATTTAAACTTCTCTCCTGTTATTCTCTGTTCATGGTTATTTGGTCTGACTTTGGGGCGTTTTTTAATTTAACACTTTATCTTTCCTGCCCTGTAAACCTCTGTCCATTAGCTATAATATAAGCTTTTTTAAGAGATCTGTAAATATTTTTATAATCCTCAAATAAAGAGTCGTATATAGCCTTATTTTCAGGATTTGGCTTATACCTCTTCTCGATACGCACAAAATCTCTTGCCGCATCGAATCCGGGCAGTTCCCCCAGTCCTATGAGAGCTACTACCGCTACGCCTACAGCGCCTGCATTTCTGGGATCTTTTACTACTGCAAAATTTTTGCCTGTAATATCGGCAATTATCTGCATCCAGCCGTCGTCTAAAGCGCCTCCACCTATAATTCTAAAATTATCACATGTAAACCCGTAATCACGATGATAATTTTCTAATATCCATCTTAAATTGTACCCAATGCCCTCATATACTGCTCGCATGAGGTGTTCTCTGGTATGTACCATACTTATATTAAATAAAGTGGCTCTGGTCGTTGTCGAAGATACGGGACAACGTTCTCCAAGCATCCATGGAGTACATACCAAGTGGTCGCTTCCCGGAGGTATTGTCTTTATAACCTCATCCATATAATTGTATATCCCATCTCCGTATTCTTCCTTTTCTCTTGCAAAGAACTCATCGCAAATCCATTGGATATTAGCTCCTGCCGATTCTGTAATGCCGGCAATTAAGTTCATTTGCTTGTCGGCGCTTTGGATTGCTGCCGCGCCATGCATAAACTTGTCGGCAGTTTTGCTGGCGGCTGCAACCCATGCAGAAGTTCCAAGGTAGATATGTAAATCTCCATCGCCGCACATTCCTGACCCTACTGCCGCAGCCTGCACATCATCACAGCCTCCAAATACAGGCGTACCTTCCTGAAGCCCCATTGTAGCCGCGGCTTCAGGAAGCAATCCGCCTACCATATCCGTGCTGCAAACAAGCGGAGGAAGTTTTTCCATGTCTACGCCTGTAAATTTCATTACTCCGAGCCATTCCTTCTTTTTAAGATCAAGCCCGTAAGAAGATGCGCCTGAAATTTCCGTCACCATCTTGCCCGTGCATTTGAATTTAAGATAGCCGTTTACATCCAGTATCTTGTGTGTTTCCTTATATATTTGGGGGCGTTCCTCTTTAAGCCATACAATTTTAGGGATACAGTCTTTTCCCATTATGGGGGTTCCGGAAACCATGGAGAAAATCTTCTTTCCTCCCATTTTTTTCATGATGATTTCTGCCTGTTTTTCTGCACGGCCATCGACCCATGTTATATTGTTGTAAAGAACCCTGCCGTCTTTACTTACAGGAATTATTCCCTGTGCTTGAGTTGAAAAAATTAACCCTTTTACATCAGACGGATCAATTCCGTTATCCGATATGATTCTGCTGCTTGCCTTGCAAACTGCATTCCAGTAGTCCTCCGGATTCTGTTCGACCCACGCAGGATTGGGATAAAAAGTCGGATACGGTTCTACAGCCGTTGCAATAATATTTCCCTCAAAATCCACTAACACCGCCTTATCTGAACTTGTACCCATGTCGTGAGCCATAATATATTTTATCATCACTACCTCCTGCTTTATGCTGCTTAGCTGCTGTTTGTTTTCAGACTTCTTTCTATTTTGCCAAGCATTTATCTGTTTTTACAACGTTTTTGAATACATGTTCAAATCTGTTTAATGCTTCGTCTATGACCTCGTCAGTGTCAGCCATAGATGTATAAAGTCTGCTTCCTGCCAGCGTTACTATGCCGTTCGCCATATATGCAGCTCCCATTTTTTCCATAGAATCCTTTCTGGTATACATCGTTTTCTTATTTTTAAGAATTCCCAGAGCTGATTTTACGAAAGAAAATGAAGAATAGTCGTAGCTCATTGCCCCGGTACATTCCAGGTGAACGATGCTGCCTTGGTTGTATGCCACAAACGGTAAACTGTATTTTTCAATAAGCTCCTTAAGTCCATCGCAAAGTCTGTCGCCTGCTCTGCCTGCGATTTCACATGCTCCCGTTCTTGCGATTTCCTTAATTGCTGTATATCCTGCTAAGGCTGAAAGCGGGTTGGCTGCCAGAGTTCCGCCTACATAAGCCCTGTGTTTTCCCGTTACCAATCCTGCTACCATCAGTTGAGCGTACTCTTTCTTTCCACCTACACCGCCTGCTGCCGGATATCCGCCTGCAACTATTTTTCCAAATACGGTAAGGTCAGGAACCACGTCAAAGAATTCCTGCGCTCCACCCAGCCCCACACGGAAGCCTGTTACTACCTCATCAAAAATCATAAGTGCGCCGTATTTATCACAAAGTTTTCTTACGCCCTTATTGTAATCCATTGCAACAGGTCTGGTACCGCTTTCAGGGCCTACAGGTTCGACAATTACAGCGGCAGTGCCGCCTTTTAATTTATTTCTCTTAAGCATGCCTTCGAGCATATTCAAATCATTAGGTTTTACTTCATCGGTTTTTCCGTATCCGCCTCTGGGAATACCGTGGGACTCGAGGAGAGCCCTGCTTCCGGGAATTTTGAGACCATATACCATCTGATCGCTCCAGCCGTGGTAAGCGCCTCCTATCTTGATAATTCGTTTATTTCCTGTTGCAATACGTGCAATCCTCAAAGCTGCCATTACAGATTCTGTGCCACTTCCCAGCATACGAAACATTTCTACATTAGGCATGTGTTTGTTGATTTCCTTAGCTATAAGAAGTTCCGCTTCATGGAGAAGCCCCGTTACAGGTCCGCAGTTGTTCAAAAGCTCTATAACTGCCTGCCTTACAGGTTCATAATTGCTTCCGAGAATAGTAGGACCTCCTGCTTGAAGAAAATCTACGTATTGGTTCCCGTCTTGATCGTAAAGGTACGCTCCGTCTGCTTTAGCGAAAGCCACAGGAAAAGGTTTGTTGAAAGCAAGATTATGCTGAACTCCCCCGGGAATATAATTCTTTGCTTCTTCGTAGATTGCTTTTGATTTAACGCATTTTTCGTCATAATATTTTAAAACTTGGTTTTGATAGTAATCGCCGCTTACTTCCCAGATTGGCTGTTCTGTTAAGGTCTTTAACTTATCATTGATTTCTTTTGGGTCATCCCATCTGCTGATTCCCGAATTGTTCATGTTCTTTTCCTCCTAAAATTATTTCAAGCATGGCATGCAATTCTTTTTTCATGATTTTTTCGTCAAAGCTCTTATTATTTATATAATAATGATTTACTAAACCATAGTAAGCTCCGCATATTAACATTGCTTTTTGCCTTTGATCCGCACCTGATTCATCACTAATAGATCGGCTCGCCGCCTCACAGAGATTTTTCTCAGTTATTTGTTCTATAATTGTAATTGGATTATTACTTTCCCTGCTTAAAACTGCGTTGTTTAAAAGCCTTGCTGAAAGCATGGGATAGTATGCAGTATCTTCTATAAGTCTGTCAAATAAGGCGTATACCAGCGAAACTCCGCTCATGTCTGTTTTCTCGCAGTATTCTACAAGGTCGTCTACTTCCTGAGCAAATATTGCAAACATCAATTCCTTTGTTCCTGCAAAATGATTAAACACGGTAGTTCTGCATACGTCGGCTTCTTTTGCTATTTGAGTAAAGGTTGTGCCATCGATCCCCTGTTTCTCAAAAAGGCCTTTTGCCGCATGCATAATTTTAAGTCTGCTTTTTTCCTTCTTCGTAAGATGTTTTTCGGCCTCCATGCACCAAGCCTCCTTATCTTTGTTCCTCTTCATTTTTAATTGTTTCTTTATTTACGCCGGCTCCGGCGCGTTTATTAGTGTTCATCGTTCCTCTGAAGACGAAGAATCTATCGTAGGCAAACTCGGTAGTAAGATTTACAGCCATCGTTCCAAAAAGGACTATGTACTCGTTCCAGCCTGCGTTTGTAAGGGCTGTTCCCCACCACGTTGAAAGAGGTGTGAAAACGCAGTAAAACGCCGCCACTTTTATCATTGCCAAAGGCACATTGTTAGCTGATTTAAAAGTAAATTCCCTGTTAAGCGTAAAATTCCACAATACTGAAAGAGTCAGCGCAATCAGATAGCATGGCGTATATGACCATGTTGTCAGTTCGGTTACAATGGCAAAGGATATTGTCTGGATTATGCCTGCTGACGCAGAAAATAATGCAAATTTAATCACCTGAGCCATATTTTCCTTTTTGCTGAGTTTTTGTGATGGTGTAGACGTGGTACTTAAATCTTTTTTCATATATAACTCCTTTTCATCTGAATAAGAGATAATTTTCTTTTTAAAAATTGTACCAGAGTACAATTTTATACTCTGGTACAATTATCTCACACTGTATTAAAATGTCAATATCTATTGTATTAAAATTTTTAAACTAAACCCGTCGCCCCTGCTGTCGCGTGACTTATCTGTTTGATAAAAGTTCTCCCATACTTTAGATAGTTCCTACTTTCGGAGTATAGCAGACCGCATTAGACACAAAATTAGTAACAACTTGCTCGATTCGCCCTCGTCAACAGCTATTATACATTCTCTTTAAAGATGATGCGCCGTTTCTGGTTTATATGTGAGAGGGCATATTCCTTTGAGATTGGGAGGCAATCATATTTCATAGCTTCCGGTAAGTTTCGGGGGCTTAGGAGCTGTTGGTAAGTTTCGGGCGGGGTTAGGAGCCGGACTAATCATATTGAAATGCTTGATTGACGCTTCATCTGTATTACTCACAGGTTCTTTTTATAGGTGAATGTTGGCAGATTTATTTCCAAATTTCTTCATTGCTATAACTATTATCGCCGTTATCTGTGACTTTAAACAGCCCCTTTCTTATCACTCTTTCACCATCAGAAATCTTGGCAACAAAAGTTACCTCCTGATACTCAATAAGTTCCACAAAGCCTGTGCACATTCCATCGCTGTATTCAACGGGATAAGTTTTAGTATTTCCATTTGAGTCTATACGTACAATCTCATATTTTAATCCTTATTTGAAATACTCGGTATAAATGTAAGCATCAAATCACCTTTGTCACTCCCGGAAGTATATTCAAAAATAAAGTTGCTTATTTTCAAGGTTTCCCCATCCTCAAGCAAATCTGTACCCTCTTTAGAAGAATCATTTCCTATAAAAGAACCTATGGCTATGCCAATTACTAAACATACAGGGGCAATTACAAGTGTAATTAAAATCGAACGCTTATGGCCCTTATTTGAATTGTTATTTGAGTTATCTTCTGGACAGTTTCCATCGCCATACTCTGAATCATGGCATCTGCTATTTAATTGGTTAATATCTTCTGCGTTCTCATATCCTATCAGGTCGTTAGGAGAAACCTGAAGTATTCTGCATATCGCAAGAAGATTTCCCATCTCCGGCTGACTCTCGCCCGTTTCCCATTTTGAAACTGCTTGCCTTGACACGCCCAGCATATCAGCCAGATTTTCCTGTGATATTCCCTTTGTCTTTCTATATGCTGCCAATTGTTGATTAAAATTCATAAATTAATCCTCCCAGTCTTGTAAATCTGTACATAAATTTTATCATACACCTTCTCTAGCAATCCACCAATATATATTTGAAAAATGTAAACTTCAAGTTGCATCACAATGTTTTCGCTTAATAATGCCCGAAGAGCCTTTCCGGCATCATAAAGATATTCTCTTATATTTTCATAATCAATATTCTCAGGCATAGGTAATATCATAGTGATGGCATGAATTCTATCATTGTCGTTGATTTTCCTAATTCACAAAACTTTCTTCAACAGCAAGGGTTTCAGAATTATGCCCTGCCCTTATAACTGTGAGTTTGGGTATATATCCTAAGTCAAGCAGTTCTTCTGTTATCCGTATAGTATATGGTTCCGGGTTAAAATCATCGTATGTATCACCTTTTGATTCATACGGATAAATTTAACTTCTTCTCCTTGTAAGTTATTATATAAATATTTTATCATGCTGTAAAAAAGGCTACACTTTTTTAATATTTAAGAATATTAATTTTGTTATTGACAATATGATATCATTTTGATATCATAAAGATAAATTAAGGACAAATATAAAACATAGAGGAGGATTCAGTAAACATGGATGAAAAAATTTTAACAGGAAAAAAGAACGGTATGCTGGCAATGCTGCTTATAGCTGCCCTTTATATTTGTGCAATAATAGGATGTGTTTTAGGTGGAATTCATTTTGAACGCGGCGGTTTGCCAATCGTAATGATTATAAGTATCATATGGCTTGCATTAGGCTGGTTTCCTTTATGTGGACTTAAGGTTCTAAAACCTCAAGAAGCTCTGGTTCTCACACTTTTCGGCAAATACATAGGTACTCTCAAGGGCGAAGGCTTTTACTTCGTTAATCCTTTCTGTACAGCGATAAATCCCGCTTCAAAGACTAAACTGAAACAAAGCGGCGATGTGGATAATGGCAATAAAACTTTAGCTTCGGCTACAGCAGAATCATCTTCAGACTCAATAGGCAAAAAAATTTCTCTTAAAATTATGACCTTAAATAATAACCGTCAAAAAATTAATGATTGTCTCGGAAATCCCATAGAAATCGGCATTGCCGTAATGTGGCGTGTTACCGATACTGCCAAGGCCGTCTTTAATGTGGATAATTTTAAGGAATATCTATCCCTTCAATGCGACAGCGCTTTGAGAAATATAGTCCGCGTTTACCCTTACGATGTTTCTCCTAATGTGGATACTACAGGCGACGGTATTGCTGATGAAGGAAGCCTAAGAGGTTCCAGCGAGATTGTTGCTATGAGAATTCGGGATGAAATTCAGCAAAAGGTTGAAAACGCCGGTCTTGAAATTATAGAAGCACGAATCACATATCTTGCTTACGCACCTGAAATAGCCGCAGTAATGCTCCAAAGACAGCAAGCTTCAGCTATAATCGATGCAAGAAAGATGATAGTTGACGGCGCTGTAGGAATGGTAGAGATGGCTCTTGAAAAGCTCAATGAAAACGATATTGTTGAATTAGATGAGGAAAGAAAGGCCGCTATGGTTTCCAATCTGCTGGTTGTTCTTTGTGGAAACAAAGATGCACAGCCTATTGTTAACAGCGGAAGTTTGTATTAATGCATGGCAGAAAAAACAAAGAAGCAAATCCCTCTAAGGGTATCAGAACAACTTTATAATCAACTTGCCGCTTGGGCAGAAGATGATTTTCGTTCAATTAACGGGCAGATTGAATACCTTTTAACCGAATGTATAAAACAGAGGAAGAAAAACGGGAAATATGTTTCCGATCATCTTGACGAACCAATGGAGTTGGATATTGAGTAAGTATTCAAAGGAGACTATGAAAAAAAGTCTGTAAATATTATAACTATCCACCGGCATAGCCGGTGGATTTCTAATACAAAATAAAACCTCCAAACTAAGTAACTCTATCTTACACCAGTTTGAAGGTTTACACAAACTTTGGGATAGTCCTGTACGCTCCCCGGCTGAATTCATATATCCTGCATTACTGTAATACGCTGTTTTTTAAATGAGTACACAATTAAAAAAAGAGAGTATGAAACTTTTTCTGTAAATAGCTATTAGCAACAGGTCTTCTATGAT
>CAZYWO010000065.1:0-11097 GCA_964651095.1 uncultured Oscillospiraceae bacterium | reverse complement strand
TTCATCATTATACATCTGCTTGTCATAGTAAACGGTCACTTCGGTTTCGCCTCCTATAAAGGCCTCGTCCGAAACGGTAATATACTGAGAAATATCTCGCGTCATGCCGTTTGCCAGATTAGCTACTACTTTCATACCTGATGTGTTGAAGTTGTCGCCTATATCATAAGTAGTCTGAGTAGGTTTTTTTGTTACCTCGATGCTGAGAATCTTGCTTCCCAAAGCCATCATGTGAGCCGAATCGTTCTTAAAATAAATGGTGCCGTATTCATCAACAATAGGGCTGCAAATTGCATATTGAGCTTGTGCTCCCTGCGGCGTAAAAAGTGTAGGCGCGCAAGTATATGTTATATCTTCCCCATTTACAGTAAATGTTTCTTCCACATAAGTTACCGGTTCTGTCTGACCCGGCTTATCTTTAAGATATCTGAGTTTTCCCGGAGTCATATTTTCAAAGAAATATACGTAAGCATATCCTTCTTCATCTTCATAGGCGGTGGAAATTAATCCGCTTGTCTGAGGATATCCCATGCAATCCAGAGTATAAGCTATTTCCCAGCTACTAAGGTCAATTACTGTAATGTTGTGACCTTGATATTTAGAAAATTGTCCCTGACCGGAAACTCCCACATAGGCGCGACCGTTATAAATTGCCGGTGTTGAAGTACTCATGCCGCCTAAGTCAATTTCTTTTAAATCGCTTATTTTACCTTTAGTCGATACTTTTACAGAATAAAAGCTTCCGCCCTTAGTTGTAAAGTAGTAGCGTTTAGTAGTCTTATCGTATGAAACGTTACTTCTTATATCTGCATTAAGGCCGGTAACCTGATCCAGTAATTTGCCTGTTGTAGGGTCCAAGCAAAGAAGCTTTGAGGTCTGGCTTGTATAACCTGAATCGCCGTCGTCTGTGCCCACCAGAACAAAATTACTGTTAACATAAGCGCCTGCCCAATAAAATCCTCCTGCAGATGTATATGTCCACTTAGCTTTTTGAGCCTCAGTAGTCTTTTTGGTATTGCTGTCTTTTACAGGCACACATACAAAGTTAGCATCTCTGGTTTCGGAGTTCCAAAAACCTGTGTACACATATCCGTTATAGTATGTAATTGGGCAGTTCGGCTGTCCTCCAAGCTCGTCTTGATAAACCCACAGGGATTCCAGAGTTTCTGCATCAAATGCCTGAATCCTTCCTCCGGATAATCCTACAAAAATTTTGCCATAGGCATAGGTCGGAGGCACTATACTGAAATTGGACATGCTTACCATTTCACCGGAAGCAACAATTTCACCGCTCATGGCATCCATCTTAAAGATATTTGTTCCCTGATTAAAATAAAGGTATCCGTCTACCAAAATAGGCGAACCTACAGCTTGGCTTCCGTAACCGCTCCCTGCTTTCGTCGCCCAGTAAAGAGCCGCGTTGGAAGGATCATTCGGTACCGGACTGTCAGTTACAGCATTATGTGTAGAAGTGCCGCGGAAATTAGCCCAATTATCTTTGATTACACTTCCGGGATCGGCTGCAAAAGCCAATCCCACTGAACTCAGTACCAATGCCACGCAAATGGCAAAGGTCAAAGTTTTTTGTAGCAAATATTTCTTATTTTTCATATTCTATCTCACTCTTTCTTTTATTTTCTCCTCTGCTCTTCCTCATCCTTTTTTCTTCTCTTAAGGAAACCGAAGATAATAAAGAACAGAATTGCCAGCAATACTATTATTGATACAACAGGGTTTTCTTTAATAGCGTTGGTAACTTTTTTAACCAGTTTATAGATAACCGGATCATCCTCTCCGTCGCTTCCGCCGCCTTGCTGTATGTCACCTCCTTGCTGCTGCGTCTGAGTGATATCGGAATCACTGTCCTCAGGTTCATCTAATGTCTCCAGTTCTTCCTGACTTGGCTGAACGTTTACATCAGTATTAGTATTAACGTTGTTTACCGTAGGAGTGTTGGAATTTCCATTACTGTTTCCGGGCTTTGTAGAATTGCCGCCGTGATTGCTGCCATTGCTTGTTCCAGGTTTATCTCCTGTTCCCGGTTGATTTCCCGTTCCGGGACCATCGCTTGTTCCAGGACCGTCGCCTGTTCCGGGATCATCTCCTTCTCCTGTTCCGGAGCCGTTGCCAGGATCATCTCCCGTACCATCTCCTGTAATTGGATAGCTGCCTGAACCTTGACCAGGTTTAGTCTCTTCCGAAGATGAACCTGTACCGCTTCCGCTTATATTAGCAGTTATCGGCGTGCTTGTCAAACTGTTTCCATTAGTATCTGTAACGTTTACGGTATATGATACGGTAGTTGTACTTCCGTCTTCATTGGTGATTACCTTATCCGCAGGCAATCCCTGTACATCTACCGTCACTGTTTCTCCACTTTTTACGAACACGCTGCCATCGCTGTTTTGTGTATTTCCCTGCGGAGTTGTAATAGTAATGGTAACTTCGGCTGTTGTTCCGTCAGACCATGTTACACTCTGATTTGGAGTCACGGTTACTTTATATACAGGAGGTTCTCCGATTCCCGGAAGACCTTCGCCCTGTGTCCATACATTGCTCCTTGTGCCGTCACCGCCATCAAGAAGATATGCTGCTTCGCCTGAAGTAAAGAACTCTGCATCTTTAGATTCTCCCAATGTACTATTATATGTGTCTATATAATATGCGTTAGATACAGTTACCGCGCTGGAATTGGCTGTAATAGCACCGAACCCCTCAGTACTTCCACTTCCATTAGTATAAGTTCCATACCAATATGCATTGGTAATCTCTACCTTACCTGAATTGTTATTGTTTCCCAGAAGTCCTCCTATAGTACTTCCTGCTTTAAGGCTTCCTACGCTGATTGAACCTGTGCTGTATACGTCAGTGAGCTTAGTCGCATCTACATTGCCCCAAATGTTGCCGCCAATGATGCCTCCAATGCTTGCTCCCTCGCCTTCCACAGTGATAGTACCGGTAAACCCGCACTGTCCAATTTCAATTGTACCTTGAGTAGAACCTAAGCATCCCATGATGCCTCCAATTCCGGAAGCCGATGCATTTCTACTTCTTATGTCTGCTGCCACATTACACTCTTTAATATTTACAGAACCGCCGTATCCTATGATACCGCCCAGACCGCCTACATTATAGCTGGCTTCTCCTGCTCCTATAATAGTCGCATTCTTTACTGTGCAGTTTTCAATATATACAGGTCCTCCGGAACCGGTAGTTCTGCATACGATACCGCCTACATAGTTTCCGGTGCCCGTTATTGTAACTCCATCTTCGATTACACAGTTTTTAATGTAATATGGACCGCCTGACATAGCTATACCGCCTACTATGCCTCCGATGTCGCTTCCTGAAATATTAGTTCCCGATACAAGGCTGCATCCATCTATTACTGCTCCCGCGCTCATTCCGGCAGCGATACCACCGGTTACCTTGCCGGTACCGCCAACATTGAGATTTTTTATGGTGCCTTTTACAGTTCCAAACAAAGGAGCATTGACATCTTCATAAGTCAAAGTGTAGCCTTTTCCGTCAAAGGTTCCTGCAAAATTATTAATTGAACCCCAGTCGCTCTTTACTGAGAAACTGTTTCCAAGTGCAAAGAACTTACCGCTGCAAGAGTCGTTTTTATTTACATATTCCTTGAATTTGACTAAAGTGGTATAATCGCTTATTACAATCGGAGCGTCTTCGCTGTTTCCGTTACTGCTTACATATTCGGCAAAGTCGTCTACAATCAGCCAATTTGCATACAGCGTGAGATCCTCGCTTATACTTTCTGTACCTGTCCAAGGTGTTTCTGCAAGGGTCGCTTCTTCGCTCAGATACCATCCTTTAAATTCATATCCCACGCCGTTTTCCAAATCTCTTAAAGGCGTCGGAACTTCCAAATCTTCAATAGCGACTGTGCTTCCCAGTTCTACGTTCGACTGATAAGCAGTAATTTTCTGTGAACCTGAAGCAAAGTATCCGCCGTTTGCATCGAAGGTAATCATAACTTGGACTGTTTCTCCACCGACGCCTGCCGGTGTTTTCCAGCCTGCGTAAAGGGTTACGTCTCCGGTGATGCCTTCGTTGTTGTAAGGAAGATGAAGTTCCTTATCGTAGTACCATCCTGAGAAGACAAAACCTTCTTTTGAAAGCGTATATTTGGAGGTGTTCACGGTGCTTCCCTGTTTTACTATAAGAGCTACTGTGCCGTCTGTTTCCAATTCAGTGCCTTCCGGGAAAGCTCCTTCATTTGCATCAAGGCTTACTTTATAATATCTTGAAGTTGTATCCCAACCTGCATAAATTGTAAGTTGTAATACTTCTGCATCCTCTGATTCCGGTAAAATCATCTTGGATAAATCTACCGGCTGAGTGCATGCTTTATCCAGATACCATCCTGTGAATTCATAATTACCGTTAGTTAAAGCAGTGTCTTCTGATGATAACTGATCAATAGCCGAGAATCTGGTTCCGACAGTAGTCTTAACAGTTTTCTGCGTTGTTTCATTTTCACCGTCTTTCCAGCTTCCACCGTTTCCTTCCAGAATCAGATTCATATCCTGACCCATGGCTTCCGGAGTTTCGCAGAAATCTGCTTCAACGCTTATATCCGTTCCTGCGGGAATCTTAAATGAAACTGTATACTTTATTGATTCTCCTTCAATTTCATTGATAGTTGTCTCAATTTCAGACTGATTGTCAACTCTATATACATGGATGGTATTTAAAATAAATCCTTCATTTCCTTCTACCGAGAAAGAAATAAATGAAGTGTCTGTCGCATCTGTAGTGAAGTAGTATTCCTCTATGCTGCCATCCTCCGAGGTGGACTGACTGATTACATTTACTGACGATGTTTGATTCTTTTCAAGCTTTCCTCCTTCAGATGCTGTAACTTCTATTTTATAAACCGCAGTGGCAGTCAGGCTAAGGAATGCAGGCATCCCTGTCTTTGAATCATGACCCCAAATGCCGGCTCGATCCAGATTAGTTCCGCCGTTATCAAGCAAATAAGCAATTCTTCCACTTGCCAATTCTTCTGCGGTAGTTTCATCGACTACAATATCGTTTTCCTGATAGCTTTCTATCGTCGTCGCGTTATTAATTCCTTCTTCATCGAGACCGGTGCATAAATACAATTTATCTTTATCAAAGAATATGTTTTTTGCAGCCTCAGCGATACTCTTTACTACAATAACTTCTGCTCCGGTATAATTCTTTCCAATATAATCTCCATCGCTGATTGTTCCATAGCAAGCAGTAACACCATAGATGCTTCCGGTGCTGAGAAGGTTTCTCATCTGAGGCTGTCCGTTAGCAGCGGCATTAGTTATTCCTCCAGCCTGCACTTTTGCGATTATTCCTGCAGCAGTTATACCATATACATTTCCTGAATTATAGCAATCGGAAATATCCGTCATATTGAAGTACGGACCCTTATATGTAGCAACCGGTTTGTATAATCCGATTAAACCACCTGCAAAGCCTTCCTCACTATTATTCTTTACTTCTCCGGTGTTGCAGGATAGCGTAACGTCACCGTTTCCTTGGTATCCTCCTAAAAGGCATCCAAAGAGACCTCCCACGTAAGCAGCCTCGGTACCGTTATAAACTACGGTTCCTTCATTTACCAATCCTGTAGCTGCAAACGGTGAATCTTGCGTTGTACTGCCGCCTCCTTGATTTACATATCCAACGATACCGCCTGTGTAGAAAGCTTTACTGTTTACGTTTATCCTACTTGTTATGTTTTCTAAAGTAGTATCACCTTTATAATTTAAACCGAGAACTCCACCGACGCCGCCGCCCGCGCTGGTTTCTTCCTGCTCCCATATCACTGTGCCTTCTACTGTGAAATTTTTAAGAATTGCACTGTCAGTAGCGCCGAATAAACCAAGGGTTTTACCCATACCGTCTGAGCCGGTAGAATCGGCGGCGCTGCTGTCTTTATAAGCGTAAAGTCCCCTGATGGTATTACCTGCTCCGTCAAAAGTACCGCTGAAATACTTGCATACAGATGCGCTGTAATACCAGCCGATTGGCTTCCAAGGTTTATTTTCGCTGCAAACCTTGGATAAGTCTATATCATCTGCTAAAGTTATGGTTTTTCCTTCAAAAGTTATGCCCTCGTTTACCAAAGTCGCAAGGCCTTTAAGTTGTCCGGCAGTATATATAATAAACTCAGAAATCAAGCTGTCATACCATTCGGTTACCTCTACAGCTTCTAAAGCATCTTTTGAACCATAAACTACAGTTACATTGGCAAGACTGCCGTCCTCGCACTCAATTCCAACATCAAGGCTTCCTGTTTCGTAAATCATCTGACCGTTTCTGAAAGCCATGAAAGTGGTTTCCTTGTCTCCAGTCAGGCTTATGTAAAGTTCCTTATTCCTTCCGTAATACGGGCTGGATGATTCTTCTGAACCATTAACTGTAATTTTTTCTAAGGTTGCTCCCTCAGCAGGTTTAAGAGCTATACTGTAAACTGGATTCTCACCGTTATCTGCAAAAATCGGATATTTATAACCCTCTGTATTCGACCAGTTATAGCCCCAGAAATTTTCGCCGATAGCTGCGTTTAACTCGCTTACGATCACTTTTCCTTCAAAGTCTACGTCTGTATTTTCCTGATTTGAATATACTGCGTCATATACTCCATTGTAATCTTTACCAATAGCTTTAAGAGCTTCACTGCCGCTGACATAGCTGACAGATCCAGCGATATTTGCATGATAACAATATCCTACGATACCGCCAGCATATCCCCCTGTTACCTGTCCAATGTTCAGGCAAGACTTGATATGTACAGTAGAGCCGGTTCCATATCCGGCGATACCTCCAGTATTAGCGGTTGCAGATGCCGTGCTTACCGTTCCCGTGTTCATCGATTTTTCAATCGATGAATTTGTCAGAACATATCCTGCAATGCCTCCTACATAGCTGCTGCTAGACGTACCCGTTATATTTCCATTGTTATTGCAAACACTAACTGTCGTTGCCGTACCATATCCAATAATTCCACCGACACGATTGGTGCTTGATGTAATATCAAGCTCGTTCGTACAATTTTCAATTACGGAGCCACTAGCGTATCCGGCAATTCCGCCAACATACATTTTTGTACTTGTCACAGAGCCGTCTTTAAGTGTCAAATTCTTTACCTCTGCCCCATTAATATATCCGAAGAAACCTTGATTGGCAATTGTGGCATTGATCTTCACTCCGCTTACAATATTTCCCTGTCCGTCAAAAGTGCCCGCAAAATATTTAGTTGTGCTGGAACCTATTGCAGTCCACATTTTCCCTTCCGGAATTTTTATATCTTTTCCCAGTTTAACAGTTTTTCCTTCAAAAGTGTTTCCGCTGTTAACCAGCTCCTCAAAGCCTTTAAGTTCTCCATATGTGGTCAATATGAATTCGTTGTCAGTACCATTATACCATGTAGTAGTAGTAATATTATCCCACTCTGCCTTCTCACCATATACAACACTGGTATCTCCATCAGATACTGTGAAACGATAAGTCACCTGATTTAAGGTCTGTTCCTGCGGGTCAGTTGCTGCATTACCTGAACCTGTTTCAGTTTCATCAATATTATCGCCTGCTTCATCTGTACTCTCGCCAGTTATCATAACGCCTTGATTTTTAGGAGTTGTTTCTACTGTAATTTGATTATTCTTTTCCTCTGAATAGGCTTCCCCTGTAAATGTAAGTGTAACTTCCATATCAGCGTTGCCATAGAAGGCCAGTCCGTCTTCACTTTCTTCAAGAACGTTTTTCAGCGAATCAGCGCCTTCTGATTTAGAAACTGTAATATTGCCGTAACCAGATGTATCTCCTTCTGTCATGCGATGCAGACCGATACGATAAATTGGAACTGTATCTGCATCTGCCCATTGAGGGTAATCGCTTTCGCCGTTATAACTCCATGCTGTACTTCCTATAGCATTGTTCATCGCCCAAACGGCTTCATAAGTCGGCTCAATTGTGCCGGAGAAAATATAATTTCCCGCTGGTTGCACATTCGATGCTAACGACACTAAGGCAAGATCTGATACTGTGCTATAGCATCCGTTTAAAGTTCCGGAATAATTGCCCTGCAATAAGGAAGCAAATGCTGCTGCAAGCTGTCCTTCCACATCACCTGTGTTATAGCAGCCTATAATTTTTATTCCGGATGTCATAGACTGCTGTGTAGATGATATAAATCCACTGGCAACATTTCCCGAAGTTATATCGCCCTCGTTTGCACAATTCTTAATGATAAACTCATTGCTGCTACTTATTGCTGCTTGTCCTACATACCCCCCCATAGCAGGCATGAGGCGCATTTACATCCACCCCGTTCATTATGTTTTCTATCGTAGCAGCTGCGGATACCTGTCCTATGATGCCGCCTACTGAAACATTGGTAAATACAGGTTCTACCGACGAATCCGTCGCTTCATTCTCGTCATCCTCCGGTGCTGTATACGTTGTTTGTACAGACCCTTTCAATATAAAATTTTTAAGATACGCCCCACTGCCAACGCTGTCAAATAAACCGCCTACAGCAGTGGCAGAAGGACTTGCTACTCCCTCATTATCCCATGTTATCTCTGTTGTGATAATATTTCCTTGACCGTCAAAAGTTCCGCAAAAACCCTCGCCGGCAGATTTTTCAATGGAAATATCTTGGGTGAGTAACACAGTTTTCCCTGAAAAAGTTTTTCCTCCGTTGATAAGTGATACAAAGGCGTCCCAGTCCTCAACATTTTCTATGGTGAAATATGTATTTTCATTATACGCCTCTCCTGTATCATCAGAACCAACCTCCTTCATTGGTATCGTAGATATCGTAGTCGGTTCTTCCTCGTTTAATACAGTCAATTCCTGGCTCTGCTGATCAAGCTGTGACTCGTCAATTACATCATCTTCCGCATATGCAGGCAAACTCATCTGTGAAAAAATCATTGCCACGCAAATCAGCATGCACAATAACCGACTGTGTTTTTTACGTGTTTTCATTCTAACCTTCCTTTCCTTAATTATTTTATTGCTATTCTTGTAACTATATTTGACCACTTAGTGTAATAGTTCTTTCCGTTAATAACGCGAACCCCTCGTACCTTGTAGTAGTAACGGGCGCCTTTCTTCAGTTCTTTGGTGTTTTTATATGACGTCTTAGTTGTCGTAAAACTTTTTTTGTAACCGCTGCTTTTTTTAGTGGATTTATATATTTGATATTTATCTACTTTATATCCCTTAGACTTTGTCCATGTGATTTTAATATAACCTTTTCCGGCTGTAGCTTTTGCTTTAATAGTAGTCGCCTTTACGCCGGCTATAATTTTTTCATTTTTAGTCTGAGAAATATTTTCGTCATCAGATTTACTTGCGTCGCCTTTAGAAGTGTTTGCTTTGCTTGTGATTGTCAGATTATGACTGCTGCCCTCACTTGCATAGCTTGTACCGCTTTCGTTTACCGCTTCTGCAAAGATTTTAAGAGTATAACTTCCTTCCGATAAATTGGCAGGAAGCTGAATTGCAACCTTTCCGGCGGAAACGCTGCCGCTTATTTTTCCGTAAGCATAAACGCTGTTCCCTTTTTCAAGAAGTGCAGATATTTGTGTATATTCATCTGCACTTCCCTTAGTTATTGAAGTAATCTCGGCTGTTATAGCTGAACCCGCAGAAACCGATTCCGAAAAATCAATAATGCTAGTCACATTTCCACCGTCTTTAAATGTCAGATACCAGCCGTTTCCTCCTGCTTTTGCAGTGCGTATGGTGTCAAAATCTGCGGTTTTAGCAGTTCCAACCATCGTTGACATCACCACATCTTCTTTATCAAGATTTAATGCAGGAGCCACGCCATACGAATTATAATCAGCATAACCCCATGTTGCATCGCCGTCTGTAGTACCAAGGGCCACCGCCGGGTCGCTGTCACCAAGAACTTGCCCATCGGAAAAGACCGGATTACTGCCCGAACGCAGCCACCAATATTCAGTCTTGCCGCTCTCCACATTTTTAAGCTCCAGATTGCCATATCCTTTTATCCACCATTGGGAGGAGTTTTCCGAAAGATAATAACCATACTTGGTATTGCACACATCAGTAATGTCCAAAGCAAATAATTTGTCTCCGTTAACGCCAACTGAATAAACCCATGTATACGGTGATGTACCCGCCTTAAGGACACTGCTGCAAATTGCACTTTGCTCTGCAGAAGTAAACCAACTTGTATAGTTTTCTGCCAGCCATTTGCGAACTGCACTGTTCTCCCAGCTTTCGTCTCCTTGCTTGCCGCTGAATGTCATCTTTTCAAGAATCTTGTCTGAATGAAGAAGCATTTTTCCGTCTATAGAACTGTTTCCATTGGTTCCTTCGGTATCAAGTACTCTCCATTTAATAGGGCGGCCTTCGTACGTGCCAAAATATATATAGTCTCCGGACCATGGTGAAACGGAAATCTGCATTGCTTGAGCAGAGCCTGTGGTAATGATCTCACCTTCTTTTGGATTACTTATTCCGTCTATGCCCAAACATACAGTATCAACAGCGTTGCCATAAGATGCGCCGTATGCTTGTACAGATATTGGAGGTATGATAGTAATTGCCATGCAAAGTGACAGTAATAATAAAGATACTTTTTGGGTTAATAATTTCCTTCTCATCTTTCCTCCTTTTCTCTCCTTCATCATGTTTAAATAATTGCCGATTTTTATTTCGCTATTATATGTAAATCTCTGGTTTCCGGGTCTTCATATATTTCCGGTTCTTCAATATGATACCTTTTGATTCAAAGCGGTTTGAGTCTATTATTAAACATCATTGCTTTCAATACTTTCAAGTATAGTCCTTCACTTTTTCTAAATCTTTCTCGCAAAACCTGCTGTAAACCTGCTGTCAAAAAGTTCGCTATAGTTGTGTCAATGCTGTGCCGATAGACGATTTTAATGTTTTATCCTTTTATTTATGTTTTTTTTTTTTTAGCCTGTTGACGAGCGATTCTTTCAGGAGTTACCTCTCTTACTCCCGCTGCCTCCAGCACTCTGTGCCAAGGTCCAAATCGCTGTTTAATATACGATGAACCGTTTACTTCTGATTTTTTAGGTACTCTGCCCA
>CAZYWO010000064.1:0-11367 GCA_964651095.1 uncultured Oscillospiraceae bacterium | reverse complement strand
ATGTGCGGTTTAGTTCTTTCAAACTTTTGTTTTGCCATTTTTAGTTTCCTCCTAATTGTATAACGTTATTTTTTGGAAGTGCAGACTTGGGCGTCCCCAAATCTGCTTTGGGTTTATGCTCAAACCTATTTTGATTTTACCATATTTAGGCGTGTTTGCAAAGGATATTTTCACGTACTATGATGAGAATATTCGATGATTTTTAGGCCAAAAACAATCAAAAGACCCTTCTTAGGGTCTTTTGATTTGTTGGAGCTGTTGAGCAGACTTGAACTGCCGAACCTCTTCCTTACCAAGGAAGCGCTCTACCGACTGAGCTACAACAGCACATGAACACATTTCAATGCGTCACGCAATATATATTAACATTATTTTTCGAGATATGCAACTATTTTCTTTTTTATTCTCTGCAAAGCATTGTCGATAGACTTTGGTGATTTGCCTAATAATTGAGCGATTTCAATATAATCATGACCTTTTAGCTTTTCGCTCCATACCTGCCACTCAAAGCTGCTGAAAAGTCCGCTATCGAAAGCTTTCAGATAGTCAACAACCTCACGCAGCAGCATAAGCGCCTCCGGGTCATTATCCATTGAAGCGCTTAAAATGTCCCCCATTGTCACATCTTGCTTTTCATCTCCCACCTCTTTGCTAAGAGAAACTGACTCGTTAAGAGGTTGATGTTTCTGGCGATTTGCTTTTTTAATCGCAGTAATGATCTGGCTGTTCACGCAAGTATCGGCAAAAGTTTTAAAAGCAGCCTGTTTGCCTGCATCAAAACTCCTGATAGCTTTAAAAAGTCCTATCATTCCTTCTTGTACCACATCTTCGCTATCCGCGCCGGCAATGTAATAGAGTTTCGCCTTATTTTTCACAAAACCCTTATATTTTTCTATCAAGATTTCCTCGGCGGTTTCGCTTCCTTCCTGAGCCATGATTACAAGCTGTTCGTCGGTTAAAATGTGTAAACGGTCAATTTCCATCTCTTTGTTTTCTTACCTCATAAATAATAATCGCGGCGGCGTTTGATGCGTTAAGTGAAGTGATTTTCCCTACCATAGGCATAGAAACTGTAAAATCACATTTTTCCTTAACCAGCTTACTTATTCCGAAACCTTCACTTCCAATTACTACTGCCAATTTACCTTTTAAATCAGCTTTATAATATTCCTGTCCGCCCATATCGCAGGAGGCAACCCAAATACCCATCTCTTTTAATTCTTCAATGGTGTTGGCTATATTAGTCACTTTTACACAAGGGATATATTCTATTGCGCCGGCTGAAGCTTTTGCAACCACTTCAGTCAGTCCGCATGCGTGTCTTTTAGGGATTATTATACCGTGAGCGCCCGCACATTCGGCAGTACGCATGATAGCTCCCAGATTGTGCGGGTCTTCAAGATTATCCAATATTATTATGAAAGGTTCTTCTCCCCGCTCTCGTGCAAGGTGGAAAATATCTTCCATTTCTGCGTATTCATAAGGGCTGATATATGCAGCTACCCCTTGATGACTCTGTCCCCCGCAGATTCTATCAATTGCTGATTTTTCAACTTTCATAACAGGAATTCCCTGTTCTTTTGCCATGGCAAGAATCTTTATCATAGAACCTTCTGTAGCGCTAACCAAAAGTTTATCGATCTGTCTCTCGTTTTTTAAAGCTTCAATTACAGGATTTCTGCCTACAATAATGTTAGAATCAGATACGTTCAGCGGTGTTATAACATCTCTGCTATTTTCATGCTTGTAACAGTTTGCGTTTTCCTTGCGCAAAGCACGGCTTTCATTCATTGCCTTCTTCCTCGAGTTTTCACGCATCTGCCTGCTTCCGCTGCTCTCGCCGTAACTGCTGTTACCGTTATAACCTCTATTACCATACGCTCTCTTGGTATTATGGTTTTCTCTTTTATTTTTTACCTTGGCCATTATTTTTCTCTCTTATATTCTAAAAACTGATACTTTACTCCGTTTTCCTCATATAGTTCGCTTTTCCATACAGGCTTAAACTGATCCAATTCATCCACATTTTTAATGTGAGTGTCCGCATCAAACTCACCGTAAATCTTAGTGATAAAAAGGCTGTCGCACTCCTCCATAAACATGTTATAGACCGTTGCTCCGCCAATTATCATTATGTTTTCAGGAGGATACTTACCACACTCCCTGCGCAGTTCATCGGCGGTATGGACTATAGTACATCCCTCTTTATCAAAGTCAGCGTTTTGGGTCAACACAATATTGGTTCTGCCCGGCAATGGTTTGCCGCCCGGAAGGCTTTCCAATGTTTTTCTTCCCATTACCACAACTTTTCCCATGGTTCTCTCCTTAAAATATTTTAAATCTCCGGAAAGATGAACCAAAAGTTTACCGTCTTTGCCTATTGCCCAGTTTTTATCTGCTACAACAATCATGTTCATGTATGTCACCTCTGCCCTAAATTGCTATCGGAATGTTAAGTATCTGCGGATTCTTTTCATAGTTTTCTATAACTATATCATCTGTAGTAAACTCATAAAAATCCTTTACATCAGGATTCAGCCTAAACTTAGGCGCAGGATACTGGGTGCGCCCAATGAGTTCCTTAATAACAGGTACGTGACGATCATAGATATGAGCGTCAGAAATAACATGTATCAACTCGCCTGCGACTAATCCGCTTACTTGAGCCAGCATGTGAACCAGAACGGAATACTGCACCACATTCCAATTGTTTGCTGCTAAAATGTCCTGTGAACGCTGATTTAGAACCGCGTTAAGTTTATTGCCTGTAACATTGAAAGTAACACTATAGGCACAAGGTTCCAAATTCATTTCTGAAAGGTCTGCAAAATTATATATATTTGTTAGAATCCTTCTTGAATAAGGTGTATTTTTAAGTTGCCACAGTACATTATCCACCTGATCCATTTCACCCTGAGCAAACTTGTACTTTACACCCATCTGATATCCGTATGCTTTGCCGATGCTGCCGTCTTTATCCGCCCATTCATCCCAAATATGAGACTTCAGGTTATGGATGTTGTTGGATTTTTTTTGCCATATCCATAGAACCTCATCCACAGCAGATTTAATAGCCGTAGGTCTTAACGTCAAGGCAGGAAATTCCTCCTGCAAATTATATCTGTTTACTACGCCAAATGTCTTAATTGTATGGGCAGGCGTTCCGTCTTCCCATCTGGCTCTTACCTGTTGCCCTTCCGATGAAAAGCCGTTGTCTAAAATCTCACGGCACATGTTTACAAACAGCACATCCGCTTTACTCATTGTTGGTCTCCTTTACATTTCAATAACTTCAAAAGCCTTTGAAATTATATCCTCCATTCTGTTGATTTCACCTGAAAGATATAAATAGCCTATCAGAGCTTCAAAAGCAGTAGCCAGTTTGTATATCACCGGATCTGCGTTCTTGGGTTTTGAAGCTGACTTATGGTTTCGTGCCCTCTTGGCAAGGCTTACTTCTTCTTCACTTAAAAAGTCTGTCATAAGAGCTTTTAATGCTTTTGCCTGACCGTCTGCGCGTACATACATAACAGCGCGCCTGTGGAGCATGTCCACATTGGCGTAGCCGCCTAAAAGCACATGTTTTCTTACGTAAATCTCATAAACGGCATCGCCTATATAGGCTAATGCCGTCGTGTTTATTTCTTTAGGTTTTAAATTGTTCAAACTATCTAATCCGTTTAAATCATCTAAAATATTCATATCCGAATTTCGCTTCATAATACGCGTCATACGCATCAATTTCCATCGTAAATTAATGTTCCTTAATTACCTGAACACCCTGCGGAGTGTCTTTTAAAATAAAGCCTTTTGCCTTAAGGATGTCCCTGATTTCATCAGCTTTTGCAAAGTCTTTTGCTTTTCTGGCTGCCTGACGCTGGTCTATCAAGTTCTGAATCTCGTCATCGATTTCCACCTTTTCTTCAACATCCTGCTGAAGTAGCCCCAGAACAGTTGCAAGTTCCATCAAAATATCCAGTGACTTTTCAGCGAATTCCTTGCTTGCTCCATCCTTCACAGCAGTATTAATTGCAGTAATGAGTTCAAATACTGCCGAAATAGCATCCGCCGTATTAAGGTCGTCATCCATCGCAGCTATAAATTCGTTTCTATATTTATCAAAACCTGCTAACTTTTCTTTTTCAGCATCCGTCATATTGCCGCTGCCTGTAGCAATGAGGTGTTTCAAATTAGACTTGGCGTTCCTCATTCTCGTAAGGGCATTTTTAGACTGAGTAAGTATTTCCTCGCAAAAATCTATAGGACCTCTGTAATGTCCGTTAAGAATAAGAAATCTAAGAGTTTCACCGTCGTAAACTTGAAGCAAATCGCGCACCGTCTTGAAGTTCCCCAATGACTTAGACATCTTAGTTCCATCCACATTGATATAACCATTATGCATCCAATAATGCGCAAACTCTTTACCGCTGTGTGCCTCTGACTGAGCAATCTCGTTCTCATGATGAGGGAACTGAAGATCAGCACCGCCTGCATGAATATCTATAGTATCGCCCAGATACTTCTTGGACATTGCAGAACATTCAATGTGCCAGCCGGGTCTGCCCATTCCCCAAGGCGACTCCCATGCGATTTCACTTTCTTCTTTCCTTGCTTTCCATAAAGCGAAATCCAGCGGGTCTTCCTTTTTCTCGCCCACTGCAATTCTTGCGCCTGAAATAAGATCTTCGATATTTTTTCCGGAGAGTTTGCCATATCCGTTAAATTTTCTTGTTCTATAGTAAACATCTCCGTCAACTTCATAGGCATATCCAAGGTCTATCAAATCCTGAACGAATTTAATAATATCGTTCATAGTTTCAGTTACCTTAGGATGAACGTTTGCTTTCTTAACGTTGAGAGCCTCCGCGTCTTTATAATATTCTTTTATATACTTTTCGCTTACTTCGCCTGCAGGAATTCCTTCTTCCTTGGCTCTCTTAATTATTTTGTCATCCACATCGGTAAAGTTCTGAACAAATTTTACTTTATATCCTCTGTATTCCAGATATTTCCTCATAGTATCAAATACTACGAAAGGTCTAGCGTTTCCGATGTGAAAATAGTTATATACCGTAGGTCCGCAGACATACATCTTAACTTTTCCTTCTTCAATTGGTATAAACTCCTCTTTTTTTCTTGTAAGTGTATTATAAATTTTCATAATTTTCCTCCAGCTTGGCAAGTCAAAGTTTATTTCACCGCCATTTACTCACACAGTTGCTTTTCTATTTCATCGACGCTTTTAGCTATGCTGCACTCGCCTCGGTCTTCACAGTCCTTGCAATCCTTTTCATCTTGTTTAACAAAAGCGTCGTTTTCTGCGCCTGCGCAGTCGCCGCATAATGATAAATCCTTATATTCTGCTTTCAGAATATCCTCCAAAGCAACGATTCTCTTTCTGAGACATTCAATTTCTACAGCGATAGGATCCGGCAGGTCTATCTGATTCAAGTCCTGAGTAGTGCTCTTGCCATTTCTCTTGACAATGGTTCCGGGTATGCCTACCACCGTGCATGACGGCGGAATTTCTTTAAGGACTACGGAACCTGCGCCAATCTTTACGTCGTCGCCCACCTTAAAAGGACCGAGGACTTTAGCTCCCGTACTGACCACAACTCTATTTCCAATGGTCGGGTGTCTTTTACCTGTGTCCTTGCCTGTGCCTCCCAAAGTTACGCCCTGATAAATGGTAACATCATCGCCGACTTCGGTAGTCTCTCCGATGACTACTCCCATTCCGTGGTCTATGAAACACCTTCTGCCTATGACAGCCCCCGGATGTATTTCTATTCCTGTAAACCAACGAGCAATCTGAGAAATGATTCGGGCAATCAGTTTCACATTGTGTTTGTAACACCAATGAGCAGGTCTGTGCAATATAAGCGCCCAGATTCCCGGGTAACAGACAAGAACCTCAAAACCATTTCTAGCTGCCGGGTCCTTTTCCACCATATTTCTTATATCTTCACCTACTTCTCTAAAAAATGCCATCAGTCATTACTCCTCCACAATATTTATAGTTTTAATAACCTGCCTTTCCAGCGGACAATCGTTCCAGTCTCTTTGAGTATTTACAATCTTGTCTGCGGCTTCCATTCCTTCCGTAATCTTTCCGAAAGAAGCATATTGCCCGTCAAGATGAGGTGCATCCGCAACCATTATGAAAAACTGTGAGCCGGCTGAATTAGGCATCATTGTTCTAGCCATAGAAAGCACGCCTCTCGTATGTTTAAGGTCGTTTTTTACACCATTTGCGTCAAACTCACCTTTAATTGTATGTCCTGGACCGCCCGTTCCATCACCCTTAGGGCATCCGCCCTGAATCATGAAATTCGGAATTACTCTGTGAAACGTAAGTCCGTCATAAAAGCCTTCTGCTGCAAGTTTTTCAAAATTTTCTACTGTAATCGGCGCAGTTTCAGGATAAAGTTCGCCTTTCATCACATCGCCGTTTTCCATTTCAATGATAATCTTTTTCATTCTATTCTCTCCTTATGTCCTTGTTGACTATATACCACCGTTTTTAGATTGAAAACGGTTTATTTTTCCTTATTTACAATGCGGATAGCCTCTGCTATTGCTTCTTCAACAGTCTTATCAGTCTTTTCAGTGTCTCTTCTGAGTTTGTATTCAACCATGCCTTCAGATGCGCGTTTTCCCACGGTAATCCTTACAGGTATTCCAAGGAGATCTGCATCTTTAAATTTAACTCCCGGTCTTTCCTTTCTGTCATCAAGAATAACCTCCACGCCTGCCTCAAGGAGTTCTTTATAAATCCTATCGGCTACAGCCGCCTGTTCCCCATCATCAGCTTTAACAAGACAAATAATCACATGGTAAGGCGCTACCGACATAGGCCATATAATACCATCTTCATCGTGGTGCTGTTCAACTACAGCAGCAAGAGTTCTGGTAACGCCAATGCCATAGCAACCCATAACTATAGGCTGATCCTGCTGGTTCTCATCCTTATAAAATGCCTTCATCGGTTCAGAGTATTTAGTTCCAAGTTTAAATACCTGACCCACTTCGATACCTCTCGTATGCTTAATAGGCGCTCCGCATACAGGACAAGGATCTCCTTCTTTAAGAGTTTTAATATCCTTTACGATATGACCCTCATAGTCTCTGCCGTAATTCATGTTTTTAATGTGGTGATCCGCTTTATTAGCTCCCGCACAAAGGTTTTTAAGTCCCACAAGCTCACTATCAACTACGATTGTGCAGTCGTGCAACCCCATAGGGCCTGTAAATCCTCCAACACATCCTGTAGCTGCACTCATCTTTTCTTCATCGGCAAATTCGATTGCATGTTCAGGAATATTTAAAGCATTAACCAGCTTAATCATATTTAGTTCTCTGTCACCTCTTATAAAGGCTGCCACATAGCTGCTTTCTCCGGTTTCATCATCATGGGTTTCAAACATGAGCGCCTTGATGGTCTGACTCTGCTCCATGTTGAGATAGTTTGCCACTTCCTCAATAGTCTTAGTTCCCGGAGTATAAACCTCTTCAATATCCAGCATCTCCACTTCTGTCTGTGCAGGTGCGTCTACGCAATCCGCTCTTTCAGTAGTTGCTGCCATGGAACATTTTTCACAATATGCGATTTCGCTTTCACCTACATCTGATAATGCGGTAAATTCATGGGAATTGCTTCCTCCAATAGCGCCTGTGTCTGCTTCAACAGGTCTGAATGTCAAGCCGCATCTTGTGAAAATCTTTTCATAAGCATCATACATATCTTGGTAACTCTTATCCAGCCCTTCAAAGTCTCTGTCAAAAGAATACGCGTCTTTCATGATAAATTCTCTGCTTCTCATAAGACCGAATCTAGGTCTTGCCTCGTCTCTGTACTTAGTCTGAATCTGATACAGATTCATAGGCAGTTGTCTGTATGATGACACGTCGTTTCTGATAATGTCAGTAAAAATTTCTTCATGGGTAGGGCCAAGGCAGAAGTCACGACCGTTCCTATCCTTTACTCTCCAAAGTTCAGGGCCGTAAGCAAACCATCTGCCCGATTCTTCCCAAAGTTCCGACGGCTGTATCGCAGACATATGAATCTC
The DNA here is from genome assembly GCA_964651095.1 of uncultured Oscillospiraceae bacterium. Taxonomy (GTDB): domain Bacteria; phylum Bacillota; class Clostridia; order Peptostreptococcales; family Anaerovoracaceae; genus SUG1106. The sequence continues at coordinate 3,298 of CAZYWO010000064.1, read as the reverse complement.
TTGTCCGCCTTTAGCATCCATTTCCTGTCTGATAATTTCTTCAATTTTTCTGATGGATCTCCATCCAAAAGGCATGAAGCCATAAATTCCGGAAGCCAGTTTTCTAATCATTCCTGTTCTTAAAAGTAAAATATGGCTTGGGATTTCAGCCTCGTTTGGCACTTCTCTCAGTGTTTTCAAGTGCATCTGTGATAATTTCAACGTTTACACGCTCCTTCCATTTATATCTGTCGTTTATTTTGCTTATCTGTCCTCGTCTTATTTTGTATGAAAAAGTATGCAAACCGCCTGCGCAGCGATCCCTTCCTCACGTCCTGTAAATCCTAGTCGTTCCGTGGTAGTGCCTTTAACATTTATTCTATCAATATCAATCTCCAAAATTTCCGCTATGTTTTTTTCCATATAAGGAATATACGGAGCAATTTTAGGCCTTTGAGCTATTACCGTAATGTCTGCATTGCCAACCTCAAATCCTGCATCGTTTATCAACGATTTTACATGTTTGAGCAGTATAAGGCTTGAAATATCCTTATATTTTTGATCGCTGTCAGGAAAGTGTCTGCCTATGTCTCCCATCCCTGCAGCTCCCAGCATAGCGTCCATCAGCGCATGAAGCAATACGTCCGCATCAGAGTGACCCAGCAGCCCCTTTTCGTGAGGTATTTCAACGCCTCCCAAAATCAGCTTGCGTTCTGAGTCCATCCGATGAACATCATATCCCGTGCCTATTCTCATATTTATACCCATATCAGGTAAATCCTCTTTCGTAGTGATCTTTATATTTGCGTAATCGCCCTCAACCAATTCGACATGTTTACCAAGCCGCTCTACCAGACTTGCATCGTCAGTACCGTAAAATCCGTCATTATATGCTGCGTTAAAAGCCTTCTTAATCAACTGTACTTCGAATCCCTGTGGTGTCTGCACATTAAAAAGCGTGCTGCGATCTAAAGTGATAGAAGACGAGCCGTAAGTCTGCCTTATCGTCTCCTTGACAGGCACGCAAGGAACCGCAGCTCCTTGATTATAAGCTTCTTCAAGCACCCTGTCAATAATTTCCGCCGTAGCAAAAGGTCTCGCTCCATCGTGTATCAGAACCAGTCCATCATCTACATGTTTCAGCCCTTTTTCTACTGAATCCTGCCGCCGAGTACCTCCCTGCACAATTGTATCCGCCTTGCTGAACTTCTTACATATTTCTTTGCATAGTACGATAAAATCCCCGCCGGTGACAACCACAATCTTGTCCACCGCCGAGTTATTTTCAAAAGACAAGAGCGCTTTTTCCAGAACGGTCTCGCCTCCTATATAAAAAAATTGTTTAGGTAAGTCGCTGCCAAACCGTTTTCCTTGTCCGGCAGCGACTATAATTGCGGTTACTTTCTTCCCTTTAAACACAACACTTTCCTCTATTTCATCTTCCCGAATATCATTCTGCCTGCCGCAGTTTGAAGCACGCTGGTAACATTAATATCCATGGTTTTGCCAATATACTTGCGGCCATCTTCAACTACTATCATAGTACCGTCGTCAAGATAAGCGATTCCTTGGTTATGATCTTTGCCCTGTTTTATAAGGGTTACGTTCATGGTCTCGCCCGGTATTACCATCGGCTTCAGTGCATTTGCAAGTTCATTAATATTAAGTACGGAAACGCCTTTTATTACAGCGACTTTATTAAGATTAAAGTCGTTGGTAACAACTTTTCCTTTCATAATCTGTGCCAGCTTAAGAAGTTTAACATCAACTTCAGGAATTTCCTTTAATGCTTTTTCCGAGTCTGTGTTATAAATTTCTATGCCGTATTCAGTTTGAATTTTATTAAGTATATCAAGCCCTCTGCGGCCTCTGTTGCGTTTGAGTGCATCAGATGAATCTGCGATATGGCGAAGTTCCACAAGGACAAATTCAGGAATGACGATAGGTCCTTCTAAGAACCCAGTTTTCATTATTTCAAGAATTCTTCCATCTATTATTACACTTGTATCCAGTATTTTAGGCACTCTGGCAGTTTTCTTCTCTTTAGCGTTATATCCATAATTATTTTCTTCGGAAGCGGCTTTAGCCTGCTGCGCTTTCTTGGCGGCAACAGAATACATATTGATAATCTCTGCACCTTTTTTACTGCCCACAACTGATCCTAAGAATGCTAAAATGCCGTAAAGCATTATCGTAACCATCAAGTATAATGATTTTTCTGTTATTACATCCTGATAAATTTTAGTTAACAAATATGCAATAACTAAACCGGCTATCAAACCTATGGTTCCGCCTATTAACGCGTAAGGCGAAACGCCCTGAAGATCATTTTCAATTGTATCTGCAACTTTTCTGCTTTTACGTGTCAATGCTGGCGTAATATTATAAAAAATAATTCCGAAAATAAAAACAAAAACTGCTCCAATCAAGGTTTCCACACTATCTGAAAAATCTGATATGAAGTCAAACTCCTCTAATAGGTATTTGCTTAATTCAAAAAGCTCAAATCCTATAAGAGCTCCCAGCACTGTAAAAAAAGCTCTGAAAAATCTTCTAAACATATCTCTCCCCCCTTTCTTTCAATTTTAAATATCCTTAAGACATTTGAATTAAATATATAGATATAGATGTTACGAAACTATATCCGCTTTCAATTTTAATATTGAGCAAAATTGTGCGGATTTTCTAAAAAAATCACATGGAATTTTCTATAAGTTTTTCGGCTTCGCAGGTATCCATGTTTGCAGCTAAAACCATCTCGCTTACAAGAATCTGACGGGAGTTGTCAAGCATCCTCTTTTCTCCTGCAGAAAGGCTTCTGTACTGCCCCATTCTGCCAAGATTTCTCACAACTTCGGCAACTTTCATAATATCTCCTGATTTAAGCTTTTCCATGTTCTCACGATAGCGTTTGCTCCAATTTTGACTCATTTTGGAACTATCTTGGCGCAATAAAATTACTACATCCTCAATAACTTCTTTTGATACAACCGCTCTAAGCCCAACTATCTTGTCCGACTCTACCGGTATCATTAAATCCACATCACTGCAAGGAAGCTTAAAAATGTAGTACTTTTTCTTTTCACCCAGGATTTTTATTTCTTCGATTCCCTGAATGGTTCCTGCACCATGCATCGGGTAAACGATTTTATCGCCTACTGAAAACACGATATAGTACCTCCATTTTATATCTATATTATTAGTATAAAAGAATTTCCACTCCTCTGTCAAGGATGATAGTAAATTTTATTATATTATCACAAGTTTTTCACAGTGTCAATATAAACTTAGTTTGAAAAATTTGTATATTTGTAGGATT
>CAZYWO010000063.1:6399-11469 GCA_964651095.1 uncultured Oscillospiraceae bacterium | reverse complement strand
CTGATGAAGAAGTAAAAAAGCTATACGAGGAGTATAAAACTCCAAAGCACGTAATTGCCCATTGCAGAGCTGTTGCGGATACTGCCTTAAAACTGGCTGAAAATCTCAATAAACACGGTTACAGCCTCGATTTAGGGCTCATAAAGGGTGCAGGACTTGTCCATGATGTGGCAAGAACCAGTGACGAGCATTGGAATGTGGGGGCGGATGCTATGAAGTCGTTAGGATACGATGAAGAAGCGGATATAATCAGAGTTCACATGTTTTATTCGCCTTTTAATACTGTTGACAAACTTAACGAATGTGATTTAGTTTGCCTTGCAGACAGACTTGTAAAAGAAGATAAATATGTAGGGCTGGATGAGCGTATTCAGTACATTATAGATAAAGCTCCCAAGGAACCTGAGATAATAGACAATATTATGATACGAAAAGCTGAAACAGAAAAGTTGCTTGAAAATATCGGCAGAGTTATAGGACAATCTGTCGATAGCTTATTCTTAGATGATACAAATGAAAAGAAGTAGTTAGGAGAACCATTTAATGGACATTAAATTTAAGTTGGATCAATTACTTAAAAGAGTTGAAAAGCCGGGAAGATACATCGGCGGTGAAATAAACTCCGTAATGAAAGACCCCGATAAGATGAAAGCTAACTTTGCATTTGCTTTCCCCGACATTTATGAAATCGGTATGTCATATTTAGGACTTCAAATTTTATATAACGTACTTAATAAGAATGAAAATATTTATTGCCAGAGAGTTTTTGCACCTGCTGTAGACATGGAAAATCTCATGAGGGAAGAAAACGTGCCTTTGATGACATTGGAAACCAAGACTCCTTTAAAGGAAATGGACTTCATAGGTTTTACGCTTCAATATGAAATGTCCTTTACGACCGTGCTGAACATGTTGGATTTAGCCCAGATTCCAGTGCTATCAAAAGAAAGAGGAGACGAATGTCCCATTGTGGCGGCAGGAGGCCCATGTGCTTATAATCCTGAACCTTTGGCAGATTTTATCGATTTATTTGTGATTGGAGACGGGGAAGTGGCGCTGCCGGCCCTTATAGAAAAATATATTGAATGTAAAGAGACGGGCATGAGCAAGGAAGATTTCCTAAAGGAAGCCTGCAAAATGGAAGGTATTTATGTTCCAAGGTTCTATGAGCCTGTATATAACGAAGATGGCACAATAAATAAATTATGTAAACTCTATGATGAGGCGCCAAACAGTATTCAGCGTGCCATAGTAAGTGAAATAGAAGATTTGGATTTTCCTATAAAACCGATCATTCCAATGGTTGAAGCGGTTCACGACCGATCGGTGGTAGAAACGTTCAGAGGCTGTACCAGAGGATGCAGATTCTGTCAGGCGGGTATGATTTACAGACCTGTGAGAGAGAGAAGCAAGGATAAAATACTTGCATTGGCAAAAGCAAGCCTTGAAAATACGGGAAACGACGAGCTCTCATTACTTTCGCTATCTACCAGCGATCATTCATGTTTTGAGGACTTTGCTATGAAGCTTATTGATTATACTCAAAAAGAAAATGTATCTCTTTCTCTGCCTTCTTTAAGGATTGACAAATTCGCTTTTGACGTTCTAAACAGAATCCAGCAGTTTAAGAAATCAGGACTTACTTATGCACCGGAAGCCGGAACTCAAAGGTTAAGAGACGTGATAAATAAAGGCGTTACAGAGCCTGATATTCTCAATTCCGTAAGGCAGGCGTTAGAGCTTGGATGGCAGCACATTAAACTTTACTTTATGATTGGACTTCCCACAGAAACAGACCGGGATTTAGACGGAATCGCGGATTTAGCAAGAAAAATAATGGACTTAAACTATGAAATAAACGGGCGTAAGGGAGGTCGTTTCAGGCTGACTGTAAGCGTTTCCAACTTCGTTCCTAAAGCGGACACGCCTTTTCAGTGGGCTGCGCAAAACACGGAAGAAGAATTTGCAAGGAAACATAATTATCTAGTCCAGAAACTTAAAATAAAAGGCGTTACATTTAATTATCATGATAATACAACCAGCGCTTATGAAGCCGTATTTGCGCGAGGAGACAGAAGAACGGGAAGACTTCTTTACGAGGCTTTTAAAGCGGGATGCAAATTTGACGGCTGGACCGAGCATTTTAAACAGGATTCGTGGGAAAAGGCATTTGAACGCAGCGGAGTGGACAAAGGTTTTTATACCACGCGGCAGCGAAGCTTTGAGGAAGTATTACCTTGGGATGTAATAGACTGTAGCGTTTCTAAAAAATTTTTGATAAACGAAGCAAAAAAAGCTTTTAACGGGGAGATAACCAGAGATTGCAGATTAGGCTGCGTAGGATGCGGCATAAATAGACGAGTAAAATGCTCAATGGATGGAATTAAACTGACGAAAAGAGAAACAACAGAGGGAAGTGAGATAAGAGATGACAAACAGATATGTGATTAAATTTGCCAAAGACGGCTATGTTAAGTATACTTCTCATCTTGATATGCTAAGAGTATTTAAAAGAGCATTTAAAAAGACCGGTTTAGCTCTGAGATATTCTCAAGGATTTAATCCCCATCCAAAGATGAGCTTTGCACAGCCTTTATCGCTGGGATATGCCAGCAGATGCGAACTTATCGAATTTGAAACCTCAAGCCCTCATACTACTGAAGAAATAATCACAAAACTAAGAGATGAAATGCCAGGCGGTATTAAAATTCTTTCATGTCAGGAACTCAGCGGCGAAGTTAAATCTTTAGCGGGTGAAGCGGATGCGGCAGAATATAAGATTTGGATTCCTACTGATATGACAGATGAACAACTGAAAGCTGAATTAGATAAGTATCTGGCTAAGTCTGAAATCACTGCCCTTAAGCGACAGAAAAAAACGAAAAAGATGGAACCTGTTAATATCAAGCATATGATTAGAAACATTGAAATCAGCAAAGTAGGTGAATTTGCCATGATAAAAGCTTTGCTGGATTGCGGCAGTAAGTCCAATTGCAGCCCCGAACTGGTAATATCAAGTTTTTGTGAAAGCAGTAAAATTGATACTCCAAGATACCAAATTGAAGTTGAACGATTGAATTTATTTTTTGTAAATAATTTACAATTTTAATCTTGACAGCCCTCTAATATGTGATGTAAAATAATGTAAAAGAATATAGGGGGCTTATATATGGATAAGATTAATGTCATTAATATCGACTTAAATCGTATTAAAAAATTTTTAGACGACAATAAGGAAAAGATTAAAACAGCAGCCCTGCCTATATTGATAGGAACTGCTGTTTTGTTTTTCTGGATTTATGGCTCCGAAAGGGAGGAAATTTCAGTCTCAAAGGATGGCATTTCCGATAATGATGCTGTATACGGGCAGGCAGGCGTCTCTAATTTATCTAATGATACTTTGCAGAATCTGCCTTATGATGAAAATGTGAGCAGGCAGATATACGTTGATATCAGCGGAGCAGTGAAAAATTCCGGCGTGTATCAAGTAAGTGAAGGTACAAGGCTTTTTCAGGTCATTGAGATGGCAGGCGGCCTTAAAGAAAATGCCGATGTAAACACTTTAAACAGGGCGGAAGCAGTATACGACGGTCAGAAGATTGTTGTGGGAACTTTGAACGTAAATACTGAGGGAACAGACGGAAGTATTGATGACGGAAACGGCGGTAATTCCGAAAACAGTCAATTATCAGGTATTACCAACGGAAAAGTAAATTTAAATCTGGCCGATTCCGCTACATTGCAGACTATACCCGGCATAGGCCCGTCAAAAGCTGACAGAATAATTGAATATAGAAATACTGAAGGAAGATTTAAAAAGATAGAAGATATAAAAAATATTACAGGCATAGGAGATAAAACATTTGAAAGTATTAAAAATTATATAACTGTATAATTTTTTCCAGCTTTGTAAACAATAATCACGAGGTGATAATATGTTTACAACGAGAAGAAAAAGAAATTACAAAACATTTATATATGCAGCTATTATTGTGACTTTATGTCTTTTAATTATTGTTATTGCATGGCCGCAAAACAATGTGAGCCGGCAAGATGATTTGCAGGCAAATGTCCAAGCCAGAGTCGATCCTGATAATAAGAATCCTTTTTCTGATGATGATAAAGATGATATAGATGGCGATGAGAAAGAAGATGGTGATATTGAGGGAGAAGATAATCCTGATAAAGATAATAACAGCCAGTTTACAGACAACCCAATTGATGAAAATTCTAACATTTCAAATAGCGGTGGCACATATTATTTAGTTAAGAGAGCAGGCGACCGCATTAAGGTGTTCTTTATTGATGAACAGGGAAATCAAATAGAACTTGAAACTACGCAGATTATTTATGACGTTCTGGGTACTGAAGACCAGAAGCTGTTTGACGAGGGTTATAAAGTAGAGAGCCAGGAAGAATTGGCCGTTTTGCTCCAAGACTTTGAAAGTTAAGGTGGCATAAATATGAGGAAAAACTTTAAAAAAGCGCTGGCCGTTTTTGTTATTACTATAGCGGTAATAGGAATAGCAAGCTTTAGCATGGATTTTTTCCAGCAAACAAGGGAAGCTATTCAAGTGGTAAGCGAGCGTGTTCTTGTACCCGGAGGTCAGTCTGTAGGAATTAAGATGAATGTAAAAGGCGTACTTGTTGTGGGACTCGAGGAAATTGAAACGGCTTCAACAGTAATAAGTCCGGGATATACGGCGGGGCTGCAAATTGGTGATATAATAACATCAATTAATGGCACACCTGTGTACTATGCTAAGGATGTAGCGGAAATTGTCAATGAGTCAAAAAAAGAAAATACAGCTAGTCCGCTGAAATTAAAGATTTTACGAAAGGAAGAAGAACTTGATATCGAAGTAGTTCCTGTTAAAGACCATGAGACCAATGAATATAAAATCGGCATATGGGTAAAGGAAAAAATCGCGGGTATAGGCACTTTGACGTTTTATGATCCAAAGACCAACGTTTTTGCAGCTCTTGGACACGGAATATATGAAAGCCAAACAGGCACTCTTCTGGAGGCAGGCGACGGACAGCTTTTACGTACAGAAGTAAAATCCATTA
>CAZYWO010000063.1:0-6389 GCA_964651095.1 uncultured Oscillospiraceae bacterium | reverse complement strand
GAAATGAAGACCCTATAGGATCTGTTGTCAAAAACTCACAGTTTGGGATTTACTCTAAAGGAAAGGACTTTGAAGATTTTCAGCTTGCACAGCCTATGGTTATAGGGTATCAAGATCAGGTTGAAGTTGGAGATGCTTATATTTTGACTACGATAGATGGCAGCAAAGTTGAAAAATTTGATATAAAGATTACCAAGATCAATAAACAGAAAAAGGCGGACAGTAAAAGTATGGAAATTGAAGTAGTAGACGAAAAACTTCTTTCCTACAGCGGGGGTATAGTTCAGGGAATGAGCGGAAGTCCTATAATACAAAACAACAGAATAGTGGGTGCTGTTACACATGTTTTTGTAAACAATCCGTCAAAAGGGTATGGAATATTTGTAGAATGGATGGTAGACGAGGCAGAAAAAATATAAAAATGATGATTTAGATAAAATTTTATCAAAAAATGGCAGTCTTGTAACAAAATATGTGAAAAAAATGTCCTTTTATCTCCGATTATATAGTAGAATAAACACGAAATGAATTTTGCCTAATTTTGGCAAAAGGTGTGTAAACAGGAGGAAAAAAATAATATGAAGAAGATTAAGGTTGGAATTGTTGACGACAACAAGGATTTTTGCGATGTAGTTTCCGATTATTTGACAAGTCAGGACAATATGGAAGTGGTATTCATTGCCAATGATGGGATTTCCGCCATAGATGAACTTAAGAGCGGAAAATGTCCGGACATATTAATACTTGATCTAATTATGCCTCATATGGATGGATTCGGTGTTCTTGAGACTCTTAATAATGTTGAAATGTCAAGCTATCCCAGAGTAATTATGACATCGGCCATCGGACAAGATTCTATAATCCAAAAAGCCATGTCTATGGGAGCCCAATACTATCTTGTAAAATCGGTAAATATGAGCATGCTTGTTAAAAGAATCAATCAGCTTGAAAATTCGGCAGCAGATATTTTCAAACCTGAGAGCGGTCCGGCAAACCTAAAAAAGTCATTGGTGCTTAGAGATTCTTTACTTAATAATGATTTGGAAATAGACATAACCAATTTAATCCATGAAATCGGAGTACCTGCTCACATCAAAGGATATCAATATCTTAGAGATGCTATAACTTTAGTTGTCGGCAACATGGACCTTTTAGGAGCAGTAACCAAGGAATTATATCCGCTGGTAGCTTCCATGAACGGAACTACTTCCAGCCGTGTGGAAAGAGCCATTCGTCATGCTATCGAATTAGCATGGAACAGAGGCAAACTTGAAACTCTTGAATCGCTGTTCGGATATACAATCCAAAACGATAAAGGGAAGCCAACCAATTCGGAATTCATTGCAATTATTGCTGATAAACTTAGATTGGAAAGAAAAGTCGGATAAAAAGCTTTTATAGGAAAGGGATGTCTCAAAATAATAAAAGAGACATCCCTCTTTTTGTATTAGAAAACCATCGGTAATGCCGGTGAATAGTATTTGAAACATTTCCTTTTTTATTATAGGCTATTATGCAAATTACGAGAGCATATCTGATTTTTGCTAAAAAATCTTTGTTCAATTATCAATTACATAGAATACATCAATTGGGGAAAAAAAAATTAATCCTTTTTCTATTAGACTTTAAAAATGGCGCAGGATATACTGGAATTAAGAAATGAGGTGGATGTTTTGATATACTTTGACAATGCGGCGACGACCATGAAAAAAACCCAGACAGTAATCGATGCTGTTGTTAATGCAATGAATTCCATTGGAAACGCAGGAAGGGGAGTTCATGAAGCCTCTCTTGAGGCTGCAAGAACCGTATATGGAGCCAGAGCCAGACTTGCCGATTTTTTTAATGCGGAAGATGCTAAACAAATCGCTTTTACATCAAACTCTACGGAAAGTTTAAATACGGCGATTAATGGAGTTTTAGAAGCCGGAGACCATGTTATAAGTACTGAACTTGAGCATAACTCGGTGCTTAGACCGCTGTATAAGCTTGAGGCTCAGGGCGTGGAAGTTACGTTTGTCAAATCCGATACACAGGGAATTATTGATTACGAAGATTTTGAAAGAGCAATAAAGAAAAATACGAAAGCTATTGTCTGTACCAATGGTTCTAATCTGACAGGCAATCTTGTAGATGTAAAAAGGATAGGTCAAACTGCTAAAAAACATGGATTGATTTTCATAGTTGACGCTTCACAAACAGCAGGCGCATTTCCCATAGACGTACAGGATATGAATATCGATATTCTATGTTTTACAGGACATAAGAGTATGCTTGGACCACAGGGAACAGGCGGAATATATGTGAGAGATGGAATAACCGTAAGACCTCTTAAGTGTGGAGGAAGCGGCGTTCAAACCTACAGCAAAAGCCACCCAAAGAACATGCCTACCGTACTGGAAGCGGGAACACTTAACGGCCACGGAATTGCCGGACTTGACGCCGCAATACAATATATTACTGAAACGGGCATGGATACCATAAGAGCCAGAGAACAAGCGCTTATGTGGAGGTTTTACAACGGCATTAAGGATATTCCTCAGGTGAAAATTTACGGCGATTTCACTACTGAAAACAGATGTCCAATTGTAGCTTTAAATATTGGAAGTTATGATTCGTCGGATGTAAGCGATGAACTGTTTGTGACTTACGGAATCTCCACAAGACCGGGAGCCCACTGTGCGCCTCTTATGCATAAGGCTCTTGGCACAGTAGAGCAGGGAGCTGTCAGATTTAGTTTTTCTCATTATAATACAGAGGAGGAAGTAGATACTGCAATTGCTGCTTTAAAAGAACTTACAGGAACTGAATAGATAGCAGTCAAAATGGACAAAAATTTGTCGCTATGCAATTATCTTCGATTATATATTTTAAATATATAATATATGTTGAAAACGTTATAGTATTTTAAACATTTAGAGTAAGGAGAACAGATTATGGCAAATTATGTAGAAATGTAGAATGTCCCTTCTTATCTTGGAAGAGGATATCGATGCTGTACGCAGGTGTATAAAAGAAAATAATGCGCAGTATCATGACATTGTTGCTTTGGAATGTCAGATAAATCCTAACAGGCATAAGTTCTGTTAAATAAAAAATTTTAGAAACATTTGAGGAAAACAGATAATGTATTACATTGGAATAGATATAGGTTCCACCTGCGCCAAATTGGTAGCTTTAGATGAACACAAAAATGTGCGTCTCCAATTAGTTCAACCTACAGGATGGAGCAGTGTGGATACCGCAGAAGAAATCAAAAAGAAATTGCATGCTCAGGGAATAGACCCTGAAACAAATCCTTGCGTAGCAACAGGTTACGGCCGAGTTTCCGTTCCTTATGCGGATAAAATGATTACGGAAATCACCTGTCACGCTTTAGGCGCAGTAGAAATAAATCAGAAAAAAGATGCTTTAGTCATAGATATTGGCGGTCAGGACACTAAGGTTATACGAATTGAAGACGGTATGGTGAAAGATTTTATTATGAATGACAAGTGTTCAGCCGGAACAGGTCGTTTTCTTGAGGTTATGGCAAACTCTATGGCATTAAGACCTGACGAACTGTGTTCTCTTGCCGAAAAGGGCGGAGGTGTAACGATTAGCTCCATGTGTACGGTTTTTGCTGAGTCAGAAGTAATAAGTCTAATAGGACGTGGCGAACGGAAAGAAAACATAGCCTATGCGGTTGTAGAATCAATCGCCAGTAAAGTTGCGTCTCAGGCAAGCAGATTGCACGAAAAAGGCGAATCAGTTTGTCTCACAGGCGGGCTGTGTGAATGTGATTATATACGTAAAGTATTGGAAGAAAAACTTCATTCAGAGGTAATCACAGGGCCTCAGTGTCGTTATGCAGGAGCATTGGGCGCTGCAATCAGTGCATTGAAAATAAAAACTATAAAATAGATTAAATTAATTTCGATAGACAATAGGAGGAACACTATGGAAATAATTAAAGAATTGCCGGAAGTTTTTGAAGAATTTGCCGATGCCAGAAAAAATTCTTTTTTAGCTGTAAAGGAATTAAAAGAAAAGGATATACCTGTAATAGGTTCATATTGTACTTATTTCCCGCAAGAACTGGCGATGGCGATGGGTGCGGCTTCTGTAAGCCTTTGCTCCACCTCGGATGAAACGATCCCTGATGCAGAAAAGGATCTGCCTAAAAACCTATGTCCACTGATTAAATCAAGCTACGGATTTGCAAAGACAGATAAATGTCCGTTCTTTTATTTCTCTGATGTGGTAGTAGGAGAGACCACCTGCGACGGCAAAAAGAAGATGTATGAATACATGGGGGAATTTAAAGAAGTCTTCATTATGGAACTGCCCAATACCCAGGGAGAGGCAGCTCTCAATTTGTGGCGAGGGGAAATAATTCGTTTTAAAGAATATCTGGAAAAGAAGTTTGATGTTGAAATAACGGAAGAAAAACTTCGTGAAGCTGTTAAGCTAAACAACAAGGTAAGAAGTTCTTTAAAAGGTTTATATGAACTGATGAAAAACGACCCTGCTCCGATTTCAGGATATGATTTGTTCAAGGTACTTTACGGAAGCGGATTTAAATTCGACAGAGCAGCTATCCCTGCTGAAGTCGACGCTTTGGTTGAAAAAATAAAGAAAGAGTACGCTGAAGGCAAGATGCAGGAGAAAAAACCGAGAATCCTGATTACAGGATGCCCAATCGGAGGAGCTACAGAAAAGGTTATTCGCGCAGTAGAAGAAAACGGCGGCATAGTAGTTACATACGAAAACTGTTCGGGAGCTAAGTCTGTTGACAAGAATATCGACGAGACCAGCGACGATATCTATGAAGCGATTGCAAGAAGATATCTTAATATCGGATGTTCTGTAATGACGCCTAATCCTAATCGTTTTGAACTTCTGGGAAGACTGATTGACGAATATAACGTTGACGGCGTAGTGGAAATGACGCTGCAAGCATGTCATACATATAATCTTGAATCCTTGGCAGTCAAGAAGTTTGTATCCGAGAAGAAAAATCTGCCTTATATATGCGTTGAAACAGATTACTCTCAAACTGACGTAGGACAGCTTAATACCAGAATAGCAGCCTTTATCGAAATGCTTTAAACAACTTGGCATTTAACCGATTTTATGATATACTGCCTTTAGAAATTTGGAGGTAAACGTGAAATGGCAGTTACACAGGAGATGATTGACAGAATAAACGAGCTTGCCCATAAGAAAAAGACTGAAGGTCTTACTCAAGAGGAAGCGGCAGAGCAAAAGGTTCTTTACAGACAGTATATCGACGCGTTTAAGGCTAATCTAAAGTCGCAGCTTGACATGATTGAAATTGTTGATGATAAAAAGGTAAATTAGAAAAAGCAATAAAAATAGAAAAACGTAAAAAATTATCTAAGACTCGGGATTTTGACAAATTTCTCGGGTCTTTTGTTTTATAGTGAAGGTATTCATGGAAAAATTGAAACGCAAAAGGGAAAACAAGGGGGATAAAGCGATGAAGTACCTAGGGGAAAAATTTTTGATTCTAGCTGTGGTATTAGGACTTTTCACAGTTATGGCTTCAGGATCAAGTGTGAAGTCTGATATTAAAACGTTGGTGGAACAGAGAACCGATATTATGAACGGATATTACTGCGGACACATAACGTATAGAGAGGCGATTAATCAAATCTCCGATGTAGAGACAGGCCGCTTGCTTGAGGAAGACTTGCTGGCAATGAGAGAATTTTTTCAAACTGACATTGAAGAAATAAATCAATATAAAATAAGTAAGATTGAAATTACCGGAATGGATGAAACGCTGATATGTGCTGTCGTAACTATCATTTGGCAGTTAAATGGAACCGGCGGCAAAGAATCCTTTGAGAAAGTTTACAGCGTAATAATAGAAAAAAAAGACAAATCTTATAAACTTGTGCAATTTTTTTAATCAGGGCTGTTTAAATATCTGAAATTTTTGGTATAATAATTTAGTCGATTTTATAAAGAGATCAAAGGAGCATAAGATAATGAGAAATGTATACCTAGATTATTCTGCAACAACACCTGTTAAAGAAGAAGTCTTACAAGAAATGATTCCTTACTTTAATGAAAAATTCGGTAACCCATCAAGTTTATATGATAAAGGACTGGAGTCCAAAGACGCGGTAACGAAGGCAAGAGAGCAAGTTGCTGCACTAATTAACGCTGACCCTAAAGAAATTTTTTTCACAGCAGGAGGCACGGAAGCTGATAACTGGGCTGTATTTGGAACTGTTGACAAATTAAAAGATAAGGGCAACCACATAATAACAACTAAGGTTGAGCACCACGCAATGTTACATTCATGTGCTTTCCTTGAAAAACATGGATATGAAGTTACTTATCTTAGCATCGACCAAGACGGAAGGATTGATCTTAAG
>CAZYWO010000062.1:2132-11552 GCA_964651095.1 uncultured Oscillospiraceae bacterium | reverse complement strand
AAGTGAAAGGGGAAGAAACTGTTAAGTTACGCATGGCGGCGAACCGTGTTCATGGTATATCTAAGAAAAAACGCGACGCTGAATTATGTAAGTGCGCCTAGCTAAAATAAAGTACAAGGCCAGCGCCGTTAGGCGCTGGCCTTGTACTAAGTTTTTACAGGGTTTAAAGTTGCCGCTATTGGGGGCGGTTTGAACACTTGCATATTATTCAGTTTTATTCATCAAAAATCGTCATCAAGACCGGTGATACCGGAGGAGGCCTTACCAGATGAAGAACGTGAAGAAGTGCTTCTGCTTTCAGAAGAGTTCTTCTTCTGGTTTGAACGGTTATAAAGGAACAGTGCAACGAAAACAACTATAAGAAGAACAAGAACGCCAATGACTATCCAAGCCCAAACAGGGATTAAAGTTCCAGAAGATGCCTCTCCAATCTCTAGATGAACAAGCATCATTGGAGAGAACGATGAAACATTCATAGATACTGATGATACATTGGCATCGGGTATAAGAACAACCTCAACTATAGTGCCGTCTTTGGCAAGGTATGCAAACTCGGAAAGGTTGTCAATGTCTGAAATCACAGGACGGTAAACTCCATCTTTTTCATCAAACGTGATGTTCCCAACTTCTGACTTGATGCCAGTAGATGTGCTATATAAATATGCTTTTTTTCCATCCGTCATATAATAAGAACTGCCGGTGTATTTTTCGGCGTCAATTACATGAACAAGAGCAGTTACGTATTCGTCAAAATTTGAAACAGCGTTTGCCTGCGTCCCGTTAAGGTCAAAAGTAACAGTTCCGGAGAAATAACCATGGTATGTGCTTCCGTCCAGGAGTAGAGAGAGATCAAAGGCTGCTAAAGCATTACCAGAGGAGATGAAATCTGCTGTAACATTGTCTACGGCGCTTGCACTGTCAAGGGCTGAAATCCAAAGCTGAGCGTTGCCACCAAGATCCTCATTAAGTAAGAACTTAATTCCAGAAACAGGAACGTCACCCGTAATGCTGTAAGAAAGACTTATAGGAGTAAATACATTTGGTTCCTGTTCCTCAGAAACAGAAGATGTGGAGCTGGATGAAGAACTTTCTTCAGAACTGGAACTGCTGGAAGAAACACTGCTCGAACTGGAAGATTTACTGGAAGAAGCGGAGTTGCTTGAACTGGAAGACGTACTGGAAGAAGCGGAACTGCTTGAACTGGAAGACGTACTGGAGGAAGCGGAACTGCTTGAAGAACTGCTGGAACCTCCACCAATGTTAATAGTGGCTTTTTTCCAAGTGGCAGTAGCGGTAAAGTCGCTGTTTACACCCACTTGATCACCTTCATCGAAAATTTCGCCTGAAAGGCTCCAGCCATCAAAGACATAACCTTCTTTTTTGAAAGGGCAGGAAGGGAAGGTAACTACATAATAGCCGTCATAGCCATCTACTTCCGTACTGTAACTTTTATTGAAAGAGGAACCTTCACCGTCTCCGGGTTTAAAGGTACCGACTATCTTTCCAGAAGTTGTACTGCTACTGCTGCCGGTTTTTGACCACTGAGCAACAGCGGAAATAGAATATTGGTCAGAGCTGTTTTTGCTTGCGTCACTTTTTCTAAAAGTGTAGCTTGACCAATAGGTTGAAGAACCTATTTTCCAACCGTCAAACTCATAACCGGTGGGGGCCTTAAAACCAAGGGAGCTGGCGCTCAAAAGCGAAATAGTTGTGCTTCCGCTTTCTTTAATTTCATAGGTTTCAGAAAAGCTGGTGCCAGTGCCGGAGCCTGCAGAATAAGTAATAGTGACCTGCGACTCTGTAGGTATCAAAGAAATAGCAGATGCGTTGTTATATGATTTCCAAAGCACCGGAACTAAAGAAAATACCATAACAATGGCCAAAAATATAGCCGAAATTCTTTTTATTGTTTTCATAAAAATCTAATCCTCCCCTAAAATAAAAAGAGATATCTCCACATTTGAATAGTATAGCACAACAGGGAACATTTGTCATGCAATATTTATAAATTATGGTATGAATATAGCAAAAAAAGAATAAAATACTTGTAAAAATGTTTTTGCTTTGCTATAATATTATAAAAAATTAAAATTGCCGCCGTGGTGGAATAGGCAGACACAAGGGACTTAAAATCCCTCGCCCTTAAAGCGTACCGGTTCAAGTCCGGTCGGCGGCACCAAAGCAACAAATGGCTTGTTTAAGCCATTTGTTGCTTTTTGCTTTATATAAAAATATTTTATACTGTAAAATTAGATTTTTGAGGGGGAGGATTTTAATCATTATTAGAATTTTATGTTGCATTTTTAATTATTTGCCGTTTAATATATATAGAAGGGTTTATAAAACCATAATAAAAATATTTTCCACCCAGAATAAATGGAAGATATTACAGAGAGGAATGGAAACCTATGAAAAAATGTTGGGTACTCTATTTGTGCTTGCCTTTACTCTTTCAGTTTTTGTGCTTGTTCTTATTCTAATAATGAACTGAGCACATCTCAGGTTTCGACGTTGTCTCAAATCTCATCGCAATCTCAGCAAGTCTCTGCAGAGGAAATGATATTAACCCAAAACCAACTCACTTTTTGGGAATCCAAATATGGTAAAGAAATTCTTGAATGGTGCGAAGAGCCTAATTTATGCACAAAAGTGTTTAGTAAAGACCTTGTTTTATATTATTGTGAAGGAACAGTATATATAAAGAATGCAGATGAAGATATAGAAGAAGTTATCGATCAGATTAGTATAAATCCTGAATTAATCCGTTTTGATGGTAATGAGTTACATATTCCTTTTTAGACCGGAAATTGGAGATACGGGTCTAGCAATTTCCCATATGACTATGTTTATAATATCGATAGCAAAACATCCACCGGAAGCTACAAAACATGTAATCCTTGGACGAATACTTATGTTACATATACTCCTGCAGCACTTTTTTCTTCCGGTTTTTATCCGTCACCCCTTACGAGCACAAAAATGTATATTGAGAATGTTGTATATTTCACTTCCTAAAAACGGTCAAAGGAGGAATCTGTATGAAAAAGATGTTTTCGGCAATATTGGTTTTGATTCTCTGTTTTTCAATGCTTTCGGTTACAGCTTTTGCTGACGAGTTTGATACGGCGGCGGAATCATATTATTACAAAACCGCTGATGGAAGCAAAGCTTCAGTATCAGACCCGTATAAGATATTGGGAACAGGATATACGGTTGACAACACAAAGTTAATCGAGATGTTTTCAACCGGTACGAATTCGAAGGATGAAATGCTTTCTCTTTGCAATAGAATACTCGATGGAGAAAAACTTTCTGATTTAATAAGAAGCACCGGACAGCTTTATACCGTACTGAAAAACTCCTCGGGAGAAGAGGATGCCTATGCGGTTATAGAAAAGAATGATTTTTCTGTTTCGGAATTTGGCGAACTTGGTGGATTGCGGAGAGATTTACAGCTTACCTCTAAGGTTAAAAATCAGTTATCATTAAAGATATCCACTACTTCAAAAATAGAAATGACATATTGCATTATTGACAGTTTTGCAACGGGAACACTTATAAGTGACGGAAGCAACGAATATTTTATCATGACAGTCGAGGGTATTGAAAGTAGCGGAATAATCGAAGAAAAAAGGCCCTATTCCGTAACTGAGCTTGCAAGTATCATAAAAACCAATATTGACAAGATATATGGAACAAATGAAGTAAGTGAAGAGGGTAATCCATATACAGGAGCTGGAATTATTGCAGAGCAGAAAAATGATTGCGTCATTATCTTCAAATATATTGGTATTACTGGAATTTTACTTTTGGCAATGTGCTTTGTAATGGCAGTAAAAACAAAAGCTAAAAAACAGTAGAGGTAATCCAAAACACATTGCTTCTGCAGAAGTTTCGTTATTTAAAAAAGGCGGCAGTACAAACTGCCGCCTTCCTGTTTTACTCACTTGTTGTGGCTTTTCTTAAAGCAGGTTTAGTAAAAAGACTAAAATTACAATAAGCAGTAGCCATATTTATTTCTCCTTTTATTTCTATCAACTCTTAAGGTATAGAAAATATCTTATTGCTGAGCCTTTTTTACTAATCAAATTAAATCCAAATTTTTATCTTACTAGAATAAACAGTAGTCTCTTCAGCTAACTTTTATTTACATAAATATCAACATCTACCATTATTCTGTAACAGTAGCCTGTAGGAGCAGACTCTAATGTTTTTGACAGGCTTCTGTACCACTGGCAATTGTTGCAGTTGGATATGGAATATAATTGCTCCATGTAGTTCCTGAAGAAGATCGTTGAAATGAAATCATTATCTTAACAGTACATGTTTTAGTGGTTTTTACTATGCAAGTACCATAGAGATCACCGCTTGACTCAAGAATAGTTGCGGTGGCTTTTGAAAAATATGTAAAACATATAATGTTGTATATTACCAAAATAACACCGTTACTGGGGATTACAGCAAAGGAAGCTTACTGGGGTTTTATTCGTATTGTGTCGAAACAGATGAGCTTACCCCGATTTTGCTAAATGAACCGGAAGTGAGCGGATACTTTGCGAATTTTTCAATTGTCGGCCCATAGAGGCAGAGCAACAGTCAATATCTGTATAACTGAAAAAGCAGGTAAATCCCTCTCATGCAAACGAAATTTATCTGCTTTTGTGAAATATGGTGGCCGCCTTTGGGCGGCTGTTTTTTTATTTTGAGCTTCTTCTTAAAAATTTTGGGCGAAACCAGTAGATATATGTGCGCATTATCTGAGTCAGCGCGAAATCATAGGTGATAAATAGGAGGTTGCCAAGACAAAGAAGAACATATACAGAATATTTTCCGAACTCACCAAATTCGGAAAGTACCTCCTGCATTTGAAAAAGATATATGATTATAAAATAGCTTACAACAATGCATGAATTGAAGCAGATAAATTTGAGCACCACAGACAGAAATTTGGGTCTAATTTTCTCAAGCTGGAATTTTGTTATTGGGTAATGGCCGAAGAACATTATGAACATGAGCATGGCTTCTTTATCCGGGGTCATTATAAAAGAAAGTATAGAAACCGCGGCATAAAGAGTAAAAGCCCAACTGGGGCCTGTTTCCACCGCAACAGTAACCATTAACAGCCCGGCCAGCGCCGGAAAGGCGTAGGTTGAAAAGGGGAACATTCCGGTCATAAAAAGCAAAAGGGTACATAGCGCGGCAACAACCCCGCAAAGGGCAACTTGTTGACTTTTTTTCAATGCTTGCACCTCTTTTCACAAAATCAAAGTAGAACTAACAGCCGCGGCACAAGCAATCAAAGCACATAAGTCCTGTACAAATGTCGCAGGGGTCGCACGCGCAAAACGAACCGCTGTTTTGACTGTTTCCAACAGTACCGTATTGCTGACGGTAAGCGCACTGGCGATAAGCAGAGGCAAATTCTGGGTTGTTTGGTTCCATACGGGATGCCTGTTGAAAACATTTTGCGGCTTCGCTTAACCAACCGCGTTTATAATAAATGCACCCTTTAAGGTAATACCACTCTGCGTCGCGATTATATTCAGGAACGCCATCAAGGATCTCTTCTGCTTCTGCAATCCGGTTTTGGGATATCATTCGCCGAACATCGGCAAAATTTCCATGGTAACCAGAGCTATAACCGCTTCCGCCGTAATAGTTTTGTCCGCCATAATAGGAACCGCTATCGTAACTGTTTTGTCCGTATGAGGTCCGCTGTTTTCCCTCTTTCCGTTCTTTGGTTATTTGGTCATAGGCAGCGTTTATTTCTTTCATCTTTTCGGAGGCAACATCGGCAAGGGGATTATCAACATATTTATCCGGATGATATTTGCGAACAAGGTCCCGATAGGCCTTTTTTATCTCCTCATCTGTGGCGGTTTCTGAAACGCCAAGAACTTTATAGGGATTGCTCTCCATGCGGTATTCCTCCTTTCTTACAGATTATTCTTTCAACCTCAGTTCTAAGTCCGAGCCCCACTATATTTTCAATTATTCCTTTATATTTATGAAGTTCCAAAAGGGAAAGGTCGCTTTCAAGTTCCGCTGTGGTAAGGAAAAGGGCAGCCTTTGCGTTTTCTTCCGCATTCTCTCCACCGTATATAAACGGGTTGTAATTGCCTTTCTTTATATCATCATCAAGATCGTCGATAGCGTCGCAAAGGTATATATATCTTCCCAAAAGATAACCGAACCTTCGCAATATGCGTTCATTTTCACAGCTATTTGAGGTTATGGACAGAACTGCTTCAAGAAATTCTGCGGTTGGTTCTGCGGCCCTGTCGGAAACAGAGCATTTTTCACCCTCGAGCGCACGCTGCTTTTCTACCATGCTTTTTGCGGCTACATCAAGAGAAAGAGCTGCTTCCCTTTGTGAAAGGGCCTTTCTTCTTGCTTTTTTTGCAAAGGGCAGAGCAAACAAAGCGGCAATTTTTTTTAAAAAGCCTCTGTCAGAAATATCGTCCAATAATTTGTAATAAGTCAAAATAACGGCAGCAGTTGCTGAAAGGCTTATGGCTCTGTTGCTGTTACAGCAGCTCTGCTTTCGAAAAGGGTGCGCTATACATCGGCATTTTTCGGCAGATGGACAGATGTTTTCATCAATGGAAGTGAGCACCATTGCAAGAAACGCAAAATCGTAACTGAGAGTAAACTTTGCGAAAATTCCATAGGAGCGGCCAAGTTCTTTGCAAAGGCCGCAATATACGGCTTTATATTCCTCTAACTCCCTTAGTTTGAGTTCAGGACGGAAAGGTTTTACGTATCCGAACAAAGCAAAGTTTACCTCCCCTTTTAACATATTGAAAATATTTTACACCTTTTATTGTAGAAATTAATTAAGAAAGTGTAAAAACTGAGTAACTTTTATATATTTTTTATGGAATTTCACAAAATTTGGAAAATTTTTAATTGCTTGAAAGAGTTGTTTTTCAAAAGTGAGAAAATTCGGCAAAGCTTTTGTAATAGCTAACATGGCTTCCAAAAAATAATTTTGCTATAATAAACTTAAAATATTATAGATGTTACACAACATTTTAATACTCTATAGTTAAAGATTAAAAGGGGTACCAAAAATGCTTGTAAATTTTGAAAATATTGAAATGCTTGTGCGTGAAAATTTTTTTGGCGGAAACAAAAGTTTTGACGCAAAAATTTTTAATGATGGACAAAATAGAATTATTATGGGAAAACTTGTTCCGGGCGCTTCGATTGGCTTTCACATGCATGAAGAAGGAAGCGAAATAATTTATATTTTAAGTGGAACCGGTAAAGCAAACTTCGATAATGAAGAAGAAAAACTATTTCCCGGTATATGCCATTATTGCCCTAAGGGTCACGGCCATGACATGGTAAATGATGGGGTGGAGGAGCTTGTGTTTTTTGCTGTAGTTACTAAAGAGTGATCAGATTACAACGCCTTTAAAACCAATTTAGGTACAAAAAATAATAACAAATTTGTGCAATAGAGACTAAATAAATGAAAAAAGTTTATGCAAAAATTATAAGTTTATGACGAAAATATCAAATAAAGAAAATAGAAACAAATATTTTTGTTGTATATTAAATTTAATGAAAACGTAATATGTGATATTATAAGCTCAGATCGTTAAGGCGTGCCTTTAAAATCGGCAAAGCCAACTGACAAATTTTGAGGCATTCACAAATATGGTTTTTTAATTTGTTATATTTGTGGAGGGAGATATGCGGTGTAGGGAGCGCTTTATAAGGGTGCGCCAGTTTATCAAATATTTACAATAGATAGGAGACGATTTGAATGAAAAAGCTTAAAACGTTTTTTGCAGTCATAATGGTGATATGCATGTTAGTAGGCTGCAGCAAAAGCAACTCGGATTCGTCGCTTAAAGTGGCACTTCAAACCACTGCTCAAGGTGTGCCGGCATATATTGCACAAGAGGAAGGATATAACAACGCTGAGGGGCTAAAAATTGAATCAAGAGTATATGCTACTGGAGTTGCTCAACTGGAGGCGCTTGGCGCAAATGGCTGGGACGTAGCCTGTATAGGGGCGCCACCGGCAATGACTGCAAATATAGCCTATGATGCAAAGATAATTGCAGTGGTGCTCAATGAATCTGCTACAGAGCTTTTTGTAAGAAGTGACAGCGACATTCTTACATCTGAAAACGCTGTTGAAGGAATAAGAGGAAGCGCTGAAGCCTGGAGAGGAAAAGATATTATACTTCCACTTAATACAACATCCCATTACATTATACTTTCGTCCCTTGCAAAGCTGGGGCTTGGTGCAGGGGATGTAAATCTTATAAATATGGATGTGGGACAAGCCTATACCGCTTTTAAATCCGGTCAAGGGGATGTTGTTACCCTTTGGGACCCCAACAGCTTTTCAGCTGAAGATGAAGGTTGGGTGTCTGTAATGTATGGACCAAATACCGGAGTTGTATGCCCCTGTATGCTCATTGCCTCACAAAAAGCAATAAAAGAAAAACCTGAGGAAATCAAAGCTTGGCTAAGGGCGTATTTTAATGTTGTAGAGAGTGAGGAATTTACAACTGAGAAAATGGCTTCCGCAACTTATAACTTTTTTAATGCAAATAATGTAGATATAACCGAGGAAGAATCAATCCTTTTTGCAGAACGCAAAGAGTTCTTTGATATAGAGGAAGCTTATGACATATTTTTCGGTAATATAGACGGCCAAACTCCCGCTGAAAAATATATGTACAGCATTGCGGATTTCTTCTATGAGCAGGGAAGCTATACTGAGGAAGACTATAAAAAAGTGACAAATGGCGGGCTTTTCTATACTGATTTTATAAAAGAACTCTATGAAGAGAGCAGAAACTGATATAAATAAGATAACAAATTTAAGAAAGGCTGGTGCAAGATGAAGTTTAGTGGAAAGAAAAAAACTTTTGTCAGAGGTGCAATAGGTCTTTCTTTTTTCTTCATAATATGGGAGCTTGTTGTAAGGTCGGGGATCATATCGAAAAACCGCATGAGTTCTTTTACACAGGTTGTCGTCACATTCATTAGAAAAATAACAGATTCCAACCCGGATGGGGCAACAATCCTTGAGCATTTTGGTGCCAGTTTTTCAGTGGCGTTCATGGGCTTTTTGCTTGCGGTGATTGTTGGCGTACCTCTTGGCCTTTTAATGGGTTATAACATCTATGCAAAAGCTTACGCCAATACTATTTTTGAGATATTAAGGCCAATTCCACCCATAGCGTGGATTCCAATAATAATGCTGCTTTTAGGAATTGGTACCAATGCAAAGGTATTTATAATATTTATTGCGGCGGTAGTTCCGGCAGTAATAAACTCATATACAGGAATAAAGCGCGTGCCAGAGGTCTATATAAATGTGGGCCGAAGCTTTGGAATGACCCATTTCAGAATATTTACAAAAATATGTATTCCTTATGCTCTTCCAGCGGT
>CAZYWO010000062.1:0-2122 GCA_964651095.1 uncultured Oscillospiraceae bacterium | reverse complement strand
AGCGGTGTTTACCGGGCTAAGGCTTTCACTCAATACTGCATGGGTTGCCCTAGTAGCAGCCGAGCTTTTGGCTTCCACTAAAGGTCTTGGATATATGATACAGATAGGAAGGGTACTCGCAAAGCCCGAGATAATAATAACAGGAATGTTTGTAATAGGCTGTTCAGGAGCAGCAATGTCTGCGGTTCTCAATATTATCGAGCGCAAACTTGCAAAATGGAGCAGAAAATAAAGGAAAGGACGGATAAGCCGTGGAAACTGTAAATGAGAAGCGCAAAAAAGCAATTTGCAGTGCAATTTCTGCGCTGTCTGTTTTAACAATAATATTTTTTTGGTATCTCATATCATGGGCAAACCCGGAACTTATGCCAACTCCTGTTGAAACGGCAAAGCAGCTTGTAAATATGGTAATGGAACCAAGCGGCGGGGCAACGCTTTTTGAGCATGTGGGTGCAAGCTTTATGCGGGTTATATCCGCTTATTTTCTTGCAACAGTGGCAGGTGTGCTCATGGGTGTGGGTTTTGGTTGGAGCAAAGCTTTTCGCGAATATGTCTGCCCAATATTTGAAATTCTGCGCCCGATACCTCCAATAGCATGGATCCCGCTTGTGATAATTTGGTTTGGAATAGGGGAAGCTTCAAAAATTGCAATAGTCTTTATAGGCGCTTTTGTTCCAGTAGTAGCCAACACCTATTCCGGCATGATGCAAATGGACCCTATATATGAAAAAGCTGGAAAAGTTCTTGGCGCAAACAGAAGAGAGCTGCTTTTTGAAATAGTGATTCCCGCAAGCTTTCCACATATACTTGCAGCAATGAAAATAGCCCTTTCCCAAAGTTGGGCCTGCGTTATAGCGGCGGAGATGATAGCTTCTGAAAAAGGGCTGGGGTATCTTATTGTGCGAAGCATGGAGTCGGGCAATATGGGAAATATTCTTATTTCACTTATCTTCATAAGTGGAATAAGCTTTTTACTCTCATACCTCTTTACAAAATTGGAGGCGATCATATGTCCGTGGTAGGTGATATCCATGTCCGCAATATTTCAAAAAGCTTTGAAAATAATGGGAAGAAAATAGAAGTTTTAAAAGATGTAAGCTTTACTATACACAAAAATGAATTCCTCGTTTTATTTGGACCGGGCCAATGCGGCAAAAGCGTGCTTATGGAGATAATTGCTAACCTTATCGCTCAGGATTCCGGTGAAATAGTTTGTGAGGATAGAAAACGTTTAGCTGAAGAAGACATCTGCATGGTCTTTCAAAAATATGCCCTTTTCCCATGGAAAACATGTTTACAGAACGTGACAATGCCAATGAAATTTAAAGGTATTCCTAAAAAAGAACGCCAAAAAAAGGCAGCCGAATACCTTAAACTTGTGGGACTTGAAGGGTTTGAAAACAGTTTTCCACGTCAGATCTCAGGTGGAATGAAGCAGCGTGTGGCCATTGCAAGGGCTTATGCAAAAGAGTGCGATATACTTCTTTTTGATGAACCTTTTGGGGCGCTTGATGCTCAGACCAGATATTCTATGGAAAAAGAGCTGGTGAAGGTTTGGCAGAAAGAAAAAAAGACCATAGTATTTATCACTAATAACATTGAGGAAGCAGTGTATTTGGCGGATAGAATAATAATTCTTGGCGGAACTCCGTCGCATATTATTGACGAGTTTAAAATTGATCTTGCTCGGCCAAGAAGCCGCTCGGACCAGGAATTCCTTACAATAAGGAAAAAGATAGAGAATCACGCTGTTCACAGCGACATTGTTAACAACTGATAAAATGAAGGGAGGCCGAGACATGGGGGAAAACACAGAGAAAGCAAAGGTCAGCGCGGTGGGCCTTACCAAAAAATTCGGTGACCTTCTTGTACTTGATAACATTTCATTTGATATAAAAAAGGGTGAGTTTGTCTGTATAGTCGGTCCCACAGGGTGCGGTAAGACCACATTTCTTAATATACTTAGCAACATTTGGCCAGCAACAGAAGGGGAACTTTTGATAGATGGTAAAAAAGCTGACCCCAAAAAACATAGCATTGCCTTTGCATTTCAGGAATCCTCTGCTTTCCCGTGGCTAACGGTAGAGCAAAATATACGCTTCGGAATGGAAGAGAAGCACTT
>CAZYWO010000061.1:0-11620 GCA_964651095.1 uncultured Oscillospiraceae bacterium | reverse complement strand
GTATAAAATTTTCAAAGTTCCTCAATTTCTGCTTGACTTTTTCTTTGCAGACTTATTTTTCCCATTTACTTCACAGGAATTATTTTATTTTTTCCTTAATTCACCCTGAGTATACGACCTTAATGTTAAGTCAGAAATCTCTTTTTTGTTAAAATCAGGTTAAATAATCGATTTTAAAATTATATATAAAAAAGTATACTGATTTGCTGCTTGGTCTTATTCATAATACAATTTAAGAAAACAATAAAATCCTGCTTTAAAATGTCGAAAAAAAACAGAAAATATATTATAATATTAAAAGCGTTATTATTTTGTAGAGGGGTAAATTTAAAAAAATGAAGATTAAAAAGAAATTATCACACATAATCGTTATAACTACAGCATTAATTGTAACACTTATCACATCAACTTCCTTTGCTGCAGCTAAGACTGTAACCTATAGCAATATAATTGAAAGCAGATTATTTCCCACATATACGTTAGAAAATTATCTCAAACCTGATACTCCTTCTTTCAATGTGCCGAAGTACTCCGCTTCCTTCTTAACCAGTCAGGAAAGAATCGATTATCTTACTAAGCTGTGCTCGCAATCACAAAACATGTATCTTTTCTTTGATGAAACTTGTGCTGATACTCCTATAGTATTTTTTACTTTGACAGATCTATCCAAAGTAAACAATTTTTCGGATGCTGCAAAAATTTTATCCGAGAACGGAAAGCTCAACGTATTTTATCAGGCACAGGTGCACGGCAACGAACCTGCTGCCGGTGAAGGAGCGTTATATTTCCTCTCCAGACTTCAGAAAGATATATTATATTCAAAAAATTTGGCGGCAAACATAAATCTTTGCATAGTACCATGTGCCAATCCTGAGGCAGCAGACCTTCAAGTCAGACAACTTGCAAACGGATATAATCTTAATAGAGACAACCTTTTCGTCGGCAGTAAACAGACTCTTTTGCTTCACCAAATATATGAAAATCTAAACCCTGATGTCGTTATAGACGGTCACGAGTGTCTTCCAAATCATCAGGGCGTGCAAGATGAAAGCCAAAATTATTTTACTGACATCTTTATTGCCGGTACAACCAGTCTTAATATTGACCCAGCCATAAATCAATGGTCTTCGCTTATAACGGATCAAGCTATTTCTGATTGTAATAATGCGGGTCTCAGAGCTTCCTTATATGATAACGATTCTACCGATATTAACAATACTGTCTCAAGAACTTATTACGGTTTACGCGGCAGCGTGAGTATATTGATAGAATCCACAGGTATCAATATGGCAAAAAGTCATTTTGAGAGACGTGTATACAGCCATTATAAAGCGGTAACTTCAATCCTTGATACTGTCATTGAAAATAAAGAAGCGATAAAAAGTGAAGTAAAGTCTGTCAGAGATAGTGTCGCACAAAATGGTAAAAAATATAACGTAGATAACAGAACTATTTTAAAGCATGGTATATCCGGGGAAAATTATAAAATCATCCTAAACGATTTATACAATGCTTACGCAGGTAGTTTTATTTCAACTATAGAATATACTGTTTATAAGCATGACCAAGCTATTAGATCCCGCGCCCTTCCTACAGCTTTTATAATTTCTAAAAAAAATAAAAATGCCGATCTTGTAGTTGAGAAACTTTCGTATAGCGGAATCGAATATCTGGAACTTGAACCAGGTACAAGAATCTCCGTAGGAAGCTATAAAGGCGACGGTACAAAGGCTTCAGTCACTGCAAAAAGAACTCTTAACTTTTATAAAGGCGCTTATCTGATTCCTATGGATCAACCGGGTGCCAAAGTAATAGCCGCTTGTCTTGAACCCGATATTGCCGAAACTTTAGATTCTGACGGAACCTTCGTACAGGCGGGGCTTTTAAAAGCTGAAGAAATCTACAGGTACACAAAAACCAACCCTGGAAAAACTCTCAGCGCCTATGTCGTTAAATAAACTATACAGCTAATTGTGCAATCAAATTTTATATCTTAAAACTAAAAATGTTGGCAGTTTTTAAAATTGCCAACATTTTTTCAATTCATTTTCAATTTTCTTCTTCAAAATCTTTAAATGCCTGAGCAAAAGGTTGATTTTTAGAGCGTTGCTGCCGCTTGAGTTTTTCTCTTATTTCCTCAGAAGTATTTACCACCTCCTGGTGAAACTCTCTGGCAGAAAGTCTGCGCGCACCGTCTCCAATGGCAGCCATCTGTACCGGTCTATCCGATGTCACTACGGTTACATCATATTCACGCCCCATTTCAAACACAGTTCTTTCAATAAATCTATCTGCGGTTTCCGCTTCTTTAGTGTAGATCACCTTGATATTATCATAATCTAATTTATTACCGGGGTTGCCCGAAACTCTGTAACCATCAAAGACAACTACCATGCCCGTTTTCTTATAACCCTGATAGTTTCCCAATATGTCTAAAAAGGCCTCTCTTGCCGAATCCAGATTTACTTTCGCCAGCCCGCTTAATTCCTCCCATGCAAAAATTACATTGTAGCCATCTATTATTAAAAAAGGCGTTCCTTTTTTTCTCTCTGTCTTCCAATTAATTTCGGGAAAATTTTCTTTCTCAGGCGTTCTGCGGCTCCCCCTGCTCAAAGCTTCCCTGCGTATAGCTTCGTCTCGTTTACTCTTTCCATAAGTTTTAAGGAAAATTTCCTCAAGCTCCTTTTCACCTGCGGCGGTTAGACCTGAGCCTCGACGCCGGTCCGATTGCGCAGGCAGAGTATCGCTTTTCGTCAGCTCGCCTGATATAAGGCGATAACCGCTGTCCACATGAGCCATTTCATCAACTCGTTTCCAGTCAACGTAAATCGCCGATCCATGTTGGCAAAAAACAGAACCAGCAGGATTTGAAATATCCTGTTCCTGTCTGTAACCCAAATCTGCAACCACCTCTTCTGCGTTATGACAAGGACTGTACCCATCAGGTATAGCTATGAATTTTCCTCTGCCCCTCGTGTAAGCGCTGCATTGTTGCTGATAACCACGAAGAGAAGCTACCGGTCCTACACCTTTTATTAAATTCATATCACTCCCCGCAATAAGCTCCGGCATACTGCATCTGGCGCCAAGCATTTGCATATCCGACATGGCGCGACCCACGTTTTCTGCCGGTACTTTTAGCCTAAACCGGTAAACCGGTTCAAGAAGTATGCTTTCTGCCTTGCATAACCCCTGACGTACCGCCCTGTATGTAGCCTGCCTAAAATCACCGCCATCTGTATGCTTAAGATGTGCCTTTCCTGCAATCAGAGTAATTTTCATATCCGTAATATCTGAACCTGTCAGAACGCCGGCATGGGACTTTTCAGCCAGATGGGTCATTACAAGACGCTGCCAGTTTCTATCCAGCTTATCTTCGCTGCATATACTGCCAAATACCAGTCCGCTGCCTCTTGGCATTGGTTCCATCAAAAGATGAACCTCAGCATAGTGTCTGAGCGGCTCAAAATGTCCTATGCCTACTATCGGTGCAGAAATGGTTTCCTTATATATTATACTTCCTTCTCCAAAGCTGATTTTCAAATCAAATCTTTGCTCGATAATGTTTGCTAAGATTTCCAGTTCAAGCTCTCCCATTACCTGAACATGGATTTCTCCCAGCACTTCTTTCCAGACAATATGAAGAGTTGGGTCTTCTTCCTCCAGTTGTCTAAGCTTATGAAGTACCGACACCGGCTCTGTCTCCTCCGGTAAAATTATCTTATATGTTAAAGCCGGCTGCAAAACGGGGGTTTTGCTGTCAACGTATTCTTCCTCTCCCAATCCTTGACCTGCAAAGGTTTTAGTTAGCCCTGTCACAGCACAAACCATTCCGGCACATGCCTCCTGCACCTGTTGAAATCCGCTTCCCGAGTACAGCCTTATTTGCTCTGCCTTTTCCTGCCAACTATGTCCGTCTTCTCCAATGCCTGAAAGCAGCATTTTGTTCTTTAGTACGCCGCCTGTTATTTTAAGATGTGTTTGGCGGTTTCCTTGTTTGTCTCTGGTGATTTTATATACTCTAGCGCCGAAAGCTTGTCCGTATTTTTTCACCATGGTAAGGTTGGAAAACGTTTCTAAAAATTCTTTAATTCCCTCCATCTTAAGCGCCGAACCAAAACAAACAGGAAAAATATATCTATTTAACACGGCTTTCCTAATATTTTCCATGCTTAAAACGCCTGTCTCAAGATATTCTTCCATAAGACTTTCGCTGCACATAGCGGCTTCTTCAGCGCTGAATCGACCTTTTTCATCTATTTCAATAAGTCCATCACCGAAAACCTTTGATATCTCCTCCATGAGTTTTTGTCTGTCGGTTTCCGGCTGATCCATCTTGTTTACAAAAATAAAAGTGGGAATCTTATAGGCTGACATCAGCTTCCACAAAGTTTCTGTGTGGGCCTGTACTCCTTCCGCGCCGCTGACTACCAAAATTGCATAGTCAAGCACTTGCAGGGTTCTTTCCATCTCAGTGGAAAAATCCGTATGCCCCGGTGTATCGAGCAATGTATATTCTTTTTCTCCCAGATTAAAACGCGCCTCTTTGGAAAACACCGTTATGCCGCGATTTTGTTCTATGGCGTTGTTATCCAAAAAGGTATTCTTGTGATCCACCCTTCCAAGCTTTCGTATGCTGCCTGTAAGGTAAAGAATGGATTCCGACAGAGTTGTTTTACCTGCGTCTACATGGGCTAAAATTCCAATGGTAATGTGGTTAGACATTTCTGCTTCCTCTAATAATAATTTCCTTTGTAATAGTCATGTGAGCCTTTGCTCGATGTTTATTGTTCCATGGTTTATGTGTGTATTCACACCTTAAAATTGCCATAATCCTATTAAAATTATATTATTATTTATATGCATTTTCAATATGTGAAGGCAGGTTTACTTTTATATAAACATTGCAAATTAAAAAATTACATTTCCACCTTAAAATCTGCCAAAAGGTCGGCATCCTCAGCGCTATGAGTAATCAGAATCACAGTTTTACCTGACGTCTCCTTCTCCCATAGCCTATTTACGATCCTTAACTTTAAGTTTTCATCCAAACCGCGCAGCGGTTCATCCAATATGAGCAAATTGCTTTCTGCAAGAAAAGTTCTTGCAAGAGCT
This sequence comes from uncultured Oscillospiraceae bacterium, assembly GCA_964651095.1. Taxonomy (GTDB): domain Bacteria; phylum Bacillota; class Clostridia; order Peptostreptococcales; family Anaerovoracaceae; genus SUG1106. Next base: position 6,505 of record CAZYWO010000061.1, on the reverse strand, counting down.
GCCCGGTGACGCATACCTCCGCTGAGTTCTTCCGGCAAACGCCACAGTTCATTCTCAATTTCCAGTTGCTTTGCAAGCTGTAAAATCCTCTCGCCTAAATCCTGACCTGCACGACTCAATCCTATATTGTCATAGATATTAAGCCAAGGCAAAAGTCTATCCTCCTGAAAGAGAAAAGCCGCTCTGACCGGTTCACTGAATTCTATGCAACCATCGTCAGCATTCTCCAATCCGGAAATGATTCGCGCTAACGTGGTTTTTCCTCTTCCCGAAGGCCCTGAGACGGCAGTTATCTTTCCTGCCTTGAAAGACATCTCCATTCCGTTTAAAACTTTTTTCTTGTCAAACGATTTCGACAAATTTCGCACAATTATATCAGGCGCATTGAGATGAACACTGTCCACTATACCGGCATGGGATTTGAGCTTACTTCCCTCATAACCGCGCCATTCGAGGCCTCGAAGCCATAACTTTATCAGTTTTTCAAAGAACATGCTAAGCGCTACGATTACCAAAATGTAAGCAAACAATTTATCTGTTTCTAAGTAATATTTGGAATTAATCATTTCATATCCCAGAGAATATTTGGGAATTGAAAGAACTTCTGCTGCTACCACAGCTTTCCAGCTAAGTCCTGCAATAAGGCTTATAGACGCTTTAATCTGCGGCAAAAGTCCGGGCGCGTAAATCAGTCTTATTACCTTACGCTGATTAAGTTCGTAAACTTTTGCAACTTCCAAGTATTCAGACGACATGGCGTCGATCCCGGCTAAAATATTGGTATATACAATCGGAAAGCACATAAAAAAGCAAACTATAACCGCTACCCAATCTGATTTTGCAATCAAAATAACATATATTATTATTGCCATGACTGGAACTGCCTTGAAAAAACCTACAGGCAGACTCAGTATATCTCTCACTGCTCTTGTCTTGTGCGCCAGCCATGCAGCTAATACGCCGGTTGTAAACGATAGTAACATTGCCAATATACACCTGAAAACAGTCCAGCCTATATCCATGTAGAATCTTGTTGTAATCGCTAATCTTGCCAAAGCTTTAAACGCCTCAATAGGTGCAGGCAAAAGAAGACTTTTGTCTACAATCCATGCTGCTGCCTGCCAAATTGCAATCCAAAAGAGGCAGATAGCTGCCTGTCTGCCTCTTTTGCCTGTATTCATATTTCTATTTTTATTCTGCCTCCACATAATATAAACCATCATCAGGAACCTTGCCGCCTACGGAACTTGGTTCCATGTCAAATAAAGTTTGATTAAATATTTTAAGTATTTCTGCACCTTCGGCTGTCTTACTGCCTGTGTAAAGCACAATATGGCAGTTTGGAATTGCAGCTTCTGCGATATCAACATTTCCCATAAAGCCCTTTTCCACGATAAGCTGAGAAGCTTCTGCCGGGCTTCCATTGACAAAATCTACTGAAGCTTGTAAGTCGCTTAAAAGAACTTTAAGGTCATCTCCTCTTTCTTCTACGAAAGACTTTTGAGCCACCAGCACTCCCATCGGAAGTTCCTGTCCTGTAGCTTCATCCCAAAGTATGTTCATGTCAAAAAGTTCTGAGATCGCATCGTTTCCTGCCGACAGCGCAGTGGATACGAAAGGTTCCGGAACCATTGCGATAGTGCCTGACTGACTGAGAAGTTTAGTATTAACTTCTGAATGGTTTGCAAGCCACTCAACCTGAACATCATCATAAATAGTTAATCCCGCTTCTTCCAAGACTTTTTGAAGCACATATTCGGGCGCTCCGCCCTGACCGCTGGCTACAATTGTCTTTCCTGCCAAATCGGACACTTGGGTTATATCAACATCATTTCCAAGAATATGAAGCACGCCTAAAGCAATCGGGCTGATTGCTACAACACTGCCCTCTGTTTTCTGGTAAAGCACTGCTGCCATGTTTGACGGCACAGCGGCTACATCTACCTCACCACTGATTATCTTTGCATTTACGTCAGTAGGACTTTGATAGGTGACTATCTCATATTTGTCTGTCATATCCATCAACTGCACCATAGCCATGCCTGTAGGGCCATTCAATGCGGCAACGTTAACAATTTCTGTCACCGTTTCCGGAACATCCGAAACTTCCTCCGTCTGTCCGCATCCGGCAAACATTGCAAATATCAGTACTAATGCCAGACCTAAAGATAAAATTTTCTTAGACTTTAAACTTTTCATTTCTGTTCCTCCTAAACCTTTGAATATACTGTTTTGGTGCTGACCCCGCAAAGGGCTCCAAGCTTGCCGGAAAGAGCGCTGACTTTATCCATCGGACCGTCGACTGCCACACTGATTACAGAAATGTTCTTTTTCGGATAAGGCAGACCCATACGACCGATTATGTGCTGTCTGTATTCATGCAGTAAAGCATTTATGCTTTCTGCTGCGTTAATGTCCTCAACTATTATGCTGATTACAGCTACTCTTGTCTCCATGCTATCGCCTCCTTTGCAAAAAAACAGTGCCGGCAAAAATACCGACACTTATAGCATAAAATAGCTTAATATCAAAATTTAATTTAGCTTTTCCTTAAGCCTTCCCCCTCAGAAAACCTTCGGGCGTCAGTACCTAGTTTAATTATTCGTTTATTCAATTAATTATTTTATTACTCTTTTTTCACAGTTTCAACCACTTTTTCAAAATTTTTTTCCGGCTGTTCCAAATTTTGTGAAATAGCTTCTATTTTTTCTTCCTCAATCTCAGCTTCCTCATCCTCGGCATCCTCAGCATCCTCAACATTCTCAGCAGCACCCGCAACTTTTTTAACATCCGATTCATCGGAATTCTTTATCTGCGGCATGATGTGAGTTGAATCGGTCAAGAAAATATATATCATAAGAAACGCAATTGCGAAAAGTCCCATAGTCTCAACCCACAGACCTCGGCTGAAAGTTACTGCCGCAACTCCCATAATGCCGCTCACACTGTAAAGCATCAGAGTCGCTCTCCTCTGGCCATATCCTAAAGACATCAGCCTGTGATGCAAATGACCCTTATCAGCCTCCATGATAGGCCTTTTGTTTACCATTCTCCTGAAGATTGCAAAAGCTGTATCGAAAATAGGCAATCCCAGCACTAAAACAGGGATGATCACCGCCACAATGGTAGCGCTCTTTACCGGTCCTAAAATTGACAATGTGGACAACATAAATCCAAGATATAAAGAACCTCCGTCGCCCATAAAAATCTTTGCCGGGTAAAAGTTATAAGGCAAAAAACCCAGTGCGCCGCCTGCCAGAGCAAGCATTGAACCGGAAACCAGATACATTCCGTGAATATATGCAACATAAGCAATACACAGCGAAGCAATTGCAGAAGTTCCCGCCGCAAGTCCATCCAGTCCGTCTATAAGATTCACCGTGTTTGTGATTCCTACTATCCACAAAATAGTTATTACAAAACACACTACTGCACCAAGTTGGCTTTTTCCCTCTCCAAAGAAGTTTGTTATAAACTCAATCCTAATGTCATACATGTACATTATAATTGCGACAACAACTTGTCCTAAAAATTTTACCTTTGCAGGCAAATTCCTCAAATCATCAATGACTCCGAGAATGTAAATTAATACGCCTCCTACCATTATACCGATAATTCGGGAATCAAAATTCAGAAAAATCGCCATTGAAACTGTAGTACCTATAAATATAGCCAGTCCTCCAAAACGCGGCATAGACTTAGTGTGCATACGTCTTCCGTCTGTTGGCACGTCTATTGCCCCAATTTTAGGGGCTAATTTAATTGCTACAGGGGTAAATATCAGAGACAGTACAAGTGATACAAGAAATGTTATCCATAAGGTACTATACATTTTATTCTATTCTCCTATTTTTCCTCTTCAATTTTTTCCACTTCCAAACCTGCTTCTTGCAGAATATCTAAAGAAAGCTGGTCAGGGTATCCCTCTTTGACTACAATACGGTTAATACCTGCATTTATAATCATCTTGGCGCAAATTACGCAAGGTTGATGGGTTATATAAATCGTACCGCCCTCTATAGAATGTCCCATGGCGGCAGCTTGAATTATAGCATTCTGTTCAGCATGCAGAGCCATACAAAGTTCGTGCCGCTGTCCTGACGGGACGCCAAGTTTCTGACGCAGGCATCCGCCTCTTTCTTCACAGTGAGCTATTCCTCTAGGTGCGCCGTTATATCCAGTAGCAATAGCATGCTTGTCCTTTACAATAACAGCACCCACGCTTCTTCTCATGCAGGTTGATCTTTTAGCTGTCAACTCAGCCATCTCCATAAAATATTCATCCCAGCTTGGTCTTTTCATAATTCTTCCTCCGGTTATACATGCAAAATCTCTTGCAATATTATATTTCAACTTTTGCCGTTAATCTAGTAATATACTTCTACTAAATAAAGACCTGTGGCAGGAGCCGTATGCCCTGCATTTTTACGTTCCTTGCTCTCAATTATCCGGCTGATTTCCTCAGGTTTTTTTTTGCCCAGTCCTACTTCAACCAGCGTTCCCGTAATTATTCTGACCATATTGTATAAAAACCCGTCACCCGATATCTCAAGTATAACATCTTCTCCGCTCCGGTATATGTTGAGACTGTGAATTGTTCGCACTGTAGTTTCCTTTTCTTCTCCACCTGAGCTTTGAAAACATTTAAAATCATGGGTGCCTACTATACATTTGGCAGCTTTTTTCATCGCCTCCATATCGAGAGGCTGCTTAATCTGATAACAATAATTTCTGCGGAAAATATCCACATCGGGAGAGTTTCTTATAATGTAGCGGTACATTTTACCACGGCAATTAAAACGTGCATGAAATTCTTTGGGGACCTCCTCTACAGCTACGATCCGCACATCTGCCGTGCCTTTCTGTGAGTGCATACCTCCTGAAAGCAGGTTGTTAACTGCAAGCATTATCTTTTCAGTAGGAATACCAAAGTCCGCTTTAAACGAAGCCTTTTGACCCAAAGCATGAACGCCTGAATCGGTACGGCTGACCCCGTTAATAGTTATCGTCTGGTTACAGACTTTAGAAAGCGCCCTTTCCAACTCGCCTTGAACTGTACGCACATCGGGCTGTCTCTGCCACCCGCTGAAATAGGTTCCGTCATATTCAATTGTCAGCAAAATATTTTTTTCCATATTATATTATTTCAATAGCCAAGACAGCAGCTTGTACTACTGCTTTTTATCTTATACCTTATACTACCTTTTGGTCTTAGGTAACTCGATCTGTTTATTTTCTTTAGATTCTCTGTAAAGAGTAAACTTACGGCCGATTGCCTGTACAAACTCTGAATCCAGCTCCGGCGCCAATTCGTTAGCTACGTCCTTGGCAGCCAGCGTGCAGCCTTCTTGAATTTTAACTTTTACCAGTTCTCTTGCTTCAAGGCATTGATCTATTTCTTTAATTACATTCTCCGTCACGCCGGACTTTCCGATATATACGGTAGGGTCTATATTATGGGCCAATGAACGCAAATAACTCCTCTGTTTGCTAGTAATCATCTATTATCTCTCTTTCTATATGTTAGTCTTTCCGCTTTCGGTTGCCGAAAGCTTTATTAATTTTTTTTAAAATCGTATCATAATATTATAACTCATTTGATGCAAAATGACCATATAAATTGTTGAAGCGATGGCAATATAGGGTGCCATAGGTCTGCTGTCGGAAAGTTTTGCGCCTCGGCGAATCATCAAATAAATAAAATGCCCTGCACTGATAAACGTAGTAAGCACAAAAATAATCAATATTCCGTCAGTGCCTGTCGCCAATCCCAACGCTGCAAAAAGTTTCACGTCTCCGCCTCCCACAGCAGGTTTTTTATATACCAACCTGCTTATTACTGCTATCACAAAAAGTACTCCAAAACCGATAAGGGCGCCGTAAAGGCAGTCCATCGGACCCCTCCTGTGGTGGGGAATAAAGCCCAAACCGGTCACCACGAGAAGCATAATTAACTGGTCAGGCACTATCATATACTTGGCATCTGCAATTGCCATTTCCAAGGCCAGCCACACTGCTACCATTACAGGAAAGGCATATACCGGATCCTCAACTCCCAATTTAATGCCGATTACAATAAAAATTCCCGAAAAAACATATTTCCATGGCGTGCTTTTCACTCTCTGCTCTGTAGGATGCAGCAGTTCCTCAGACGGCTCTTCATCGTAATCGCACAGCCATCTTCCGGGCATCTTATTAAAGAAATATACCGCTCCGTTTCCAAACAAAATGCCTAAAAAAATTGCCGCCAAACATATTAATACTGTGATAATTAACTGATTTCCCATATCCCGACCACCTATGTTTTTTAAATATTGTCATAGATTATAATAATTATTCTATCACACCATACAAAAAATGTACAATTCTAAGTAATCTTTTGACGAATCTTCGGTTGTGATTTTTTCCTCAATTAGCTATAATTAACCTGTTGATAAAACAGGAGGTAATAAAATGCCATTTATAAAATTTGATATTATCAGCCTTATACTAAACCCCTTTATCC
>CAZYWO010000060.1:0-11692 GCA_964651095.1 uncultured Oscillospiraceae bacterium | reverse complement strand
CCTGATATTTTAATGAAGAGCTACCGCAGTTAATTACTAAAACTTTCATGATCTATTATTTCCTCCATAAAATAAATTTACAAATAACAAAATTAACCTTATATATTATACACTCTCATTGCAGTAATTTCAAGGACAAGTTTTCGCCTAAAAATCATCCCTAAAAATCATTTTAAAAGTCATTTAAACATACCAAATTAAAAGGAAAAGGTCAGAACTAAAATCCCAACCTCATACTATCTATATTATCTACCTTGTTGATTTTGATGATCATTTTTCTATAATTTCAAAGGTTTTTTTACATATTCAGAATTCATGTAAAGATCAAGGCCCGCAGCCAAGTTATAAATGTCGGTTGCCAAAATGTCCTTTTCCAGCGTAGCTGCTGCCATCGTGCAATCCACCAAGTCCTTATTTATATTGGTTATAATAGGTAAATGACAGATGCCATCCTTCTTAATCTGTTTTAAATAGGCGCTCCCCTTTTCATCAAATGCAAGCACCCTTACGTAATTTTGGGCTGACCTTACATTTTCACGGGTAATGCCAAGCAATGTTGATGTCATCACACGAAGTACTCTGGTTCTGGTATACCTCTTAGATTTAAGGTATTCTACCATTTCATCATAGGATTTCCAATATCGGACTCCGTTTTTCATTGCATTGCCCAGACCTTCCTCTGCTCCGAAAATCATATTGATTTCTTCATTAGATGACGTAAGGATTTTTTCGCGCATTAAATCAAACAACATTTCATTGCATGTAAGGTTTTCTGAATTTTGCCTTAATATTTCCCAGGTAATATCAGGGACTGACGGGGAAATATCCTTTCCTGCGATAAGTTTTTTTCTGATAGCGGTAGCCGATGCCAAGTATGATTCTTCATCGTCCTCATAGTATCCTGCTCCCTGCCGCTTAACGGTTATCGGCTTAGCCTTTTTAATGTATTTCAGGTATTCTAAAGCAAGTATATTGTTAGGGTTTTCAATGGCTGATTCGTCGGTGATTCCTATGATATTTATAAGAGCCTCATGCCTTGCACGAGGATATGACAAACCACCCTTTACAGATTTTTTTATTGAGTTTTCTATTATTTCCTCATTATCTTTCATTGCCCGGGAAATACTTATCAGCCGGTTAATATTTCCCAGTTCGCTTCCAAAGGAAATAAATTCAGCTCCCAGCGCCTCCAAAATTTCTATACCGCTTTCGGCAAAGTATCCCGCGCTGTTGCATGCAAATATTACCGGCATCTCTACCACTAAATTCACACCGTTTTTTACAGCCATCTCCGCTCTTGTCCACTTGCTTAGTAAAGCGATTTCGCCTCTCTGGGTAAAGTTTCCGCTAATCACGGATACACAAACATCAGCCCCTGATTCTTTCAGGGACTGCTCCAGATGATATTTATGTCCGTTATGAAACGGGTTATATTCAGCGATAATGCCGACAGCTTTTAATTTCTTTTCCATATTATAAATATTATACATTATTTGCTATATATTATCAATATTCAAATAAAGTGAACCAATATTTCCGCCAAGATTCCTGCCAGCAATCCATGAGTAAATTTTATTCTTAAGATATTTCCGACGGTTAGTCCTGATCCTGCTGCCATGGATACCGACTGTCCAATTACCGAAAGGCCTCCAAAAGAAATTATGAAAGAAGTCAAAACTGTTTTGATTTCCATGCTGACATTGCACATACCAAGTGTATTAACGCCTACGGTCATTTCCATGATTCCCTTAACTACAGACGACCATACCTCGTTATGGAAAATTTTCAATATTCCTGCGGTTTCCAGCAGATCGACGCCAATCATAAAGATTATTAAATATGCTAAGATGACCGCCATTGCCTTAAAACCGGCGATGATAGCCACAGTAAAATTTTCTAAATACGTTTTATGCGATGCTCCCGGCTTGATTTTTATTTGCCTGTCTTTTCTTATCTCATTTTTTTTGTACAGTAATCCGTTGATTAATGCTCCCATGTAATGAGCTATGGCTACCGTCATGGCGGCTTGGCTGTTTCCCAAAAAAGCGCCTATCGTTCCGATAATAAAACCGGGACCGGTAACTAATGAATAGCTGAGTACATGTTTGCCTTCTTCCTTAGACAGAGTTCCGTCACATATCAAGTCCCCGACGATTTTCGCTCCCATAGGATACCCTGACAGGAAAGCTATGACAAATGGGTATGCTCGAACCGGCAGCCTTTCCAAGTTTCCCGTATTTTTTATGAAATCAGCAAAAATGAAAAATGGCAGTAAAATCGGAACGATAGAGTTCGACCATATTATAATCGCAGATTTTGAGCCTGACTCAGTAACCGATGGAAATACTACCATTGCTGCGGCAAAGCACATAGCTGCCGCCAATATTAAATTTTTACCTAAATTTTTATTTATGTCCTTCTCTTTCATACTAAAAATGTATGCACATGAAAGGAATTTAGAACAGTCCTCCGAAAAGGCCTCCTTTATTGTCGCTACAGAAAATCAGATAAATTATAATAATTAAAATAATCAGCCAAATTCCGTTGTTCTGATTGTCATCACAGCAGCAACAGCAGCAATTATTGTTTTGATTTTGGTGCTCGCAATGATCGAAATCATCGCATTTCGGTTTGCAGCACTTTTCTCTGCATTGCTGCTCGCAACGTTCTATACATCTACGCTCATCGCCCATAAAAAAACCTCCATAGCACTTTTTATCATACTATGCAGGTTTTTAGTTCTTTGTGAATTATACGAGAATGACTGTGAACTATCCCTTCTCCTACTGCTCCGATTCATCAGCTTCGTCTTCTGCCTCTCCAATGGCCACCATATCTCCAAAAGAGACGATATATTCCTCAAGCGGATAATCTTCGCATTGAGAAAAATCGTACTGATACTTGTCTCCGTCTAACTTTTCAATACGGGCATTGACAAGGGCATCTCTCAAAGTAAATTGTTTTTCATCTACGGTTCCCATGTCCGTAATAAAAACCTGACTGTCCATAGAATACCAACATCTGAAACGCTCAAATTCGTCCACCAATTTCGTTTCCATCGTTTCATCATTGCAATTTCTAATCATTCCTATCAGCGCGCGCCTGACATTTTCCAATATTCCGTAAACAGCTGTTTCCGCCGCCGGTATAAAATCCGATATTTCCTCGAAATAATTATCAACAAGCTGCGCCAAAGTATCCTTATCTATATCTTTTATCAAAGCTGCAATATCTTCATATTCCAACTGATCATCACATTCCAGATAAGCTGCCAAGTTCTCAAAATACTGAAAATCCTCCGGGCTGTCTATATCTAAAAGTTCATAAAGTTCTTCTCTATTCACGTTTATCTCCTTTTTCTTTTATGTAAATTACTTGCAGGTCTACAAGTCTTAAACTATAAGTCTTAAACTATAAGCATTGAACTGCAAATCTTACGTATACGAAATCTATAAACTATAAATCCAAATTCTTAAATTTTAAAATTAAATCTGATTTTTCAGTTTCAAGAATTTTTTGAATCATCTTTACGAAATTTTCTGAAAGGTCGCTGGCATAAAATATATTTTCGCGATCGTTTTCCGACGCCAACATATCCTTTTCCACAAGAATATCCTCTATACTTGAGATTATTTCATAAGATGGGTTAATAATCCTAAGATTGCGATATATTTCTTCGATTTCCTTACGGATTATCGGATAGTGGGTGCAGCCAAGCACCAGTGTATCTATATTATTTGACTCAATAAAATCATCCAGATAGTATTTTATAGTTAAATCCATTATATCGTTTTCTATTATTCCTTCTTCTATGAGAGGAACAAAGGCAGGCGCAGCTTTGCTGAAAACTTGCAGTCTAGGGTTTTCCGCTTTTATCATCCGGTTGTAATCATCGCTTGCTATGGTAACCTTGGTAGCCACTATGCCTATGCGGTTAGTCTCGTCGCACATCGATGCGATTTTATGAGCCGTGGGATTTATTATTCCAACAATAGGAATGTGGGGAAATCTTTTCTGAAGATCTTCAAGGCAGCAAGAAGTTATCGTATTGCATGCAATTACCATCATCTTAACATCCTGCGAAGCAAGAAAGTCTGCAATTTGAGCGGCATATTGCCTGATTGTGGAAACTGCCTTAGAGCCGTAAGGTGTTCTGGCTGTATCGCCGAAATATATTACCCTCTCCTCCGGGAGCTGCGAAAATAAATTAGGTATACATGTCAAGCCTCCTAGACCTGAATCAAAAAAACCTATAGGTCTGTTATCCATTTTTTATTCCTTTCGATTTTCCATTGGATTATATTTTAACATTCTCAAGATACTAAAGTATAGCATAAACTAAAAAAATATTCCATATTTTATTGCACTATGTTATTATTCCATGTCGGAATTATAGCTGCTATATCTGCCGTAATTGTCTTTGAATCCGACTGATAATTTTATTTGCTGAATTATCTTTAAATATTTTGACCTTTATTGTCAACCTTTCAATTAACTTTCAATAAACTTTCGCAATATATGTTATATTCCCTCTCAAATTGTGGTACAATTAGTATATTATATCAATTAAAATAAATCATTATATAGGAGAATAAAATGTCTGATAAAAACTTAAAACAACGTGATCAAATCGCAAAAGAGTATAAATGGGATATTGAAGATATGTACCCTGATGAAACCCAGTGGGAAAAAGACCTTCAAGAATGTGTGAAAGCTGCCGAAGAATTTACTAAATTCCAAGGTAAAATTACAGAATCTGCCGATACTTTATATAAAGCTCTTGCCGAAAAAGACCGCATATGGCGCAAACTTGAACATGCTTTCGTCTATGCAGCCATGAAAAAAGACGAGGATAACCGAGTAACCAAGTATCAGAGTATGGATGATAAATGCGGAAGCGCCATGGCTAAAACCGCCGCTTCAATGTCTTTCTTTGCGCCTGAACTTCTTGCCGCCTCTGATGAAATCATACTCGGCTACATTGAAGAAAATCCTGATTTAAAGCAATACGAATTTGTATTAAAAGATGCTCTCAGAGAGAAACAACACGTGCTTTCTACCGCCGAAGAAAACCTTTTGGCACAACTCAGCGAAGTCACGGGAGCAACTAATGATATATTTAAGATGCTAAATAACGCAGACTTAACCTTTGGAACAATTGTTGACGAAGACGGCGATACGGTAAACCTTACTCACGGAAACTATATTACCTTTATGGAAAGCCACGACCGGAATGTCCGTAAAGCTGCGTATACTAACATGTATGAGGCTTATAAAGCTCTCATCAATACAATTGCAACCACTTATAATTATAATACTAAAAATGACGTAGTATCTGCAAGAATCCGCAAATACGAATCTGCACGCGGAGCTGCGCTTTCCGGAGGAAATATCCCTGAAGAGGTTTATGATAATCTTATCGCAGTAGTCAACGAATATCTGCCTGTACTTCACAAGTACACCAGTTTGCGCAAGAAAGTTCTCGGCGTAGATGAGCTTAAAATGTACGATGTTTATGTGCCTTTAGTTCAGCTCCCTAAAAAGTCCATTGCTTACGAAGAAGCTCTTAAAATGATGCAGGAGGGATTAGCTCCTTTGGGAAAGGAATATCTGGCTCAAGTAGATAAAGGAACTAAGGAAGGCTGGATAGATGTCTATGAAAACCAAGGAAAAACAAGCGGTGCATACAGCTTCGGTTCTTACGACAGCAAACCATATATTTTGCTGAATTATACAGATACTTTAAAAGACGTTTTCACCATCGTGCATGAAATGGGTCACTCTATGCACTCATATTATACACGTAAAACACAGCCGTATACCTATGGCGATCATTCTATTTTTACCGCAGAGGTCGCCTCTACAGTAAACGAATCGCTTTTGATGCATCATCTTATAGATACTGAAACCGATCCTCAAATGCGTAAATATCTTATAAACTACTATATTGAGGAATTCAGAACTACCCTTTTCAGACAGACTATGTTTGCAGAATTTGAACTGATGACTCATAGAGAAATCGAAAACGGAGGCGTGCTTACCGCCGAATGGATGTGCCAAATTTACGACGAACTTAACAAGAAGTATTTCGGTCCTGCCCTTGCCGACGACGAATATATTAAATATGAATGGGCAAGAATTCCTCACTTCTATAGAGGTTTCTACGTTTACCAGTATGCTACCGGTTACTCGGCAGCTACCGCAATTTCCGGCAAAATCTTAAATGAAGGAGAAAAGGCTCGTGACAATTACATCGAATTCTTAAAGAGCGGCTCATCTGATTATCCTGTTGAATTGCTCAAAATAGCAGGCGTAGACATGTCAAGCCCTCAGCCGATAAGAATGGCTATGGAAACTTTCAAAAATCTGGTTGATGAATTGGAAAAAATATTGTAGTATCATTTTATTATGAATTATTTACAGCGCTTCCCTCGGAGGATTACACATGGATAACAAAAAAGTATTCATTTACGCAAACGTTACTGAAATGTCCAAAAAAATAGAGCAAACTTTAAGAACTAAACTTGTAAAATCAGGGCTGCGTGTTTTTGAAGAACTGACGGAAGATACGGAACTGATAATTTGTATCGGCGGAGACGGAACACTCCTTTATATGCTTCACGAGATGGATTTTCCAAAAACCCCTATTATCGGTATCAATACAGGTCATCTTGGATTTTTTCAGGAAGTTTTACCTGAAAAAATAGATGATTTTATATTCAAATATAATCAAAATGCTTATACCGTACAGCCGTTTAGTACGGTAAAGGCTTCCGTAGTTACGTCTTGCGGCACTTTCACCCACACTGCGCTCAATGAGATTGCAATTAAGGGTGAACTTACATATCCCGTTCACCTGAATATTTCAATTAACGATTCTTTTGTGGAAAGGTTCAGCGGCGATGGTATCTGTGTTGCAACACCTGCCGGAAGTACTGCATATAACTACTCTCTTAGCGGCTGCATCGTCGATCCCAGACTTAATTTGCTTCAGGTTACGCCTATTGCTCCAATGAACAGCATAGCTTACCGCTCATTGACTTCAAGCATACTCCTTCCCGCCAACGACAAACTTATCGTGCTTCCTTGCGATGAAAACGATAAAAAACTCAGCGTAGTTTTTGACGGAAGATGCGCAGTATACGATAATGTACAATCCATCACAATGGGATTGTCAAAACGCAAGGTGAATCTGATTCGTTTCGACGACTCAAACTTCTGGGAAAAAGTAAAATGCAAATTTCTTTAGATTATCAGAAACAGTTGCTTTAGCCGTCGCTTATTTTAAACATAGAGGTAATACATTTTCATGACAGAATTCAAATATACAGTTACAGAAAAAGATAAGGAGCTCTCAATCAAAGAGCTCCTTTCACGCAATTTCGGTTTTTCTTCAAGATTTATGACTAAACTAAAACAAAATCGACTTATTTATCTCAACGGAGAAAACATGCCTGCATGGGTTGTTCCCCAAAATGGCGATGTTATAACTGTAAGCACTCCATGTGAAAGCAGCGATTTCCCTCCGGAGGATATTCCGATATCCGTTATATACGAGGATAATGACCTTCTTGTAATCAACAAGCAACCCGGCGTGGTAGTTCACCCTACCAAGGGAAAACCGCATCATACCATAGCTAACGGACTTATGAAAAAAATGCTGGATGATGGAGAAAATTATAAAATACGTTTCGTCAATCGTTTAGATATGAACACTTCCGGGCTCTTGATTGTAGCAAAAAACAGCCACGCTCAAGATCATCTCACGAAACAAATGAAAGCCGACCATATTCAAAAGAAATATAAGGCAATAGTTTCAGGCGTCATAGAAAATGACAACGGAACTATAGACGCTCCTCTCGGCAGACCCGATCCTAATGAAGTGGAGAGATGGGTTCTACCTGTGGAACTGGGCGGCTACCCTTCGGTTACACATTATAATGTTTTGGAAAGATTTAAAAACTATTCTCTTGTAGAACTTCAACTTGAAACCGGCCGTACACATCAGATAAGAGTGCATCTCGCATATTTAGGCTTTCCCATCGTAGGAGATCATCTCTATTGTAATGGAGACCCCTTTGAATATCGCAGGATTCATGGAGACCCTCGCCCGCCTCTTGACGGCAGACCGGGTCCGCGTATGGAAACGAACCCGGAAATAGTATCTGATTTAATAGGCAGACAAGCCCTTCACGCTTACGCTCTGACTTTCATCCACCCTGTAAGCGGCAAAGTTATTCATTTAGAGACCCCATTGCCTGACGATATGGAAAGAGCAATTGAAAAAATAAGAAAGATTTAACTTTTGAGGCAAGTTTTGAGCAAAATCTGCTCATGTTATTGCTTCTGCTTATCTGCTAAGTACTTTTGAACCCTTTCGCCATCAGTGGCAAACTCTACAAATGTGGTTCCCCTTTTAATGTAGGCATCGGAACCGCAGCCTGCTAGAATCAATACGCAGTTATCAAGCTCTTCTGCCCTTTTAAGGGCAAGATTTACAGCCTCGTCTCTGTCGGTCACGATTACCGCCTTTTCCTTATGTTCTATATTGGCTAGAATGTCAGCACAGATTTTATTGACGTCCTCTTTGCCCGGATCACGCTCTGTTATAATGATAAAATCCGCGTTTTTGTCGGCAATTTCACCTGCTTCTCGGCGCCGGTTAAACGCCTTATCGCCTACGCATCCAAAGAGAAAGCCTAATTTACGATTCGGATAGTGATGATGAACATAGTTAAATAGCGCTTCGTAACTCATCTTGTTATGAGCGCAGTCTACAATCACATCCACATTTTTTTCCGGAATCGAATACATCTCCATCCTGCCGGCGACCTTGACTTTTTCAAGCCCTTCCTTAATCACTTCCACTGGAACGCCAAGCTGACATGAAGCGGCAATTGCCATAAGAGCATTGGAAGCGTTATACGCTCCACCTATATTTACCGTAAAATCTTCAGTTTTTCCAAACAATTGAGCGGTTAAAACAATCTTTCCCGGAGCTTCCTTCACTTTAATTCCACGAACGTCAGCATTTTCGGCAAAGCCGAAAGTTACCACCTTTTCGCACTTTCCCAAAGCTTCATTAAGCACACGGGAGTAATATTTAGAGTCCATATCCGCATTTATGCATGCCACTTTGCTTTGATTGAAAATCTTAAGTTTAGAAGTAAAGTAATCTTCCATGTCTTTATGCTCTGCATCTGAAATATGGTCTTCGGATATATTGAGAAATCCACATACCTCAAAATTGAGATCAAGAGTTCTGTCGTATTTAAGCCCTTGGGATGAAACCTCCATTACTAAATACTTACAGTTATTCCACACACATCCGTCAAGTATGCGATGAAGTTCGATTGTCTCGGGAGTAGTCAGTTTGCGCGCTTTTTCTTTTCGCTCTCCGTCATAAGTATAAATGCCTGAAGAAAATCCAATCTCTCTGCCTAAATAAATATCCATAATCGACTTTATCATAGTCGCAGTAGTTGATTTCCCTTTGGTTCCGGTTAATCCGATTATTTTAAGTCCTTCATCCCAACTCCTGTCAAAATACATAGCTGAAATCTTTGAGATAGCCTTGCGTATATCGTTTACGATTAAATACGGAATATTTGCTGCCATATCCATATTTCGTTCAGCTACATAACCCACACAGCCCTTTTCCAAAGCGTCTTTGAGATATTCCGATTTAAAATTCGCACCTTTGCATATAAATAAAGTTCCTTCTTTTGCCAATATTGAGTTGTATGTTATGTCCTTTACTTTCACATTTAACCCTTCGGTCAAATCGCTGCTGCCGTCAGCGTTTCCAATGCCGCCGTACGACAACAAAAGATTCTGCTCCTCAAGCATTTTTTTATATTGGTTTAAAGATTTAATCTTCATAATATTTCTCCACATATTATCTGTTATTCTTCCTTATAATACCACATTTAAGACTTTTGATACAGTAAAAAAACTGCTTTTCTTGTAACTTTTGCAAAGAAAAAATAAAAAAGTCCGCCAGACCGTATATTTACCGGTTTGACGGACATTTTATACATTGCTCCTGCAAAATGCAAAATAAAACAGGTATTATTTTCTTTTAAGTTCTTCAAAAATTTCATCTGCCAAAGCGTTAATCTGAGTAAAGTTCATATTCGGCACATACATAGTTTCCACAAGTATATGAGCGTCTTTAGCGTTTGAAAGAGATTTTATTGATTTGCTGAGCAATATATCGTATTCTTCTTTGAGAGCATCTATGAGTTCAGCATTTGCTTCCAAATTTACCTTATTCATATAATCACTTATGTCGACAAGGGTTATATCCTGTTTTTCATCTTCATCTCTTACAATCTCCCACGGCTCAATATCGTGATAGCTGTTGACAGTAATGAATGCAAGGCTAAGCTGTGGTATAATCAGATGATCGATTTTTTCTTCAGGACCCATCGGACAATAGAAAGTTTCAATGTCAAACCCTCGGTAAATTGCTCCCTCTCGGAGAATTTCCATGAAACTGCTGTTAATGTAACCCTCAGGCACGTTGACAATATATACATTGTAAATATTTTCAAGCATGCTTCCCAAATAGTTTACTAAACCGTTGGCTGTAATAGCTGATGCAAAGAATTTTTTCTGCCTTCCTGGTCTAAGGGAAATAGGATATTCACCATATTCTTTAGCAACAATATCAGCTACAAGTTTATATATTTCACTGGATTCAACAGCATCGTTGTATACCTCCTCAAGGCTTCTCAAAACGCTTTTAGCCGCATTTAAGTAATTATATGCAATTCGATACCATCTGGAACTTTCCTCACTTAAATCGATGATTTCATCTTTATTTAAGGCTATTCCTTCCTCGTTCCAATATTCGCCAAGGTTAATGATTTTGTCAACTGCTCCCGGTGTTATTGGGTCAGTCATATGTGGGCTGGTACCATCGATAAGAGCTATCTTGCGATTTTTTAAAACAACTCCGTCGAGAGAATTTTCATCGGCAGAACAATGAAGAAAATCCACATTTTCTCCCAGTTCAGCAAAACGTTCCCCGATTTTTTTCATAAATGTGGATTTGCCTGTTCCGGGACCTCCTTTAATACATATTATTTTATTGGCTTCTCTTTGTCCCAGAATATACTTATAGTAAGAAAAAAATCCCTGAGGTGTATTATTACCCGGGAAATAATGTCTTTGAATGGACAAGGCAATACCTCCTTATAAAAATATATTTTATACTATGTGAACAGCTTGTAAATGGTACAAAAAAAGAAGCCCGGTGCTTGGCTTCTTTAAACTTTCATATATTAATTTGATATATAAAGAATGTAGGTTTATGTTGTTGGCAGAAACAGGGCTTCAAATAATTTCTGCCAACATCTCCCCTTATTTTATTATAATATTTTCATTTTACTAAACTACTTAATGCATAATTCTTTTTATAATTATTATTCATCCTTGTCGGAGCTATCAGACATCTGTTGATTATCATCTCCATCTGAAGCTTGTTCGACGCTATCGCTTTCAGCATCTTCATTTGAAATTTCCACCGGCTGCGAAGTTTGGGCGGTGCTGTCAGTTTTTACATCATTGTTTGACGGGTAAGCTTCATGATTGCTAGTCTGCGGATTTTCATTTACCGTGTAAGCAGCGTTCACTAAATTATCATAATCGTTTAGTTCATATTCTTTTTTGTATGTTGTATATATTT
>CAZYWO010000059.1:0-12005 GCA_964651095.1 uncultured Oscillospiraceae bacterium | reverse complement strand
CAATTCCTGTTCACCGATTAAAATTCATAGTAACATACCAACTCTTTTATTTTTTTAAAGTTGGTGTCACATCATTGACTAATATACAAAATAACATGCAAACAGACTAGGAGGGACAAAAATATGAAGCAAAAAAGAAGCATTGCAATACTTTTAATGCTTGTTCTTATCGTTGGAATGTTCTCAATGACAGGATGCTCCACAACAAGTGATACTGAGACAAGAAATGATGTCGTCATCGCATTATCCAGCGATATGACAACTTTTAACCCGCTGAATTCAGCGACAAAAAGTGATGACAGTGTAATTACACAAATTTATGATCCACTTTATTTTTATGATGATGAGCGTAATGAAATCCCAAAACTTGCGGAAAGTTATGATATAAGTGAAGACGGATTAACTTATACTTTCCATTTGAGAAAAGGCGTACTGTTCCAAAACGGCGAAGAATTAAAGGCCAGCGATGTAATTTTCACTATCAATCAGGCTAAGGAATCGGCTTATGTTTCCGGTTATGTTGAACAAGTTGCAGAGGCTACGGCTGTTGATGACTATACTGTAGAGATAAAACTTGATGCTCCGTTTGCACCGTTCTTTGAACAGATCTGCTACTTATACATATTAAACGAAAAGGCAGTTACAGAAGCAGGTGACGACTATGAGATGAACCCTGTAGGTACAAGCTCCTATCAGTTAGTAAGCTATGAAGCAGGCAACAAAGTTGAACTTACAAGATATGAAGACTGCTGGAAAGGTCCTGCTGACATTAAAAATGTAACTTTCAAAATTATAACGGATACAAACGCTGTAGATATAGCTCTAGAATCCGGCGAAATTGATTTTGCCGAGGTTTCTGAAGCTTCTGTGGCATCTGCTGAAGAAAGCGGAAAATTAAACTTAGTACAGGTTTCTGACGGAAGTGTTACTTATGTAATTATGAACACTACAGTTGCACCATTTGATAATAAGCTTGTTCGCCAGGCAATTAACTATGCAATAGACAGAGAGTTCATGGTAGAAGCAGCTACAGAAGGACTTGCAAATGCTACTTCTCTTATGATTACACCTGAAATGTTCGGTTATCCTGAAGATACACTTCTTTATACTTATGACCCTGAAAAAGGCTAAAGAATTACTTGCTGAATCCGGTGTTGAACTTCCTCTGAATATTGGTAAGATTCAATGCTGGGAAGGTCACTATAAAACAGTTGCTGAGGTTCTCCAGGACAACCTTGCTGCTATTGGAATCGAATCAGAAGTTGAACTTCTTGAAAAGAATGCTTTCCTTGAAAATGCATTTGCAGGAAACTATACTATAGGCATTATGGGCTTTATCTTCGGCGGAGACGCTAATGCTTGTGCTGCTGCTTATGCTTCCAGAGGATTAGATGCTTTCAATATGGCTCGTTGGCACAGCGATGAAGTCGACGCTCTGTTTGAGGAAGCTAAAAATACTGTAGATTCTGAAAAGAGAATCGAATTATACGCCCAGATTTTTGATATAGTACAGGAAGAAGCGCTCTATGCACCAGTTCTTAACCGTACAGTAACATACGGATACACTAAAGACTTAACTGTAGACGATGTTGATCAGGCTGGCGTATATGTTTGTGACATGCACTGGAATTAATAGTAATGTTTTAACTTGCAAAGGAGGGGTGGTTTTCCGCCCCTTTTCTTTTACAGTAGTTACATATAATCTACGTTTATTAAGGAGGTAAAGTATTGGACTATATTAAACAGACAGACCTAAAAAAATATTGTGATATTTTTTCTCAGGACGTAAAAAATCAAATCGCCATGAATGCTGTAATGAACAGCGGTATAGACAAAGTATCCGCAGATACTAAAACTATACAAAAAAATCGAAATGAATTTTCTATTAATCTAAAACCCGGCGAGATTACAGACCAGAAATCCAGCGGCCGCTGCTGGATGTTTGCGGCTTTAAATATAATGAGATATGAGGTTATGCAAAAGTTTAAACTAAAAAACTTTGAATTCTCACAGAGCTATCCGTTATTTTTTGATAAACTGGAAAAATCTAATTATTTTCTCGAGGCAGTTTTGGAAAATTTAGACGAACCTTTAAACGGCAGGCTAATGGCGCATCTTCTGTTTTCACCTCTAAATGACGGAGGGCAATGGGATATGTTCTGCAATCTGGTAAAAAAATACGGCGCAGTGCCTAAAGATGCAATGCCTGAGTGTATTTCTTCGTCAAAGACACGGGACATGAATTATTATCTCACCTCAAAACTTCGTGAATTTGCTTGCCAATTACGTGAAGAACATAAAAAAGGTACAGATGAACAAGATCTTCGCGGTTTAAAGGACAAAATGATGTACGAAATTTATAAAATATTGTGTATCTGTCTCGGAAAACCACCTGAATATATTGACTTTGAAACCAGAGACAAAGACGATAAGTTTATTCGTGATTTACATATCAGCCCAAAAGAATTTTTTGAAAAATACGTTGGTTGGGATCTTGACGACCATATCAGCCTCATAAATGCGCCTACTAAGGACAAACCTTTTAATAACAGCTACACTGTAAAATATCTTGGAAATGTCATAGAAGGTAAACCTGTACGTTATCTCAACCTTGAATCCCGTCATCTTAAATCGGCGGCCCTTGCCCAACTTAAGGATGGAAAACCAGTATGGTTTGGCGCCGATGTAGACCACGGCATGATGCTCCAAGATGGAATTATGGATCCAAACGTATATCAGGCAAATGTAGTTTTTGACACTGACTTCAACCTAACTAAGGAGCAACGCCTTGATTATGGACACAGCATGATGAACCATGCCATGGTTCTAGTAGGTGTTAATTTAGATGATGACGGCAATCCAAACCGCTGGAGAGTTGAAAACAGTTGGGGTAAAGAAAGAGGTAAAGATGGTTACTACATCATGAGCGACGATTGGTTTGACGAATATGTTTTCCAAGTTGTAGTTGATAAAAAATATCTTGCGCCGGAACTTTTAAAGTATTATTATACAGACCCAATTATATTGGAACCGTGGGATCCGATGGGTTCTCTTGCAGATTAGGTCATAATTTTTAAAAGCTGTTTGTTTTATAAATTTCTGTTTTTTCATAATTTATCTTCTTAATGTTAATACTAGACTTATCAATAAAATTTAGCTGAAATATTTCATCGCAATATATTAATATATTATTGGTAAGCACACGTAACAAACTGGAGGAAAATTATGAATGAAACAAACAATAACACTTCCCAGAATAATCTCAGCCTAGTGGGGCTGGCAGCAGTTATAATCGGCTCCACTATCGGAAGTGGTATTTTTACCATTACGGGAGATATGGCATCTTCAGGGGCACATACAGGTGCAATACTTATAGGCTGGGGAATATGCGGCATAGGTATGCTCGGACTGATGATGTGCTACTTCGGTCTCAACAAAGTCCGACCTGAGCTGACTAACGGCGTTTACAGCTATGCCAGCGAAGGATTCGGTGAATTTGTGGGCTTTAACTCGGTATGGGGTTACTGGGCAAGCGCCTTTCTCTGCAACGTATCATACATGACGCTGTTGTTCGGTTCTATCGGATATTTTATTCCTGTTTTCGGTCACGGCAATAATTTGCTTTCCACTATCTGTGCTTCTATAGTCCTTTGGCTGATCAACTGGCTGGTTCTGCGCGGTGTACACGAAGCAACGGTCATTAATATAATAACCACTCTTGCCAAATTAGTACCTATTTTAGTCTTTGTGGTGGCAGTAATTTTTATCAAAGCTTTTAAGTTCGATATTTTTATGGAAAATTTCTGGGGTGACGGAACCATGCCCCTCAGTAATCAGATTAAAGCCACTACTTCGGCAACCGTATGGTCATTTATCGGGATTGAAGGGGCTGTTGTTCTTTCAGGTCGTGCAAAACGTGCAAGCGACGTGGGAAAGGCTTCAATCAGCGCCTTTATAGGGATTTTAGCTATATATGTCATGGTAGCTGTGCTTAGCATGGGAGTGCTGCCTCATGACCGCCTTGCTTCATTAGAAAATCCCCAGATGGCAGGGATTTTAGAATATGCTGTGGGGCCTTGGGGAGCTTCGCTTATAAATATAGGAGTTATTCTTTCATTGGCGGGAGCTTTGCTGGGATGGACAATTTTAGCTGCCGATTCTCCTTATTCCGCAGCGCAGCAGGGAGTATTTATGAATGTATTTGCAAAATCCAACAGACATGGCTCACCTGTGTTTTCACTATGCCTAACCAATGGAATAATTCAATTTTTCCTTATAATAAGCTATTTCAGCAGCTCAACTTATCAGGCGTTTTATGCTCTAAGTACCTCGATGATTATGGTTCCATATCTCTTAAGCGCAGCATACTATCTCAAGATTTCCATTAAAGGGGAATGCTTTGGCTTAAACTCAGGCGTCTCCTTAACATCTGCAAGAATCTTTGGAATGATAGGTACTATTTACGGAATTTGGATGCTATATTCGGGAGGTTTGGATTATTTACTGATAACCACAGTGTTGTACGCTCCGGGAATCATAGTCTTTGCCCTTGGCAAAAGGGAAAAAGGACTTCCAATATTTGCTAACAGAGGTGAATTGATTTTAGCTCTCGTTATAGTCGCTCTTGCCCTGCTTTCCATCATAATGATTGCTGTCGGAAAGCTAAGCGCCTTCTAAATTTTGAGGCTATAAGAGCTATAGATACATTGAAATAGCCTGTATCATCTCAAATTTCCTTTTGACAAAAAAGATATTTTGGTATAAAATAATTTACAGCGAGCAGCCAAAGAGGCATAAGACCGGCTTTCTTTGTCTGCTCGTTTTTTGTTTTAATAAGCTTTATATTTCAATTAAAGTGCGTAGCCTTGAGCATAAGTCCAGCTTTGCTTAAATCTATACACTTTTTTCTTAAGGAGGTAATTAAAATGGAACCAAATCAACACTCAAATTCTTTTCTGGAAACAGAAAAAGTAGGCGCGCTAATGAGAAGATACGCTGTTCCCTGCATAATTTCTCTGCTGGTTGCAGCGTTATATAATATTGTCGACCAAATCTTCATAGCTAATGCAACATATCTGGGTTCTTACGGAAATGCAGCCAATACTGTTGTATTCCCTTTAACTGTAGTTGCACTGGCAATCGCCGTTATGATTGGAGACGGCTGCTGTGCCTTCGTCAGCATCAGCCTCGGTCAGAAGAACTATGAAAACGCTCATAAAAGTGTGGGTTGCTCAATTCTGCTGTGTATAGTAAGCAGTTTAGTTCTGACCGCTATTTACCTGATTTTTCAGGAGCAAATTATTACGCTTTTCGGCGGCCGCGTAAATGATGAAACTTTTGAACTCTCAAAAGAATACTTCTTTTGGATTACCGTAGGTATTCCTTTCTATATGTTCGGTCAGGCGATGAATCCTATAATTCGTTCTGACGGCAGTCCTAAATTTGCTATGGCCTCAACCTTAGCAGGCGCATTAATAAATATTATACTCGACCCAATATTCATCTTCATTTTTAAATGGGGTATGATGGGCGCTGCTGTCGCTACAGTAGCAGGTCAAGTTGTGACAGCTATTCTTTCAATTTGGTACTTATACAATATGAAAGCGATAAAACTCAACAAAAGCAGTTTTGGCTTTTATGGCAGCCTCATGAAAAGATTTCTGCCGCTGGGTATTTGCAGCTTTTTATCTCAGATTTCTCTGGTTGCATCCATGATGGCTATAAACAACATGATTCACAAATACGGCGCTATGGATGCGATTTTCGGTCAAACTGAATATGCCCAAATACCTATGGCGGTAGTAGGTATCGTTATGAAATTCTTCCAAATCGTCATTTCCATCGCAGTAGGTACTGCTGCCGGCTGTATACCTATCGTAGGATATAATGTAGGAGCCGACAGAAAAGACAGAGTAAAAAGTCTCTTTACGTTATTGCTTATCGTCGAAGCCACAGTAGGCGCTATCGCCTTACTTATAGTAGAATTCTTGCCATATCAGCTTATAGGCATCTTCGGGGCAAGAAACGAGAGTGTATATTATACTGATTTTGCTGTAAAATCCTTTAGAATTTATCTCTGCATGATGATCTTTGCTTGTGTCAACAAAGCAACTTTTATCTTCCTGCAATCCTTGGGCAAAGCGCTTGTTTCAACCTTGCTTTCAATGATTCGAGAAGTAGTTTTCGGCGTAGGATTTGCATTGATTTTACCTATTTTCTTCGGACTTAACGGCGTTCTCTACTCAATGCCTGTTTCCGATATTTTGACCTTTATAATTTCAGCTATAGTTATTATATATACTTACAAAATGTTGCGAGAAAGTAATCAAAAGGAAGGAGCTATGTTAGATGAACAGAGTTGTAACCATTAGCCGCCAATTCGGCAGCGGCGGCAGAACCGTAGGCAGAAAATTAGCTGAAAAGCTTAACATCCCGTGTTATGATAACGAGATTATAGAAAAAACCGCTGAAGAAAGCGGTTACAGCAAAGAATATATTCAAGAAAGCGGAGAATACGCAGTCCGCGGCGGAATATTCGCCAACGCTTTCAGTGATCGTGATGCACAAGGACTTTCCACTCAAGATAAGCTCTGGAATATACAGAAACAAGTAATTTCAGATTTGGCAGCTAAAGGTCCTTGCGTAATTGTGGGACGCTGCGCAGATTATATCTTAAAAGATGAAGCTGATTGTCTTCGCGTTTTTGTTTATGCCGATATACCACATCGTGCAGAACGTATAGTCAATTTATACGGGGAACGTGAAGATTCTCCGGAAAAACGCCTTAAAGACAAGGATAAACGGAGAAGCGCTTATTATAATTTCTATACAGATGCTCAGTGGGGTAATCCTATCAATTACGATATCGCCCTTAACAGCGGTTCTCTTGGAATTGAAAAGTGCGTGGAGATTATCGCGGACTTGTTTGAAAAATAGTTAGAGAAAATTATAATTTTTCTATAATAAAAGGGAGCTGACACGATGTTAATCAATTTTAATTAACACTGCGCTTGCTCCCTTTATTGTTTTAACATCTTAATCTTCTTGGATTACGGCCTGCGGATTTGTCTTACTTAAAATATGTTTTCCCATACTGCCTTTTAAATATGATTCTATGGAATTATTTTCTAATATAAATTTATTCATTTAACATTTCTCTTTATTCATGCAGCAATTCTTGTATTTCTTACCTGAACCGCAAGGGCATGGGTCGTTTCTGCCCACTTTCGGCATTTCCCTCCTAAAAGTCTCAGGTTTTTTCACCTCTTGAGGTTTCGGAGCTGCGGCAGGCATTTGACCTGCGCTTCCTTTAGCTTGGAACTGTCCTTGAACACTTCCTTGGCTGCCGGATTGATATTCGTCTTTTCTTCCCTCGCCGCCTGCGATAACTTTCTTTCTTTCAGTTGACGTTGTAACGGTTACGTTGAAGCAATGTCTGACAGTTTCCTCTCGTATATCTCCAATCATTTCTTCAAACATGTCAAAACCCTCATTAGCATAAGCAGCAGCAGGGTCAAGATGACCTATAGAGCGAAGACCGATTCCTCGTTTTAAGTCGTCCATAGCATCTATGTGATCCATCCAGCGATTGTCTACTACTCTGAGAAGAATCATCTTTTCAACTTCTCTCATGCGCTCTTTACCAACTTCAGCTTCCTTTTCTTCGTAAAGAGCGTGGAAAGCATTTATTACATCTTGTTCAAGTTTATCTGCGTCTAAATTCTGAATCTGTTCATCGGTATATCCGATTCCATGGAAACGGTCAGTCAATCTGCGGAGGTTTTTATTAAGCAATTCAAAATCCCATTCCTCAGCAAATTTGCTGTCAACTGTAATCGGTACTACAGTGTTCCTGACCAGATCATCCATCATTTCGATAACATAGTCTTTAACTTCATCACCGAAAAGTACCTTTTTCCTCTGATCATAGATTACTTCTCTCTGCTTATTCATTACGTTGTCATACTGCAAAACATATTTTCTTACTTCAAAGTTTCTGCCCTCTACTTTCTTCTGAGCAGCTTCGATTGTCTTGGAGAGTATGCCAGCAGCAAGAGGTTCATCTTCCATCTTGAATTTATCCATTATACCTTGGATTCGTTCTCCGCCGAAAAGTCTCATCAAGTCATCTTCAAGAGAAATCATAAATTGAGTTTCGCCGGGATCTCCCTGACGGCCGGAACGACCACGGAGCTGGTTATCTATACGCCTTGATTCATGTCTTTCAGTACCTATAATGCAAAGTCCGCCCAGTTCTCTCACTTGCTGCTGTTCATCAGCACGTTCAGCTTTATACTTTTCAAGCAGCTTTCCAAAAACTTCTCTGGCTTTGAGAAGTTCAGGGTCGTCACTGGACACAAAACTGGTAGCAAAAGAAATCTGTTCATCAGTGTATTCCAGAGATTTCATCTCTCTCTTAGCTTCAAATTCAGGATTTCCTCCTAAAATAATATCTGTACCTCTGCCCGCCATGTTAGTTGCGATGGTGACAGCTCCCAGACGACCTGCTTCTGCTACTATTTCAGCTTCTTTTTCATGCTGCTTAGCGTTTAATACATTGTGTTTAATTCCTCGTTTTTTCAGCAGAGTACTGAGCCTTTCGGATGTTTCGATTGAGATGGTGCCTACCAGCACTGGCTGCCCTGTTGCATGAGCCTGTGAAATTCTATCGGCAATTGCCTTAAATTTAGCCTGTTCAGTAGCGTATATTGAATCATCTAAGTCTTTTCTGGCAACAGGCATATTAGTTGGAATAACCACAACATCCATATTGTAGATATCCCTAAATTCATCTTCTTCAGTCTTAGCAGTACCGGTCATACCTGCCAGTTTATTATACATTCTGAAATAATTTTGAAGTGTTATTGTTGCAAGAGTTTTTGATTCTGAACGTACCAATACTCCTTCCTTGGCCTCGATTGCCTGATGAAGACCATTTGAATATCTCCTGCCGAACATTAGACGACCTGTAAATTCGTCTACTATAACAATTTCGCCCTCTTTGACTATATAATCCACATCTCGTTTCATAATGCCTCTGGCTTTTAAAGCTTCAACAACGTGGTGATTAATTTCCATATTTTCAGGGTCACCGAAGTTTTCTATATTAAAGAATTTCTCGGCTTTAACTATACCTTCTTCTGTAAGAGATACTCGTTTTTCCTTTTCTTCAATTGTAAAGTCATCTTCCGGAGTGAGAGTTTTTACAAATTTATCCGCGATTTGATAAAGGTCTGTAGAATCGTCTCCTCTGCCAGAAATGATAAGAGGCGTTCTGGCTTCATCGATAAGGATTGAGTCAACTTCGTCTATTATAGCAAAATTTAAGGAACGCTGCGTCAATTGTCCCTTATAGATTACCATGTTATCTCTTAGATAGTCGAAACCAAACTCGTTGTTTGTACCGTATGTTATGTCTGCCTGATATGCTGCCTTTCTGGTCTTATCGGAAATTCCATGGATTACGCAGCCTACAGTAAGTCCAAGATAAGTATAGATTTTACCCATCCATTCAGCGTCACGTTTTGCCAGATAATCGTTAACTGTAATGACATGAACGCCCTTACCTTCTAATGCGTTAAGATAAGTAGGCAGTGTGGCTACCAGAGTTTTACCTTCACCGGTTTTCATTTCGGCGATTCTGCCTTGATGGAGCGCGATGCCTCCTATTACCTGCACTTTAAAGTGTTTCATTCCTACGCTTCTCCATGCGGCTTCTCTGCATACAGCAAAGGCTTCTACCAAAATATCGTCTAAAGTTTCACCTGATGCCAGTCTTTCTTTAAACTCGCCGGTCTTTGCCTTAAGCTGTTCATCTGTAAGGTTTGCCATTTCACTGTCTAAAGCCATTACCTGATCAGCAATCTTTTCTATTTTTTTGACTTCTTTGGTGTTTAAATCACCAAAGACTTTTTCCATAAAACCCATCCGTTTTATCCCCTTTCTATTCTTCGCGCGACAACTCTGTTACCGCCATATTTATTTCCAAAGATTTTCTTTCGTCTGCCTTAGTCACAGTTACATCAAAGCGTTTATAATCAGCTTCGTAAATAAAATGATCTCCTACCTCGGGAAGCTTATCTATCTGAAGCACAACCCATCCGTTAACTGTTGTTGCATCTATTTCCTCCTCCACGTCAAAGTAATCAAACATCTTATCAATATTAGTACCGCAAAGCACCCTATAGCTTCCGTCTTGCTGCTGTACAATATCCTGAGTTGCAACTGCATCATGCTCGTCGTAAATTTCGCCTACAAGTTCCTCTATGATGTCCTCCATTGTAACAAGCCCTGATGTTCCGCCGTATTCATCTACAATGATGGCTATATGTGTTTTCGCCGTCTGTAATTTTTTAAGAAGTTGGGCAATTTTCATAGAGCCGGCTACAAAGATTACTGGTTTTACGTATTCTGAAATAGATGTATCTGTTCCTTTTATATAGTTATGAAAGTCCTTCTGGTTAAGCACTCCCACAATATTATCCAAATCATCTTCATATACGGGTAATCTGGAAAATCCTGTAGTTCTGAACAGTTCTGTAATATCTTCCTGTTCCTCGTCAATTTCTATTGCTTTAATATCCACACGCGGCGTTAACACATCCCAAGCTTCCAGTTCGTTAAACTCGATGGCATTCTGGATAAGTTCGCTCTGATCTTCGTCAATACCTCCCTCAGTTTCGGCTTCTTCAACGATTGTAAGCAATTCATCTTCTGTAATTGGATTTACCCCATCGGCATTGAAAAGTTTAGCAAGAAGTTTTTTCCAGCAAGAAAAAATCCAGTTAATTGGCGCTAAAATGACCATAAAGAACTTTATCATAGGCGCTGAAAACATTGCAAAATTCTCAGGGGTTCTCCTTTGCAAGACTTTTAGGCGAAATCTCACCAAACACTAGAACAATTAAAGTTATTACTACGGTTGCAATTGTTGCTCCATAAACAGGATAAAGTTTCATGAAAAGTACTGTAGCAACGGAAGACATAGCAATATTGACGATGTTATTTCCTACTAATATAGTAGAAAGCAGGCTGTCGTATTTATCTGAAAGATCCATCACTTCTTTAGCTTTTCTGTCGCCGTCGTTTGCAAGGTTTTTAATTCTAATTCTATTTAATGAAGTAAATGCTGTTTCAGTAGCTGAAAAATATGCTGAAAATATTACTAATATAGCGATTGCTATTATTTTATCCATTAATCTCCCTCCGGATAATTGCGGCGGCTATGCCGCTTATGATTATTTGGTTTTTCTCAAAACATTGCTGTCTCCCTTGCCAATACCGCGAGACGCAGTAACAATTTAAAGTTGAGAAAATTCAACTAAATTATTTTATATATTATTCTGAAAATGTATTCAAAAAGTTATCAGAACTGTTGTCTCATCAATTAAACAGCCATTCTGCTGCGATTATAGTCGCTGGAATTATTATACCACTAATGGCAATTAATTGAAAGTGAAAAGACTGTGAAGAAGCACAAGTGCCAGTTGGGTAACAAAACCGATGTTAACAACTGTTGCTTGATTTAAAAGTGGTTATTGCGCTTCGTTCAATCTTCTCTCCAATTGTTGCCAAATTTAGATTGACTATATTATCATTTTTAGATAAATAATACTTTTTAATGGGAAAGCTTATCAGTTTAATTCTCAATTATTATAATTTATCATCATTTATTATAATTTGTTATTGTCAACCACTATAAAATTTCAGGTTGACATAAAGTGATGTCAGTGCTATACTTTATCCATTGGAAAAGCGTTCTCATCCAAAGATATATCTTACTTCATACCCAAGTATGCTGATATGTCAAAATATACATCTTGCCTATTGGCGCACGCGTGTTGCCTTTTAAAAGCATACATGCTGCATTATAGAAACATACATGCTGTAAAAAATACGTCTGCTATACATCGCAAACATAAAACAGCGCATTGTTAAAAGAGTCAAATAAGCAGCCTGCAAATAAAAAGTCAAGGCTAAATTTATGAAAATCGAAAATTTTATAC
>CAZYWO010000058.1:0-12012 GCA_964651095.1 uncultured Oscillospiraceae bacterium | reverse complement strand
AATTTATATTTTTGTCTGAAAGCCACATGTGACAAAATCATAGTAAAAAAAGGAGCTATGGATATTATTACACCCACATTGGAGGCCATAGTATATGTAAGCGCCACGTTTTCAAGGAGATAATACAAAGTGATTCCGCATAGCCCTGCGGCGGCAAATGTCAATTCTTGTTTTATGCTCGTACCTTTCAGCCTTTTCGGATCAACCAAAGAAAGCGCCAACAATCCCAGTGCAAATTGAAAGAACAAAATTTCTGCCGGTTTAAAGTTTTCCAATAAAACTTTTGTAGAAATAAAGGTTATACCCCATATAAAAATTGTAATTAAAGCCGCTGCATGCCCAATGGTCCTATCTTTATCCCTTTCCATTCTCTGTTTCTCCTTGCTGACCTATAAATATTTTTTTATATACGGCAGGTGATAAACCAATATACATTTGAAAGAAGTTTGTGAAATGGCTTTGATCTGCAAAACCTGTCTGCACTGCCACGTCTACAGGATTTATGCCTTTTTCCAACAATGACTTTGCTTTACTTACTCTGATTGATTGCATATACCGATACGGCGTAACGCCCTTTATTTTGGTAAATGCCCGCAATAAAGTTGATTTACTCAATGTACTGCATTTGCATAATTGTTCCAATGAAACGCGTTCCGCGTAGTGCTGCTCCATAAACAGGCATGCCGCCTCAATTTCATTCCTGCACTCCGAAATGCAATTTTCAAAGGCTTGTCCATAACGCTCAAGCAGCATAGACATAAGTATTAAAAACATTTCTTCCTTTTCAAATTTTTCACACTTGCCGCCACCGGACATAATCATCTGGTGAAATGATTTCAGACACATTCTTAATTCATCATCTTCCACTACATTTTGGGAAAATCCCAATAAATCTTCCTTGCCTGTAAGCTCTGCAGATATTGATAACATGGTATTTATCGGAATATTTATTCCTCTGTAATCAAAAGTTCCTTTGTCGCTTTGTTTGCAGCCGTGATTGTCGTTTGGATTAAACAGTAAAATATCTCCTTGTTTTATCAGGTATTCCTTGTTTTTGCAAGAAAGAAAGCGGGTTCCTGATTGGATAAATCCAATAACGTAATAGTCGTGAAAGTGATTGGGAAAAGGCTGGGTTATACCCTCAAAGCTATATGCTTCAATACTCAAGTCATCGTCATAACAAACTGTTTTTATTTGTTTTTTCACTGTAATTCACCTCCTTCGACTTATATATTATATATCCGAAAAACATTTTTTTCTTGTATGATATCTTCATATTTAAGAAAATCAGATTTAAAATTTACTACATAGTTTGTTGTCATAAAGGGATTACCGATTAAGAGCTTCTAAATACTTTCTGCACTCTCTTGCCGCTTTCTTTCCCGACATAACGGCTCCTTCCATAGTGGCAAAAGAACCGGTCAAAGTATAATCCCCTGCCAGAAACAATCCTCTTACACCTGTACGCTGCCCCGGTCTAAGGCTCTGGTTTCCTTTATCCAAAGAATAAAAATCATTTTCTTCTGCCACTTTTCGTACCTTAACAATCTTGCCCTTTAAATTCACTCCCAATTGAGCCATTTGTTCCGTCACAATATGCAGAATGTCCTCGGCAGACATTTGAGCGTATTCTTTCGGATTTCCCAATATCACCGATAATCTGCCTTTAGATTCTCTGAAGGTAGAACGCGACTGCTCTGCAAAACTCACCATGTCAGTTCCCGGTCCAAAAGTAGTAACATCTTTTTTCAAAGCTGGGCTTTCAAGCTCCATCTGCAAAGTACACGATGACATGCATGGCAAATTAAAAAAGCCTCTCAGCTTCATGCTTTCTTTCAATGGCGACAAAATTTTCTTCGCGCCCAGGAGCGTAGCTGCCACAACTGTTGCAGGAGCAAAATATTTTTTCCCTTTTTCGGTTTCTACACCGATTGCTGAATTTTTTTCACTGAAAATAACGCTTTTACCTGTTCATTGTAGCTTATTTGACCGCCCAGCTCCTCTATTTTTTCAGCGATGGGTTCTGCCATCACTTCCGTCATTCCTCCAAGAAAGGCGCCTATACGCATTTTGTAGAATTTAGGTATTGCAGGCGCAAACAACCCAAAGAAAGCATAGGCGGAATAATTTTCGGGCGGCATAAAAAAAATGCCGCTGCTGAGAGGCTCTAAAATTAATCTTTTAGCATTTTCACTTACATGATGACGATTGGCATATTCAGCTACTGAAAATTTATCTAAGTTATATGAAAATAAGTAACTTCCGAAGCCGCACACAAAAAACGGAATCATCGACAGCTTATCCCGTGCCGACAGTATCTGACTGTTTCCAAAAACGCCCCTAAGCATTTTTTTAAAGCCAAATATTGGCGCAACGCCCAAAACTACCTTTCTGTTTTCTCCTTTTACCAGAATATCTACCTTTTCCTCCCATGTAACGATGTCCTTTAGCTTTACATCACACTTTTTTAGCAGTCTTGGCAAGGCGGAATAATATCCAATGTATCTATGAAGCCCTGATTCCACCTCCATTCCGTCATCTGTAAAGGATGAAGTTCTTCCTCCCGGATACTCATGAGCCTCAAGCACAAGCACTTTTTTGCCTTTTTCACAAAGCCTATAAGCACAAGAAAGTCCTGCCAATCCTGCACCAACCACAATTGCATCAAATTTATCGGTGTGATTGTCAACGGTTAAATTTATATCATCGCTGAAATCCTTATATTTATCGTAATTTTCCGACTTATTGGAATTTTGGCGCATAATAATACCTCCTTCTTTGTGCTAGTTTCACCAGAGATTTTTTTTATTATTCTTTTTTCCCACGAAAGTGATAATCTTTAAAATTTTTTATAATATCGGATTTAAAAATATATTGCAACGGCAATATGGTTGTGCTAGAATATGGCTGTAAATAATGCGGGGCATTAGCGCAGCCGGGAGCGCGCTTGACTGGCAGTCAAGAGGTCAGGGGTTCGATCCCCCTATGCTCCACCAAGAAGCGACCTATGGGTCGCTTTTTTTCTTTAGAATATTGGGGGAGCGAACCCGTGAGGGCGCATCCGTTAGTGAGCAGGTCCGGTGAACCTGCGAATAGGATGCGGTCTGCGTCGACCGTTTGGGGAGACGCAGAAAAAAGCACGTTCACTTAGTGCAACGTGCGGTCGATCCCCCTATGCTCCACCAAGAAGCGACCTATGGGTCGCTTTTTTTCTTTAGAATATTGGGGGAGCGAACCCGTGAGGGCGCATCCGTTAGTGAGCAGGTCCGGTGAACCTGCGAATAGGATGCGGTCTGCGTCGACCGTTTGGGGAGACGCAGAAAAAAGCACGTTCACTTAGTGCAACGTGCGGTCGATCCCCCTATGCTCCACCAAGAAGCGACCTATAATATAGGTCGCTTTTTTGCTCACAATAAAAACGCCCCGAAATTATATGTACCCTCACCAAAAAGTCAAACCTATTATATCCAAAGTCTGACGGTTGGAAGTTTCCACATTCCAAAGCGTTTTTAAATACTTGATTCTTCACATTCTTTTAAATTATCACTTAAATATTTCCATTTTCTCTATTCGATCAAAGGCTTCCTTAAGCTTGTCTTTGCCTACTGTACAAGCAATCCTTATATACCCTTCGCCACTGTTTCCAAAAGCGCTTCCGGGCAGCGTCAGCACATGTGTTTCCCTCAAAATTTTATCTGAAACATCAGATGAGCTTAAACCTGTTTTCTTAACATTAATGAATAAATAAAAAGTTCCTTTTGGTCGCAGCACCGACATATTTGGAATTTTATTTATTCTTTCGGCAGCGTAGAAAACCCTGTTCTTATACTCTTCCCTCATAGCCGGTTGAATTTCATCTCTATGCTCCATAGCGTAAAGAGCAGCTCTTTGCGATATTGACGGACAAGTAAAAATTAATTTTTCGCTGATCTGGCGAATTACATCTACTATAAAATCAGGTGCAATTATGTGACCGATCCTCCAGCCCGTCATGGTAAAGTCCTTAGAAAAACTATTTATTACAATAGTTCTTTCTCTCATTCCCTCAACTTGCAGCATTGACATGAAAGGATTTTCAAAGGAGTACAGCGTATAAATCTCATCGGAAATAACAAGCAAGTCGTACTTCTTGGCTATACGCGCAATATTTTCCATAGTTTCCTTGGTAAAACAGGTGCCGGTTGGATTGTTAGGTGTGTTTATAACTATAACCTTTGTTCTTTCTGTTATAAGACTTTCCAGCCTGTCTATATTTATTTGAAAATCTTCTTCCTCGTATGTATTTAAAACCACGGGAACACCTCTTGCCAGCTCAATCTGCTGAGGATATTGGGTGTAATAAGGCGCATGTATTATAACTTCATCTCCGTCGTCAAGCACCGCTTGAAGCGCCAGATTCATCGCAAGACATGCACAGGAAACCATTATTTCCTCATCTTTAATCGGCACGTTCAATTCTTGGTGATAATAGCTTAAAATTGCCTTTCTCAGCTCCGGGTCGCCTCGAAAGTCGGTATACTTAGTATGCCCTGCCAGCGCGTCCTCGCAGGCTGCATTAGTAATTCTGCTATCGGTGATAAGGTCCGGGTCGCCTAAACTTAAGTTTATACAGTCGTCAAATTCTCTGGCCAGCGCATATGACTTACTCATAGCGGTACTGGAATCTTTCCAGAATCTTTTTGTAATAAATTTGTGTTTCATTAAAATGCCCTTCTCTGTTATTCATATTTATTTGTCGCTCATCTTTATCGGTAACTTAACTTTATTTACGACCCATTTTGACAGAGAGACCCTTCTCGTTTATAATATCATTTTTTCATTTCCAAGTAAAATACTATTTCAAATATAACTTAAACTTATAAATGTTTTTAATAATAAAATAATTTTATGGTGCTTTTTTCAATTAAGCCGTTGAAAATTAATCGCAAGCTAGCTATAATTGCTATGGTAATACTATTTTAGAGGTGAGACATGAATATTTCCAAGGCAACGCGTGCAATCTTAGTCTGTATTTTAACTTCT
Organism: uncultured Oscillospiraceae bacterium; assembly: GCA_964651095.1. GTDB lineage: Bacteria > Bacillota > Clostridia > Peptostreptococcales > Anaerovoracaceae > SUG1106. The sequence goes on along the minus strand of CAZYWO010000058.1, from coordinate 6,990 downwards.
TTTTTATTTGGGCTCAGTTTCATTTTTATCAGGATGTGTGTAACTGAAGTTTCCGTATTTTCAATGCTCTCATGGAGGCATATCGTCGCCATAATCGCCATGACAGTTTGTATCAAAATCGGCTTGCTCGACGTGCATTTGAAAGGAAAGGATTTGAAACCTTTGCTTTTTCTCAGCTTTTTCCAACCGGTAATGTACTATATCTTTGAATCCATAGGGGTAAAACTTACCACAGCCTCTGAAAGCGGTATCATAGTCGCATCAATTCCCATTGTAACTATGATTTTCAGTGCAATATTCCTTAAGGACAAGCCCACTAAAATTCAAGCTGTATGCATAGTAATTACAGTAGCAGGCGCAGTTATAGCCGCCGGAGTTGGCGGAATACAAGCCTCCAGCAGCGTTCTTGGATATATATGCTTAATGTTGGCGGTTTTCTGCGATGGAGTATTTTCCATAACTACGCAGAAAATTCAGGGTTTCACTAGTGCAGAAAAGACTTATGTAATGTGCTGCTGCGGTACAGTTGTATTTACCTTGTGCGCACTTATTGAGAATATGATAAACGGAACCATTAAACAGTTTATTACCCTGCCATTCACCGATTCCGGCTTCCTGATCTGTCTGCTTTACCTTGCGCTGGGATGCAACATTCTCGCTTTCCTGTGTATGAATTATTCCATATCCATAATAGGAGCCACAAGGAGGTCTGCATTTGCAGGATTATCTACAGTAATTACTATTGTTGCCAGCGTAATTATTCTCAACGAATCGGTTTCATCACTTCAGATAATCGCCGCTGTACTTATCCTTTCCGGCGTGACAGGCGCAAACTTTGCCGGCAGAAAGAAAATATCATGCAAAACGCCGGGTGAAGAAGATGATAATTCTCTCCGGGAAGATATGCGAGATGAGAAAATATTGGATTTAGAAGCAAATGATAAACCCAGAAATATATAGCAAGAAATATTTAGCAACAAAGATATAACAATAAAGATATACTGAAAAGGGAGACAACTTTTCCACAAAGCGTCTCCCTTAAATTTATTCTCGATTCATATTTTATTTATATTCTTCTCTAAGCGTTTTTATAAGCTGATCAATCCTATGAACTACTTTTATAAAATCTTCCTCACGATAACCTCTGGTTGTCATAGGCGCCGTGCCGATTCTTACCCCGGAAGCCTCCTTAGGAGTTCTCTTTTCACAAGGAACACAGTTCTTATTGAGGGTAATTCCGATTTCATCGCACCTTTCCTGTAAGATTCTGCCGCTGAAAGGCTCATCAGATAAATCTACGAGAATTAAGTGATTATCAGTTCCTCCTGTTACTATATTATATCCAAGTTTGATGAACTCATCGGACATTGCCTTACAATTCTTTACTACTTGATGAACATACTCTTTATATTCAGGAGTAAGAGCTTCTTCCGCGCATACTGCTTTACCTGCGATTATGTGTTCAAGAGGTCCTCCCTGTGCATAAGGAAAAACTGCGCTGTCGATTTTCTTTGCCAGCTCTGTTCTTGCAAAAATCAGTCCTCCGCGAGGTCCTCTAAGGGTCTTATGTGTTGTAGTCGTAATGATATCTGCATGACCGAATGGTGATGGATGAGCGCCGCCTGCAACAAGTCCTGCAATATGAGCCATATCTACCATAAAGTATGCTCCCACTTCCTTTGCAATTTCAGCAAAAGCAGCAAAGTCAATGATTCTCGAATATGCTGAAGCGCCTGTCAGTATCAGTTTAGGTCTGCATGCCAAAGCTTTCTTTCTCACATCGGCCATATCAATATAGCCTCTTTCATCCACATCGTAAAATACCATGTTGTAAAGTTTTCCGCTGAAATTAACAGACGAACCGTGGGTAAGGTGTCCACCATTGTCCAGTGTTAAGGAAAGAATAGTATCTCCCGGATTCAAAACTGCCTTATATGCTGCAAAGTTAGCCTGTGAACCGCTGTGTGGCTGCACGTTAACGTGGTAATCTGTATTAAAAACCTTTCTCCATACATCACAGCAATATTCTTCAAGTTGATCTACAAATTCCGTTCCTCCATAATAACGAGTAGTATTTCCGGAAGTACGAATTGTAGGATAACCTTCTGCATATTTCCAAGAGAGACAACTGCCGCAAGCTGCAAGCACTGCTTCGGAACAGTAGTTCTCAGAAGCAATAAGCTCCACATTGTTTTTCTGGCGATTGTATTCTTTTTCAATAAATCCGCCGACTACAGGTGATGCTTTTTTTATCAGCTCAATATTATCAATATTGTATGTGCTGTTGTCATTTCCTTTAACATCGAACATTTTGTTTTCCTCCATAAATTTAATGCTATTGAATTTTATTTTAGCACAATCCTATTTCCACTTCAAGGAAATAATTATTTTCCTTCATCTTTTGGAGTTAAGTCCCATTAATCATAAGTAAACAAAAAAACAACATGATGCAAATTAGAACTGCTAAAAAAGTATTCTTTGCATCATGGTATTTTTTCTATATTTACTTTAACAGTTTTATTTATATTTCCTCAAGCTTCACAATTGACACTTCAAATGCTTTGCGCATTTCTGCGCTGCCGTCGTCAAGTTTCTTTTTATATTCACGGCTCTGAATACGACCTTCGATAGCAAGTTTAGTACCCACTCCCAATTTTTCCGCATATCCTGCGTTTCTCCCCCATGCAATACAAGGTATGTAGTCTGATTTGTTATACATTCTATTTACCGCCAGCATAAGGTCGCAGATATCTCTGCCCAACGGTGATGTACGTTTAAGCGGTTCTTTGCACAGAAAGCCTTCCAAATAAACGTAATTTTCATTATATCCAAAATTTTCGCTCTGATATATTTCCTTGGCAAAAACCACCACATTCAGCTTATTTCTGCCCTCTGTAATTTCGTTATAAGTTCTTACCTGCCCTTTTATTTCCACGAAATCGTTGATTCTCGGCGGATTTTCAAAAATGAGCCTTTCAGATACCATAATGTTGATTTCATCAATATATCCACTTCGTCGTTCTATGCCCAGCACGAAGGTATAAAAAATCTCGCCGTAGGTTTTATGACTGAACTTTAAATCCGAAAGCACCGCCCCACACAGTTCTGCTAAATTACTTTCCATACTTTTCCTCCATGTTTTTAATGTCTATACATTTTATTAAATGTATAGAAAAGTATTCCGGAAAATGATGTAAGCAATGTTATAATATTAACTCATAGTGAAGCTTTTAGGTAGTAAAAATCAGCGAGTTTTTATCTTATTAAATATATTCACATATTTATTAGTCAGCGCGACAACCACAAGACCCAGAGAAATTGCCAAAGCGATGGTTATTGTCTTGATTCCGCTCTGCGAAAACAACTCTCGGTTATTATTAACAAGTCCCGCCATGGTATAATATAAACTGCCTCCGGGAATCAGAGGGACTGCCGCAGCCGTAAGAAATATGGTTGCAGGAGCTTTATTCATTCGTGCCATGATTTCTGCATAAATTCCTACAAAAATTGAAGCCAAAAGATTGGGTACAAAGTATCTCTCAAACTGAATTTGAGCAATCAGATAAACAATCCACGTTGCTGCTCCGCCAATACCTGCAAGCCAAATCTGTCTGCCTTTCATTTTAAAGAAAATCGCAAATCCAATAGAACCGATAAACGCCATGGCAATTTGAATAATAATGTCAGCCATATCATTCATACCGAGTAGGTAAAGAACTTCCGTCATACTGCCGCACCTCCCATCAAAAGAATGGAAAGCGCAAATCCGCAGGCTATCGCCCCTGCTTGCAGCAGCGAATTTGTAAGTCTGAGCATTCCGGTGACGATATCCCCTATAAGCATATCGCGCACTGAATTAGTCATGGCTATTCCCGGGATAAGAAGCATTATGCCGCCGATCATAATTTTATCAGCATGTTCTCCAAGTCCTATACTCATTAACAGCATCGTCAATACGCCCGATAAGAAGGATACTATGAATACCTTTGCAAGTTGATTGCGTTCGTATTTGCCAAGGAAATTCAGCATTGCCATAATAGCGATACCTACCAGTAACGAAGCTATTCCGTCAAACATATTGCCGCCGAAAAATACTGCGAAACTTCCTGCAATTATGGCGGCCCCAAAGTAGCTTACCCAAATTGGATATCCTTTGCGATTCATCACTTTATCGAATCTTTCTCTGATTTCTTCCACATCCGGTTTATTGGCGCAGACATATCTGGACAGATCATTGAGATAATCAAGTTTGTCAAAGTCTACATCATTTCTTAAAATTCTTCTTATCTGGGTTATAATGTTTCCTTGCGGGTCTTCCAGAGTTACCTGAATATTTGAGGTGATAATAAATGCATTGACGCGTTCGGGTTTGCAACCGTATGCTCCGCACATACGCTCGATACTATCTTCAACTCTGCTTACCTCCGCTCCGCATACCAGCATTTCCTCAGCTACATCCAAAATTACCTGAAGCAGTTTGCTGTAATTCATTATTTTATCTCCAAACTCATTACCTCAGGATGACAGCTTACGCCGTACTGAGGACATTGTTTACATTCAAAAAAGTTAGGAGCATTGGAGGGCGCTACAGTTTTAAATCCCAGTTTTCTAAAAAACTCAGGAGCCCTTGCCACAAGATATACGCCGTCTCCACTGCGGCTTTTAACTTCCTTGATCACTTTATCTACCATAATTTTGCCTATTCCCGTCTTTCTCAAAGGTTTATCTACGGCGATTCCGTCGATAATATACTTTCCCTCTCTGAGCGCAAGCACACATCCGGCCACCAGATAATCGCCCTCTTGAGTGACTTTCCAGCACTTTACTATGTCAGTATCCACCTCTTCATCTCCATCGAATTCCAACTGATTTTCTACGAAAAACTTTACCAGTCTTTCGTATTCATCGGTGGACTGAATTGTAAACTTAAGCATTTTTTAATCCCCCATTAAATATTTCATGCAAGCATCTAACATATTGCTTATTTTATATAGTTAAACCCTTTATTTAAGCAATCCTCTTATCTCTCCTATCAGATAAAGAGAGCCTGCAAAAAGAACAACGTCGTAATTCCCGTATCTTTCCTTGGCGACTCTGCATGCTTCCTTTCCATCCGGAGCGGATATACAGTTGCCTCCCAAAAGCTCAATTTTGCTTTTTAGCAGGCTTGCTTTTAACTTTCGCGGGTTTTCCGGTTCAGTAACAATAAAATCTCTCGTAATTGAAATAAACTCTTTAAGGATACCATCAACATCTTTATCAGCCAGCATCCCCGTAACCATGAGAATTTTCTTTCCGCTACAGAAAGTCTCCATAGCTTGGCGAAGGACTTTTGCTCCATCTTGATTGTGAGCGCCGTCGATTATTACCAGCGGAGAATCGGATTCATTTGACATTATCTCGAATCTGCCTTTTTGCTTAGCTAATTTAAAGCCTGTATAAATTGCATCTTCGCTTAATATAACATCACCATTGGATTCCATAACATTAAGAGCTGCCAAAGCTGCAATAGCGTTCTTTATTTGATGCCGGCCTGACATGGAAATTTCCAACCCATTAAATTCAACGCCGTTAATGGAAACATCAAATTTATATCCGGAAAGTTTTTCCTCAGTAATGACATATGAAACATCTTTAGTCTCAAAACACGTACATTCCTTGGATTCTGCCGTTTCTCTGATTACATCAAGAGCTTCCTTCGCCTCGGCGCTTGTTACTACAGGACAGCCTTTCTTTATTATGCCCGCTTTCTCTGCGGCTATTTGAGCCAAAGTATCTCCCAGTCTATCAGTATGGTCAAATGAAATTGAGGCAATGACCGAAACCAAAGGTTTGCTGCATACGTTTGTAGAATCTCCTTTGCCGCCAAGCCCCACTTCCAGAACCACATAATCGCAGCCTTTCTCCTTAAAATACAGGAATGCAAGAGCCGTTATGACTTCAAATTCTGTAGGCGATTGTTCTCCTCTGCCGGTCATTATCTCAACACAGCTTAGAACTCTATCGGTATAAGATGATAAATCCTCATCGCTTATATATTTTCCGTCTAGCTCTATTCTTTCGTTAAAAACTTCCAGAAAAGGCGAAGTATAAATTCCCGTCTTATATCCGCCCGCCTCAAGTACGCTGTAAATATATCTGCAAATCGAGCCTTTACCGTTGGTTCCCGCCACATGAATTACTTTTAGATCATCTTGAGGATTCCCCAAAAGTTCGAGAAGTGAATTCATTCTTTCCAGTCCGAGAATACTGCCAAATTTATTGAATTGGTTGATTTTATCTATTGCATTAGTCATTAATACTCCTTAATCTGATTAATACCGCTTAATCTGTTTAATACAACTTTTAATGTATCTTTGCCTTTACCATTTCAAGTCTTGCTGCAACTTTAGCAAGCATATCCTCATATTTTACCATCTTTTCCTTTTCTTCATTGACAACCTTTTCAGGCGCCTTGTTTATAAATCCTTGGTTGGAAAGTTTGCCCTTTACTCTTGCAACTTCGCCCTCAAGTCTCTTTTGTTCTTTAGTCAGTCTTTCAAGTTCCTGCTTGTAATCTACAAGGTCGTCTAAAGGTATATATATTTCCGCGCCGTCGATTACCGCTGACATTACTTCCTCGGGGATGTCAGCTTTAGTCTGAGTAAAGGTTATTTCTGTAATGTTGGCAAGATCCTTAATATATCTTTCTCCTGACTTTATGGTTTCAGCTTTTTCTCCTTCGGAAAGGATGATTGCATGGAGCTTCTTGCTCGGCGCAGCTTCTGCTTCTGCTCTGATGTTTCTGATCGCACGTATTGCTTCCATAGCCATTTCAAGTTTTACCGCAGCGGCAGGGAATACGCAGTTTAAGCTAAACTTAGGCCAGCTCGCTTTAATCAGATAGTTGCTTGGATTATCCTCCTGTTCCTCGCCGTGAGGCAGATAACCCCATATTTCCTCGGTAATAAACGGCATGAACGGATGAAGCAGCTTCAGCATATTCTTAAG
>CAZYWO010000057.1:0-12092 GCA_964651095.1 uncultured Oscillospiraceae bacterium | reverse complement strand
CCACCCGCAATTAATCGATTTATTTTCGCTCCACCCCAACATTTGACACAGAGCCCTAAAAAGCAGAGGTCAAAATTACGCCTCTGCTTTTTAGCTGTTAATTTATATTAACTAGGATAGCTAAAGATTAAACTAAAATTAATATTCTTTAAACGCCTTTACTCTCCCGATTACGTCCTCGGTATTAAACACCGCAGATCCGGCAACTACCATCTCTACGCCGGCTTCCATTACTTCTTGAACGTTATCCAGAGTAATTCCTCCATCTATTTCTATTATAAAATTAAGACTCTTTGCTCTCTTAATTTCCGCAAGTTGTCTCACCTTTTCCAGAGTACTTGGGATAAATTTCTGACCGCCAAATCCCGGATTTACAGACATAATAAGAACTAAATCAATATCCTCAAGTATACACTCCAGCACAGAAACAGGCGTAGCAGGATTGATAGATGCGCCGGCTTTAATGTCCTTTGATTTTATATTCTGTACAGTTCTGTGCAGGTGCCTGCATGCCTCTTGGTGGACAGTAATATATTCAGTCTGCGGCGTTATAAAATCTTCGATATACTCGTCGGGATTTTCAATCATAAGGTGCACATCATAAGGAAGGCTTGTCTTTCCGTTAAGGCACTTCATCACAGGTGCGCCAAAGCTTATGTTCGGTACAAAATGACCGTCCATTACATCCACATGAATGTAGTCGGCACCGCCTTCTTCGATTTTTTTTACATCATCAGCAAGATTTCCAAAATCCGCTGATAAAATAGATGGCGCCAGTTTCAGCATATTAATTCCTTTCCGCGGGAAATTCCCGCATGCTGCATTATCGTATTTATTGCTGTTTTTATTTCTCCTTGTTTTATATCTTTAATACTTCCTGCGGCTTTTTATTTCTTCCATATTGGACACATAAGACTCATATCTGAGTTTATGAATCTTACCCGCCTTTACAGCGTCTCTCACCGCACAATTAGGTTCTTTCAAATGTTTACAATTATCATAATAACACATATCTCGATATTTTTCAATCTCAGGATAATATATCATCAAATTTTCTTCATCCGCATCTAAAATGTCAAAGGAAGTAAATCCGGGAGTATCGAATACCATGCCGCCTCCGTCTATCTTGAAAAGTTCCACATGTCTTGTAGTATGTCTTCCTCGTTTGGTTTTTTCACTAATAGCGCCTGTTTCCATATTAGCATGAGGTATTATAGAATTCAAAATAGTTGATTTTCCAACACCTGACGACCCTGCTAAAGCGGCAGTTTTTCCTGCAATGGCATCCTTAAGTTTATTTAAACCTTCACCGCTCTTTCCGCTAGTTATAATTACCGTATAATTATTACGGTAAACCTCCTGAAGCATCTCTAAAGTTTCAGGTTCTGCCAAGTCGCTTTTATTAATGCAGATTACAGCCTCCACATTATTCATCTCCGCCATTACCAGAAACTTGTCTACAAGAGATAAATTGGGCTTAGGTCTAGCCGCAGCAAATACTACCACGAAAATATCCACATTCACGATAGGTGGTCTGATAAATTGATTTTTTCTCGGATATATGGAGTTGATTACACCCTTTTTATTTTCTTCATCTAATATGTCTAAGTCCACCATATCGCCTACTGCTAAGGTGATGTTATCCTTTTTAAATATTCCCCGCCCCTTAGCTTCAATTATGCCTTCATCGGTATCTACATAATAGAATCCGCCTATTCCTTTAACAATTAATCCCTTCATATATTACTACTATTCTCCGGCATTAGAATTAGAATCTGAATCTGCATCATTATCATCGCTGTCACCACTAGGGTCCACATCTAAATCCATATCGTAATCACTGCCTCCGCCGCCTTCAGGAGGTTCTCCTTTACTTATAAGGTAACCTATGGCAGTATTCTTTTCCACTTCTGTTCCTTCCTTATATTCCTGCCAGAAGATAAGGTTTTGGGCTGTATCTTCGGTTTCTTCATAGCCCACATTACCAACTTTAAGTCCCGCTTCTGTCAAGATTACACTTGCCTCGTCAGGAGTTCTTCCTATTAGATTAGGTACTTTCACCATTTCCTTTCCTTTGCCATCACTGACTTCTACTTCTATTTCAGTTCCGTTCTTGGCAACGCTTCCTGCGGCAGGGCTCTGAGATATTACAGTATTCTTCGGCAAATAGCTTTCCACTATAGTTTGATTTACTTTAAAACCGAAATATTCAGCATATTCTATGGCTTCATCAATGTCCATATCTTCCAATTTAGGAACTATTCCGTCTCTCTTTCCCTTGCTGATATTTACCGTAATTGTCTGTCCTTCCTTAACCTTTGAGCCTTCTGTTGGACTCTGAGACATAATCTTTCCTTCATCTTGATCAGGGCTGTAAAGTTCTTCTCCTTTTACCAAGTTAAGACCAAGTTCAAGCGCCTCGGTTTCAGCTTCTTCAAAAGTTTTTCCCAGAAAACTCGGCAGTTCCATTTCATCACTTTCTTCTCCAAACCATCCAAGCATTGAACCAAGTCCGAATATTCCCACAGCTGCCAGAATTACAACTCCGATAATTATAAAAATTGTCATCTTGTTTATCGGCTCATCAGATTTATTATTAGTATTATTCTTCTTTTTTCTCTCTTTCCGAACAGGTTCCGCTTCCAACTCTTGAAGTTGCTTCAACCGCTGTTCCTCTTTTTTAAGCTCAAGTTCCGTTACTTCGCTTTCAAAAGCCTTATTTCCCATTATATTGGTAATAAATTCAATATCATTTAAGTCTCTTATCATTTCATCTACATTTTTATATCGATTACTTTGATACTTTTCCGTTGCCTTCATTATGATTTTTTCGAGCTGCGGCGGAACTCCGGAAACTTCATTGAGAATGGAAGGCATCGGGTCGTTTATGTGCATTAAAGCTATTGTAACGGGATTGTCTCCGTCAAAAGGGACCTTCCCCGTAAGCATTTCATAGAGAACTATACCAAGAGAGTATATATCTGATCTCTCGTCAACGTAAGCCCCCCTTGCCTGTTCAGGTGAAAAATAGTGAACCGAACCCATAACTTTATTATTTCCGCCTACAATTGTGGCCGCGCTTACAGCCTTTGCAATACCAAAATCTGCCAGTTTCGCAACCCCTGTCTTTGTTATAAGAATATTATGAGGTTTTACGTCTCTATGTATGATCTGATTGCTATGCGCAAGGCTAAGAGCAGACGCAACCTGACGAATGATGCTGATCGCCTCTTTATAATCAAGTCTGCCCTTTTCTTTAATAATCTGGCTGAGAACTTTTCCTTCAATAAGCTCCATTACTATAAAATGAATATTGCCTTCCTTACCTACATCATATACTCCTACAATATTAGGATGTGAAAGCCCGGCAGCCGCTTGCGACTCCCTTTTAAAATTTTCTATAAATTGTTCGTCTTTGGTGTATTCAGGGCGGAGGATCTTAACCGCAACATATCTGTTTAGAAGTCTGTCCTTACCTTTATAAACGACAGCCATTCCACCCTCACCTATTTTTTCAATTAATTCATATCTCCCAGCCAATATTTTACTGCTCATTGATATCTTCCTCCGTAACCTTAAGACTGATAATTGTAATATTGTCATGTCCGCCGTTTATATTAGCCCTGCTTACAAGTTCGGTGCAAACATCTGACATGGACTTATTATCACTTAACACCTGAATAATCTCCTCAGATTCTACTTCGTCATAAAGTCCATCAGTACATATAATGAAAATATCTGATTTCATTATCTCTACTTGGAAAAAATCAGGTTCTACCGTTGAATCAGCTCCCAACGCCTTAGTAATCACGTTTTTACGTTCATCAAGAGCCGCTTGCTCCAAAGATAGTATTCCTGCCTTTACAAGAGTATTTACGTATGTATGGTCTTCCGTGAGCTGGACAAGCTCACCTCCGCGGTACAGATATACTCTGCTGTCGCCTACGTTAGCTATGAAAGCCCTTCCATAAGCTGCATAAACGATTGCAACTGTCGTCGCCATACCGCTGTTTTCCTCATATGTGTTTGCCATCTTGTATATTTTTTCGTTGGCAGCATCAAGACATCTCTGTAAGTAATTTACAATTGCATACTTATTTGTCATCTGAGAAATTGGATGCTCAACTACATAATTTGCTATTTCATTTACTGCGGTTCTACTGGCAATTTCGCCTGAATTTCCTCCCCCAACTCCATCGGCTACCACGTATACCTTATCCGGCAGCAACACAAAACAAGCGTCTTCGTTGTTGCTGCGCTTCAAGCCTTTATCGGACTTAAAACCGACTTGCATCTCATCCTCCTTTCAGGAAATCTGCCTCCACTATTCTCTTATCATCTTGCAGATATAAAATCCGTCAATACCCATCGTTGGAAGCAATTGTCTTTCCTCAACCTTTTTAAAATCATTGTTATTGCTTAAAAATTTATCTATCTGTAATTGGTTTTCTGCCGGATTGATGGTGCATGTGCTGTACACCAGACTGCCGCCTTTCTTTACATAAGAGGCAGCCGCAGAAAGGATTTTTGCTTGTCTTTTGATAAGTTCCGGCAATTCCTCGTTTCCTTTGTATTTTATCTCAGGTTTTCGTCTGATTACCCCTAGCCCTGAACAGGGTACATCAGCCAAAACCTTATCAGCTCCGTTTTCAAATTCTTTCAATGCTAAAGTACTGTCGTGATATATAAGCTTTATATTGGTTATTCCTGAACGCTTCGCCTGATTTTCCATGAGTTTGAGTTTATGCTCATATATATCCATAGCATATATCTTCCCGCCTCCTGACATCAGTTCTGCTGTAGCAAAAGTTTTACCGCCGGGCGCAGCGCAGACATCCATCACCACATCTCCTGAAACGGCTCCCAAAGTATCGGAAACAAGAATTGAAGCCTCATCCTGTACCGAAAAGAGTCCTTCTTTATATGGTTTGCTCTGTAACAAGTCGCTGCCTTTTACTGCCAAACCTCTATCGGTAAGCTGCGTTTTCGATACTTGAAAACCTTGGCTTTCAAGCTGATTTGCAAGATTATCTGGAGAAGTTTTCATCAAGTTTACCCTGATCGTCAGCTCAGGAGTAAGATTTGAAGCCCTAAGGATTTGCTCTGTTTTTTCTTCACCGTAAGCATCCGCCCAAAGCTCCACAATCCATTTTTCTGCTGAATATCTTACCGACAAATAGGTAATCATATCTTTTTCTCTGTCAGGAAGCTGCAATAAGCTTTTTTTCTTAATGTAATTTCGCATCACTCCGTTAATAAACCCATCACGGCCTCTGGCAAAATATTTCGCCAGTTTAACAGTCTCATTTACTGCGGCATATTCAGGTACTGAATCCATTCCCATAAGTTGATAGATACCCATACGCAGCAGTACAAGGTCTTGTTTTTTAACTTTTTTCAAACCTGAATTGACTAATTGAGACAGTATATGGTCAAGAAGTATTTTATTCCTTAAAACTCCGTATACCAGTTCTCTTGTAAATGACTGACTGTCGGGCTTGTTTTTCTCTATATATCTGTTTAAAGAAAGATTTGAATATGCCTGATTTTTCTCTATATCAAGAAGAACTTCATAGGCAGTCTTCCTATTTAAATCCATTAATCTCTTCTACCTCTCAGAGCCAACATTCTAAGCAAATTGGCTATTGCAGTTGCCAGAGCCGCAATATAAGTCATCGCTGCCGCGCCTAAAACTTTTTTAGCTCCAACGCTTTCTTCTTCACGTATAATTCCAAGGGTCTCCATCTGTTCCTTAGCTCTGCTGCTGGCGTTAAACTCCACAGGCAGAGTAATGGTATGAAAAAGTATTACTGCAAACATGGCTATTACGCCAATGTTAAACAAAGTATCTCCCATGTAGCTGCCATATCCTAACAGCATAATGCCTATAATAGCAAGAGGCCAAGATAAATTTGAAGCCAGATTTACCACAGGCACGATAGAATTTCTTACTTTCAGCGGGGTATAATTTTCCGCATGTTGAACTGCGTGTCCTGCTTCGTGACATGCCACGCTTACTGCGGCTATTGAATCTACATTATATACTGTTTGCGAAAGCCTTAGAACTCTGCTGCGAGGATCATAGTGATCAGTAAGACTTCCTCTTATCTGCTCAATCTCAACGTCTTCAAGTCCGTTGGCGTTAAGCATTATTCTGGCAGCCTCCGCACCTGTAATATGTCTTGCAGTCTTTGCCTTCGAAAACTTTCTAAAATTTGAATTTACTCTTGCCTGCGCGTAAAAAGTAAAAATTATCGCCGGTATGAGCAATACCATCGAAACGTAATATCCCATAATCATAACCTCCTTGAATCGCCATAAAACATCTTAAATATCTTACTTATTTTAAAATTATACCCTTTTCGATTTTATTTCCTCTCAAATAGTCTTTTACGCTTACGCGTTTTTTACCAGGAAGCTGAATCTCAGTAATCATAATTGTTCTGCCGCCGCATGCAACCTTAATTCCTGCATCACTCACATCAAGAACAGTCCCTGCCTTGACGCCTTCTGTACTTTCCTTTAAAGGTTCTGCTTTCCAGAACTTCATAACTGCATCTCCATACTGGCAAAATGCGCCGGGCCATGGATCAAAGCCTCTTATAAGTCTTTCGACTTCTTCCGGGCTTTTATTAAAATCTACTTTTCCGTCCTTCTTGGAAATCATGCCTGCGTAAGAAGAAAGTTCATCTATCTGAGGTTGTGGGTTGATTTTGCCCGTTTCAATAAGCTCCAATGCCTCAATAATCAGTCTTGCTCCCATTTGTGAAAGCTTATCGTGAAGCTGGCTATAGTTCATTTTTCCGATTTCCAGCGAGTCTTTAAGCAGCATATCTCCTGTATCAAGACCTACATCCATCTGCATAATCGTTATGCCCGTTTCAGTCTCTCCGCTTATAATGGCATGCTGAATAGGAGAAGCGCCTCTTAGTTTTGGAAGGAGCGAGGCATGAACATTGACGCAACCGTGCTTAGGCATATCGATAAGTTCTTCCGGCAGAATCTGACCGTAAGCTACGACCACTATAATATCAGGCGCATAGTTCCTCAGCGTCTCAATAAGTTTTTCATTTCCTTTCACTCTTTCGGGCTGCAGAACTTTGATCCCATATTCAAGGGCTTTTTCCTTTACAGGGGTGTATTGAATTTTTTTGCCTCTATCCTTTGCTTTATCAGGCTGGGTAACCACATAACCCACTTGATGGCCGGATTCCACCAGTGCTGTAAGTATCGGCACTGAAAAATCCGGAGTTCCCATAAATACTATATTCATTATTCTTCGCAATCCTCATATTCGTATTCTTCCAGATCGGCATCTCTCACATTTGTCGCCTTATCTGTATATAAAATTCCATCGAGATGGTCATATTCGTGACACATCACCCTGGCATCAAAATCGTGAAATTCGTAAACCTGCTTGTTTCCTTCCATATCTAAAGCTTCGATTTTGATATAATCAGGTCTGTCAACAGTTCCAATCATTCCGGGTACGCTCAGGCAGCCTTCATCTCCTATTTGGCTTCCGCTTTGCTCCAATATCACCGGATTTATCATATAATACACTCTGCCAGGTTCGGGTTCGGCTATAAACATTCTTCTCATTACTCCCACTTGAGGAGCTGCAATTCCTACACCACAGGCCTGTCTCATGGTTTGCAGCATATCTTCCATCGTCATTTTAATTCTATCGGTTACTTCTGCAACCTCTCTGCATTTTTTTCTTAAGATTTCATCGCCCTCAACTACAATATTTCTAATTGCCATCAACATTTCCTCCATATAAATAATCAAAATCAGAAAAAACTATATGGATTAACATCTATATTTACGTTACAATCCACTTTCTCTTTAAGTAAAATATTACTAAAATTGTCTAAATAAAATACGTAGCGGTTTCTCTGTCCTTTAGGACATTTAACTATTATATAGTATCTGAAACTATCCTTCCCTTTAAAACTGAGCGAAACCTTAGGTGAAAGAATCTTTCCCTTTGCCGCCTCTGTGTCTCCTTCCGCCTCTGCCTGCTTTAAGGCTCTCTCCATATATACTCTGCATCTTTCCGCACATTTTTGTGCAAGTTCTTCATCTGAAGATGTAAAGTTAACCATAATTATATCGCCAAAGGGCGGATAGGACATAAATTTTCTTAATGATGTTTCCTCACGGAAAAAAGTCTGATAATCGTGGTTCACCGCAGCTCCAAAGGTATAGTTAGACGGTTCATAAGTTTGAATCACAACCATTCCCTGTTCATCGCCTCTGCCTGCTCTGCCTGCAACTTGAGTTACTAGCTGAAATGTCTTTTCTGCTGAACGATAATCAGGTATATTCAAGGTAACGTCAGCGGCTATTACGCCGACAACTCCCACATTATCAAAGTCCAAACCTTTTGCTACAAGTTGTGTGCCTACAAGAATATCTGTTTTTTTATCTGAAAAGTCTTTTATAATTTTATCTAAATCGCTGCGATTTTTAACTGTGTCAATATCCAGTCTGGAAACTTTAGCTTCAGGAAAAAAGTTGCCTGCGGCTTCTTCCACTTGCTGAGTCCCTATACCAAAGTGTTTTATATATATGCTGCCGCAATCAGGACAGATTTTAGGTACAGGATATTTTTTACCGCAGTAGTGGCATACCATATTTTCGCCTGTCTTATGGTACGTAAGAGAAATCCCACATTCAGGACATTTCATAACTGTGCCGCATTCTCTGCACGATATAAAGTTGGAATATCCTCTCCTGTTTTGAAGAAGGATAATCTGCTTGCCCATATTGAGAGCTTCTTTCACGCAGGTATATAGTCTTCTGCTGAAAATTTTCGTATTTCCTTCACGCAGCTCCTCTCTCATATCAACAATCTCAACCTTTGGCAGAGGAGTTTTATTGTATCTTTCTTTTAATTCTATAAGTTTATATATACCGTCAATACATCTCTGGTATGATGTAACCGACGGGGTTGCGCTTCCCAATACGAGCACGCCGTCATAATATTTAAGACGTTTTAAAGCGACTTCCACCGTATCGTACTTAGGTGTCATGTCGGCCTTATATGTGGCTTCGTGTTCTTCATCCATAATCACTATGCCTAAATTTTCCAACGGAGCAAAAACTCCCATACGGGCTCCTATCACAATTTTTGCCTTACCGCTTCTTATTCTATGCCACTCGTCATATCTTTCCCGAGGCGTCAGCCTGCTATGCAAAACAGCAATTTTATCTTTGCCAAATCTGCCGATAAATCTTTCGATAATTTGATTGGTTAACGAAATCTCCGGAACCAGCATTATGGCAGTCTTTTCAAGGGAAAGACACTTATCTATAGCTTCCATGTACACCTGAGTTTTTCCGCTGGCTGTAACTCCATGAAGCAGAAAATTTTCCTGTTTGGAATTTTCTATCGCCATGTTTATAGTTTCCACCGCTCTTGCTTGTTCCTCGGTTAATGAGTCAGGCGGAGTATATTTTCCTGCCATATTCTTATAAGGTTCTTTTTCTTTCCCTTCTTTGGCAGGTTTTCCGGCAGAGATAAAGCAGCGTATTGCGTCGTAATACTTTATGGCGTATCTGTCCTTCATCCACACTGCCGTTCTGATTATTTCTTCAGTCAGAGCCTGCTCTTTGCAGACTCTGACTATCTCTTTTAGTTTTTCCGAGGGACAATCTGTGTTCTGCGTAATTTCAAATACAAAGCCTTCTTTCTCCTTATTTCCGGCGCCAAAAGGTACGATTACCTTGTCTCCCACTTTTACGTCGTCGTCAAAGCTCAAATAAGTGAAGAAGTTGTCTGTATGTTTGCTTTTACTTTCTACAATTACGTTTATGTACTTCATACTTTCCTCATGTCCCTGTATGTTTTCGCTTTATTATATTGTTATCCTTCAATCTACATCGTTGTTACAGCAGATGAATGTTATGTGCTTCACATTCATCGATCATTTCACGAGGCCATACGGAAACCTGAACTTCTCCGATGTGAGCTTTTCTCAGGAAATACATGCATAGCCTGCTCTGTCCTATACCACCGCCGATTGTATAAGGCAATCTGCCTTCGATAACAGCTTTTTGGAAGTCAAGTTCTGCTCTTTCCATGCATCCTTCAGCTTCGAGTTGTCTTTTCATTGCTTCTTCATCTACACGAATACCCATTGAAGAAATTTCAAAAGCTCTGTCTAAAACTTCGTTCCAGAGAATAATGTCTCCGTTTAATTCCCAGTCGTCATAGTCAGGTGAGCGGCCGTCGTGTTTTTCTCCGCAGGCCAGTCTGCCGCCGATCTTCATAATAAATACAGCGCCATGTTTCTTAGTAATCGCATCTTCCCTTTCCTTTGGAGTTAAGTCAGGATACATCTCCTCAAGTTCTCTTGTGGTAATGAAGAAAATTTCGTTAGGAATCTCTGTCTGAATATTTCTGTAAAGTCTGTTTACATAGTCTCCTAAGTTTTTAACAGCTTTATATATAGTTTCTACGGTTTCTTTTAAATATTCTTCTGTTCTCTGTTCTTTGGTAATAACTTTTTCCCAGTCCCACTGGTCTACATATACCGAATGTAAGTTGTCCAGTTCTTCATCCCTTCTGATGGCGTTCATATCAGTATAAATTCCGTGTCCCGGCTCTATTCCGTATTTTCCAAGAGCCATTCTCTTCCATTTTGCAAGAGATTGAACCACTTCTACGTGAAGCTCATCAATATCTTTAAGGGTAAATTCCACACGTCTTTCTACTCCGTTCAGGTTGTCGTTAAGACCTGTCTTAGGGTCGACAAACAGAGGTGCTGAAACTCTGCGAAGGTTTAAGCCGTACGCCAGTTCCTGCTGAAAATAATCTTTAATTTTTTTAATTGCTCTCTGGCTCTCCATAAGGTCAATAGCTGATTCATAATCTTTTGGTAAAATAAGATGTGCCATATTTCTAGTTCTCCTTTAAATGCGTTATTAAAAATTAGTTTGTGAATTACTTATTCGCCTACAGCGAATTCCCACACACATGGAATTATTTTTCCATCCATTTGGAATACTGACAGCCACAATAATTCTGTCTATAAAGTCCATATTCTTTAGACATCTGTATGCTGCGCTGAAACCCTGCCTTCTTCTTGAAATCCATATCAAGAAATTCAATACCGTAAACCTTGGCAAGTTCGCTTCCGATTGCGGAAATCAGTATGTAGTTTTTATGCGGGCTTGCAGTAAGCGTAGTTCCGAAATAAATCTTTCCCATTTTAACTGCCGCTTGGGCGGTACGCTCCATTCTCAGCTTAAAGCACTCGGTGCAGCGTTTTCCTCCTTCAGGTTCGTTACTGAAGCCGGAACAAACTTTATAAAAGTCATCCGGCAGATATTCTCCTTCTATAAACTCAACTCTGTCTTCTTCAGGGAGTTTTTCATTGTAAGCCTCAAGAAATTTAATCTGCGCAGCCTTACGTTTTTCATATTCATCCCTATCGGTAATGTTAGGGTTGTAAAAGAAAATAGTAATTTTATAATTCGGCACCAGTCTCTCTATACATGCGGTGCTGCAAGGACCGCAGCAAGAATGAAGCAAAACGCTTCTCTTCTGAGACTTTGCTTCCAAATTCACGGGGAAAATTTCCATATCTGAATTTTTCATACATTCTATATCAGTACAAGGCTGCCCCTTCTTGACCATTACACTTCTTCCTTTCTTGACAAGATTTAAATTATCATTTAGATTAAAGATATAAACTATTATGACATTAAATTATACCATAAAGCGCAGTAAAATTAAAGGAAAAAAACAAATATGAACCAAGTATTTAATGAAGATTTAAGAGAAATTTTCGGAGAGCACAGATATAATTCAATCAGCACATGGCTAAAACGCCGTTTCGGAGAAAAGACTATCAAGCTTGCCATTGACGGAGGGTTTACCTGCCCCAACAGAGACGGCAGCAAAGGTGTTGGCGGCTGCATTTTTTGTTCCGACAACGGCGCTGGTGAATTTGCTTCCGACATTGAAAATCAAATTCAGCTTTTTTCCGATAAATGGCCTCATGCCAAGTATCTTGCATACTTTCAAAATCACACTAACACTTATGCCTCTTTGGAGGAGCTTAGAGAAAAATATTATACGG
>CAZYWO010000056.1:0-12305 GCA_964651095.1 uncultured Oscillospiraceae bacterium | reverse complement strand
GTAAACAATTCCTATAGGGTTGCCACTTATTCGATGAAGTCCCCAGTTTATAAAGTAATAAATCACCAGTGAAATAATTGAAACCAGCCAAAGGTTTATTATATTTTCTACGTTAGTATATTCACGTACCACTAAAATTAAAATCGCTACCAATACTAGAGCAATAGGAGTCGGACCGATTACACTGCTGTAGCAAATATCATAAAATATTCCAAATATAGCTCCGAAAATCACGCCATACATGTCTTCTTCATAGAGAAACGAAAATACTACAACCAAGCAAAGTATTAAGTTGGGAGTATACCCTTTAATATTGATGATATTAAGCAGCGACGTCTGTATTAAAAACGCTGCCAGAAAGACCAGCCCTGCTTTCCAATACCTCATTTTATCACCGCAACCTTTTCAAGACCTCTAAAATTTACAGCGGGTTCAACAGTTATCTCCTTCAGCAGAGTATTGCTGTTATATACCACTGACTTTACATTACCGATTTCAAGTCCTTTAGGAAAAGTTCCTAATCCGGATGTCACAATAACATCACCTTCTGCAACGGTAGATTCTGCATCCATCATATAGCCGCTGATACTGCCGTTTTCGTTGCCTGATACTACTCCAAGCTGTTTCCTGTCTCGAACCAGTTTGAAACTTACTTGACTGTCGTCGTCAATTATGGAAATAACCTTAGACCATCCTTCCCCTGTGTCACTGATCCTTCCCACAAGACCCATTCCGTTGACTACTGCATCTCCGATCTCAATTCCGGATTCGCTTCCCCTGTTAATCGTAAAAATATTTGTCCAATTTGAGCCGTCAAGAGATGTAATATCCGCAGCCACCATGTCGAATTCCTTTGAAATATACTCAAAGTTCAAAACATCAGAAAGTTCCTCAAGCTGTTCTAGCTCCTCTCTATCCAATTTAGTTTCTACAAGCTGTTTCTTAAGCTGTTCGTTTTCACTCTCCAGTTTATCTATCTGCGCCTGCAAAGATTTATATGAAAAAATTCCTGAAACATTGTCACGTATAGTCTTTGCAACAGACGAAAAACCGCCTGATACTACAGACATTCCCTTATTAACAAAATCCGTTGCTGCATTGCCGCTGCCTGCTGAAATAATTGACACAGCGAAAATTATTGCCAAAATCAACAGGATTGCAATCAGGACAGATATTAATTTATGCTCTCTAACCCAACGCATTTATTTCCCTCTATCTCTTTCTGCCGCCCTGAGCGTACACTTTTAATTTTTCAATATCTTCGAGGCTTTTACCTGCTCCAAGCGCAACCACTTCAAAAGCATTTTCGGCTACTATTACTTCCATGCCTGTTCTCTTTTTGATTAGTTTATCAAGATTGTATATCATTCCGCCGCCACCTGAAAGAACCATACCTCTTTCTGCAATGTCTGCGGCAATTTCAGGCGGTGCTTTCTCAATTGTTGCTTTTATACCGTCAACTATGATGTCCATAGACTCCTGAAGTGCGATCATCATATCTTTATTAGTCACTTCAAGAGTTTTAGGAAGTCCCGAAACTATGTCCCTGCCTCTGGCGTTCATAGTATTTATTATTTCATTGCCGTTTTCATCAACGTCCAAGCATGCGCAGCCTATGTTGATTTTTAATTCTTCGGCGGTACGTTCTCCGATAAGTAGCGCGTGTCTCTTCCTCATATATTGTATAATTTCATCGTTTATTCTATCGCCTGCATATCTGATTGAAGTACTGCAAACAATGCCTCCCAGCGCAATTATAGCTATATCCGTTGTACCTCCTCCAATATCGGCAATCATGCATCCTGTAGTTCCGTCAACATCCATGCCAGCTCCAATAGCTGCCGCCATAGGTTCTTCCAGTATAAAAACCTCTGTTGCTCCAAGCTGCCTTACGACTTCGCTTACAGCTCTTTTTTCAACTTCGGTTACACCGCTTGGAACACCAACCACCACTCTGAAATTTCTTATCTTTTTAGCCTTAAGAGCATCCTCAAGAAAAGATTTAAGCATATCTGCCGTTCTGTCAAAATCAGAAATAACGCCGTCCTGTAAAGGCCTTACCACTGAAATACTCTGAGGAGCTTTTCCCAGCATGGCTTTTGCTTTAAGTCCCACTGCCAAAGTTTTACCGCTGCGATTCTCTACGGCGATAACAGACGGTTCATTTAATATTATTCCACTATCTTTAATATAAATCAAAGTATTAGCTGTTCCAAGGTCAATTCCCATATCCTTAGCTTTGAAGAAACTACACATTTTAATACCTCCACTGAATATTTTAATACGAATATTTTTTATATTGACTGTTTACACATAAATATTTTTAAATACTTTCTATATATATCCTAAACTTTGCAGACTGCTGTACTGGCCATCTCCGATGATGATATGGTCTATCACGTTTATCCCCAAAATCTTTCCGCAGGCGGTAAGCCTTGCGGTTGTATTAATGTCCTCCTTGCTTGGCGTAGGATCTCCGCTCGGGTGATTATGTACAAAAACAATACCTGCCGCACTTTTTTTAACCGCCTTGTTGAATACCTCTCTGGGATGGACTAAAGTGCTGGTCAGTTCACCTATGGATACAGTTTCGATTGATAGAATCTCTCCTCTAGAGTTTAGAAGCAAAGCTTTAAAAATCTCTCTGTTTTCGTATCGCATATCATCCATAAACAGTTTTGCAATTTCATCAGAACTTTTAATTTCAATTCGCTTTTCCCTAGGCATGGTGGAAATACGTTTTCCCAATTCAATCGCAGCCATTATTCTTGCAGCTTTAAACTGTCCGACACCGTTTATTGTCATAAGTTCCTGTACAGAACTTTCTGCCAGATAAAAAATACCCCTCTCGTCTGCGGCGAGAATATCTTCGGCTAATCCGATTGCAGATTTTTCTCTGGTTCCCGAACCTATAATAATGGCTAACAGCTCAGAGTTGGACAGCTTTTCTGCTCCCTGACTTACAGTTTTTTCCACGGGTCTTTCATTTTGCGGTAACGATTTAATCTTCATAAACTTCCCTCTCTTTTCTTCAAGTTCGTTTAAATTTTGATTAAAATTTTAGTAAATTTTAGCCAAACGTTATATAAACCAACGGCGAATCAAGCGGAAAATTCCATTTTTTTGCAGTTATATTTTGATTGCGCTCATTACTATCCCATTTTACAATTAAAAATACTATCTAAAAGTATAACATTTTTTAAAAAGAAGCACAAGAAGTATAGGCGTATTATTTTGTGAAGATTCGGTCATAATACTAGAGAGGTAAAGGTAAATCTTGCGCCGGCATCTGCCCGACACTGCCGACGCAAGTCTTTCTCAAGCTTAACATCAGTCAATAATATTAAATAACAGGAGGGAAATGTTATGGAACACAATTGTAATCAGACAATCAGATGCACAGTAAACCAGTGCAAATACAATGAGCATACAAAGAATCTATGTTCTCTTGATGCCATTACAGTAGGTACTCACGAAGCAAATCCGACTCAGCAGCAATGTACAGACTGTCTTTCATTTGAAATGAGATAGTTTCCCACTAATTTACAGTGAGAAAATTTTTAATTCATTTGAAATGAGGCAGCTTCCCATTGTAGGGAAAATAGGTACTGGCACTTTTAGTGTCAGTCAAGCACTGAACCCCCTTTTTTCGCATATAGTAAAAAACGAAAAAGGGGGTTTACATATATGAGCAGTTCTTTTCCTAATCCACTGTCTGAAAAAGAAGAACAATACTACGTAAAATTACTGGAGGAAAACGATCCGGCCGCACGCCTTACACTTATTGAACGAAATCTGAGACTGGTAGCGCATATAGCAAAGAAATATGTTAGCCCGACTACAACTCAAGACGACCTGATTTCTATCGGTACTATCGGTCTTATCAAAGCTGTAAATACATATACCAGTAAAAAATCTACACGTTTGGCTACCTACGCCGCCAAATGTATTGAAAACGAAATACTTATGAGTATCCGTGCCTCAAAGCGCATTAAACAGGAAGTTTCCCTGAGTCTGCCTATTGGCACAGACAAGGACGGTAACGAAATAAGTTTTAATGACATTCTCGGTACAGACACTGATGAAATTGTGGATTCGATCAATCTAAAAATTCAAATTGACAAACTATACGAGGCAATCAATTCTGAACTTACGCCTCGGGAGAGAATCGTAGTAATATCACGTTACGGACTTGACGGCAATGAACCGCTCCCTCAGCGTGAAATCGCATCTACACTTGGAATCAGCCGTTCCTATGTTTCTCGTATTGAAAAACGAGCGCTGGAAAAGCTAAAAGGGGTTTTAGAAGAAAAATAACAGACAAGAATGTTGACAATTACGTGATAAAATGTTAACATTCTTTTTAATTATGAGTCAAGATATTCAACAATGTTTCTAAAAATCGGCAGCGCTGTACTTGAGCCGGAAACACCGTCTTCAACAAAAACCGTTATGACGTATCGCTTCACACTCTTATCACTTCTGCCTTCAGTTTCCTTTCCCTCATCTTCAATCTCCACTTCACAAAATCCGGTAAACCAACAGTTTTTTACAGCCGCTCCGCGCAGCACTGCCTCTGCTGTCCCTGATTTTCCAAAGACAGGCACTTCCCACTGAATATGGGAAGCAGTCCCGTCAGTCATAACGCCCATCATTAGTTTTTGTAAAGTATCCGCAGTTTCATTGGACAACACGCGTACAGCATAATCACTTTGACTGAGGTCTCCATCATCCGTTCCAAGGGCAGAAATTTGAGAAGCAGCAGTATAAGTATCTCTTTTAATTATACTCATTTGGCGGCTTAATCCTCCTCCTGCGATCGTGCAGGTAAGTTTTGCAATCTGGAGCGGCGTTGCAAGTAGTTCTCCTTGTCCGATAGAAATATTTGGAATATCCCATCTGCCTGTTTCCATCACTTGTGGAACATTTCCGCTGCTTTCCTCCGGAAATGTTGCCAGTACCTTTTCTCCCAAGCCCAACTGCCTTGCCATAGATATAATTTTTTCATATCCCACAAGTTCACCAAGCTGCACATAATAGCAGTTGCATGATTTTGCAGTCGCCTCATACATGTCTATCTCGCCGTGGCCGCCTTCGGGCGCTGTGGAACATGCAATTTTTACGCCTTCAATTTCTATCTCTCCTTCGCAAGTAAACTTCTTATCTGCGTCGCAGATATTGTTTTCCAGCGCGGCGGCGGCTACTACAAGTTTAAATACCGAGCCGGGAGGATATGCGCCTTGAACCGGTTTATTTATCAGACAATCACTGTCTTGACCGATATAATCGGAAATTCTGTTGGGGTTAAATGTGGGCGAGGATGCTAATGCCAGAATCTCACCTGTGTCGGCATCTGCCACAATACAAGCAGCCGAACCGCTCAGCAACCTTTCACATTTTCTTTGCAGTTCAATATCGAGAGTTGTAATCACCGAATTTTCTTCGGGGGCAGTCTGATTTTTACCCACTACTGCCGGTTGAATACCCTGAAGAATATTTCCTCTTGCATCAGCCCACAGAACCAATTGATTTGTCCCGGCTTTTAATTTATCCTCGCAAAGAAACTCAATTCCTGAAACTCCCCGCTTCTCCGCTTCATTTAAATAACCGATCAAATGACATGCCACCTGATTGTCAGAGTATCTTGCGGAACTGCGAAAAACATAAGTATTATATTCGTCTTTAAGCCGGTTATTTACTTCGTCATTATATATCTGCGCGCTATAAACTTGATATTTTGCGCCCTTTTTTCCAATCTGTCTGGCGTTAATTCGTGCAAACAGTTCCGCACTGACCTCATCTTCTGAATCTACTTTTATGATGTAATAATATTGATATACGCCGCCGGTAAGAGGATTCATATTTCTGTCGAAAATCTGTCCGCGTGTATCTATTCCTTCGATTGACATTTCATACTGTGCTATAGTGGCTTTTTCAAAATCTTCGTGACAAAAAACCTGTATATATAACAATCTTCCTATCAATGCCAAAATCAATGCGGCAAATATGGCCATACTTGCCCAAACCCTTTTGCGGTTTCCTGATCCGATTAAAATGCCGCCGCTGTTTTTTTCTCTGCTTTTGATTAGCTTTCTATCAACTCTGTCTCCGGTTTTTTTCAAAATTCTTTTGCCCATAAAAAACCTCCGACAGTAGTTTTTCCATCGGAGATCCGGTTTATTCCGTTTATTCTATTTTGCTGCAAATATAGTCGACTACTTCTTCAATAGTCATATTGGTCGTATCAATTTCTACGGCGTCGTCAGCTTTTTTTAGAGGACTTGCCGCCCTGTTGCTGTCGTTGTGATCTCTTTCTCTTATATCTTTAAGCACCTGCTCATAGTTTATTTCCTGACCTTTCTCAATCAGCTCTTTATACCTTCTTCTTGCCCTCTCCTCATCTGAGGCCGTAATGAAGTATTTATATTCGGCATTTGGAAATACCACAGTACCGATATCTCTTCCATCCATTATTACGCTCTTGCTCTCGCCCATTTTCTGCTGAGCCATCACCAGTTTTTCTCTCACCACGGGAAATGCTGAACACGCTGATGCCGCCATGGAAACCTCAGGAGTTCTTATAAGATGACTTACGTTTTCACCGTCAACGGTTATATTACCATTGCGAAAGTCTATTTCGGTTTCTTTTAAAAGGTCTTTAAGCGCCGGTCCATCTTTCATCGGAATTCCAAGACGAAGCATCTTAAGCCCCAAAGCTCTGTACATGGCACCCGTATCTATATATTCAATATTCAGTTTTTTGGCTATAGCTTTTGCAACAGTTGATTTACCTGCTCCGCTTGGTCCGTCTATGGCAATTTTGAAATTATCCTTTGACATTTTATATATCCTGCTTTCCAACTAATTTTTCTATTTCCTTGATGAAAGTATTCACATCGGTGAATTGTCTGTAAACAGAAGCAAAGCGCACATATGCGACTTCATCTACCTTTTTAAGCTGCTCCATGATAAGTTCCCCGATATACGTGCTGCTTATCTCCTTTTCCATAAGGCTGGAGAGATCTCTTTCGATTTCGTCTACCATCTGCTCCATTCGCGCCATAGAAATGGGTCGCTTTTCGCAAGCTTTTACGATACCACTTAAAACTTTTTTACGGTCAAAGACCTCTCTGCGCTGATCCTTCTTGACTACCATCAGAATTGTTTCTTCAACTTTTTCATAGGTGGTAAAACGCTTGTTACATCTATCGCAGCCACGTCGTCTCCTGATGGCATGTCCCTCTTCGGTAGGTCGTGAGTCTATAACTTTAGTATCAGGATTGTCACAAAATGGGCACTTCATTCTTTTACCTCCAGTCTATATTGGAACTTTCATGCCACATTATACCATATCTTGTGGCCCCAAGTCTACTAAAATAACATCATCTCCTACGGTTTTAACTTTTTCCCATTTAATAAGCAAATTATTCTCACTTTTATTAAAGAATCCAAACAAGCCTCTCTCCAGCGGAATTACAATTCCGCCTATGGCTCCTCTTTCTAAATCCACTTCGATATCGCTTACAAAACCCATACTTTTGCCATCATAAATATTAATAACTTCTTTGTTCTTAAGTTTGTCCGTACTAAGCATACTTTGTCCTCCTGAATGTAATGTTATATTATATTCGCCATGGAAGAGAATATGCTTAAGTTTTCTTTTAAGTCTGTAACATTAAAAGCCATCAGCGCATAATGCACTGATGGCTTTTATCAAAAAATGTATAATCTTAATCTTCATTAAGCTTAAAACCATCTATCTTTACATACTACTATTTCACTGTTCTCCATGCCTTAAGAGAATACTCAGTGTAAACTTTTTCATCGTTTACATATTTGAATCCGCGAACTTTGTAGTAATACTTAGTTCCGGTCTTAATGGCTGTGTTGTAGTATCTTTCAGATTTTGAAGTATAGATAGGCTTCTTTCCGTAACCGGAATATCTCTTAGTAGACCTGTAGATTTCCACACCGTCAAATTGGATTTTTTCACCTTCTACGGTCTGCCATGTAATCTTTACGGCTTTCTTGCCGTTTTTCAGCGTTACCTGACTGGAACGAGCTGCAAGCTTAGTTTCTCCAATAGATTTGATTAAGGCTTTTTCTGCGGCTGTTTCAATCTTATCCAACTGTGCCTTAGCTGCGGCTTCAATTGCTTTTATTTCATCTGCTGTTTTAGCAGCTTCAATATCGCTCTTTGCCTTATCAACTATAGTCTTAATTTCTGCCTGTTCTGCAGTTTCATAATCGGCCGCTTTAAGGTAGTTTGCTACGGCTGAAGCAGCTTCTGTCTTAGCAGTTTTAAGAGGATCAACCGTCGGATAGCTTACAGATGGTTTATAAGGCTTAGATTCTACTTCACCATTTGCCGGTACAGTTACTGTTCCGTTTGGAGTTGAAACTTTAATCGCTTCATCAGTTTCATTTTTAACTGTAGTGCCTGCTACAGCATCAAAGGTTGTATTTGAAGAAACATTGGCGCCTTCCGCTTTATTTATTGTTATATTTTCTATTTCAGGAAGAGAAATCTTTCCGTCAACATCGCCATAAACAGTAGCCTGATCTCCAAGTACTATAACGCCCTTTTCAACTGTAGAGACAGAAGCAGCTTCCTCGCCTTCTTCATTTTTCTCAAATAATGCTGCAGTAGTATTTGCATTACCTTCTTGCGCTTCGGTTGGATTAGCGACTACAACTGTCGCTGCATCTCCGTCTACCACTACGACTTTATCACGATTTGCGATGTCAACATTTGCTTGATATCCGCCCATCGTACCCGCTTCAACATAGGCATTTCCGCCGATTTCAACTTGCATTAATTCTTCGTTATACGGCTTTGTGTTGATTTCGATATCGCAAATATTTTCGCCTTGTAAAGTATTATTACCTGTAGCAACTACATTTGCATTACCCTTTATCTCGCTTCCGCCGTTTAAGGTTAAACCTCTCATTCCGTTAGAAGAAGCTGTCAATTCAGCATTACTATTTTCGGTAGTTATGACTTTAGCCGTTACACCGTTGTATTCATTTCCATTTGCAGTAACTACAGCATTGTCACCAAGTTCTAATGTTCCGCCGTTTATGCCGTTAGCATTATTATTTGAAATTTCAAGTGTTCCATTTACTGTCACCTTATTAACCGCATTCGTGCCTGATGCAAGAACAGTGCTGACTTCATTTCCTGTAAATGTAACTTTCACATCTTCTGAAATTTCAATTGACGAAGTGCCTGCTTTACCAAATAATACTAAAGGTGTCTCTGTAAAACCCTTAGTATCTGCGAAATTAGTATCCCCGGTAAAAGTAAGTTTTGCGTTATCGCTTATGGTTATCGGAGATAAAGTCTTTCCTGTATTGTTCATAAACGAAATAGAATAAAAATCAAGCAATTGTAAAAGAAAAAATAACAAAATATACAAACAAAAAAGAGACTATCATAAAATTAAAATGCAAATAAAGCAAATTAAAATATAAAGTCTCTTTTATATTATAAATTTATATCTGTGCTACGCTCTACAAATGCTTTGCTTGGCAGATTGACTCCCGTCTGTAGACTGGCTCCTGCCTGTCACTCAGCCAGCTCATTTCTCAAACGTACAAGTCTTCTTACCAGCCTGTTTAAATCATTGATTCGACGGGCAATTTTATAAGTGTTTTCTTCACGATGCATAAAGATTGCCATCAGCGTATCCTTAAGTTCGCTGCACAGCTTATCTACCGCATCGTTAAAATCTCTTCTCAAGTCCCTGCTTCCGTCTTCGGCAATCTGCCCGCCTCTAAAGAAATCCACCTTGCTTATATCATAGTGGTATTCAATCACAAATAACTCAGACACCTTGGTGGAAAGCCGGTTTTTAATATCGTTCATGTGCGCTTCAAGCATCCTTGGATTGCTTTTAAAGCTCTCCGCAAATTCCGCCGCCTCCGCCTGTATGATCTTGAAATATTCCTCCATTTCGGCAAATTTCTCATCAAATTCAGCATGGGTCATTCCAAGAGCTGTTCTGTAAAGAGTAATCTGTGAAAGGGCGCTGGCTACGATATCGCGCATTTTAAGCTTTGCCGATTCTTCCATGATATCCTTCATCGTAGTTTTACAGTCTTTTAGAATCGCTGATTTAAGCTGCGCAATGCCTGTATTTTTCTTTGCACTGACAGGGAATAACATGATATCGTCTACTTCCATAAGTTTGCAGATAAGATTTCTGCAATATGCAAGATAATCCTTAAGGTCATCTTCATCAATAGAATCTATCTTGTTTACAACAAAATAAAATTTAGCAGCATATTCTTTAGCATTTTTAAGAAAGTCGATCTCAATCTGATTGATCGGGCTGTCTACCGAAAGCATGAAGATTACAGCATCGCTCTCCTTAACGTATGAATATGCCTCATCGGTGTTTTTCTGGTGAAAAGAGCCTACTCCCGGTGTGTCTACAAAGGTCAGACCGTCTTTAAGGAAGTCTGACCGGCAGTATATCTCCACCTGAGAAACTCCAAGATGATTATTATCGTTTTCCTGTTCGTTAATATACGAAGACATTTCATCAAAGGATATTTCTTTGATAATGCCGTTGTTAAAGTGTACAGTTGCAGCTTTTTCTCCATACTCTATGGTGGTAATAACCGCAGTCACAGGTACAATGCCTACAGGCAGTATATTTTCTTCAAGGATTGCGTTTACAAGAGTACTTTTTCCTCTCTTAAACTGACCTATTACGGACACTGTTATCTTTTGATTTTCCAGTTTATATGCCAGTTCTTCCGCTCTGGCAAGTTCGCCTTTAGTCAACTCATAAGCGCTGAAAACCTCACACATCTGCTTAATTGTATTTAAAATTGAATTACTTGAATTGCTCATTTTAAAAGTCTACCTCTTAGAAATTATATTATATTACGGTAATCGCGGATATAACTTTCAACTTTATTTCCGCATAATGGTTTTTTTATCACAGCTTGCTTCGGCAAACTCCCTAAATGTCCCAAAATTCCCTACTGTAAAGCTGTCTTTCTTAAGAATGATGCCGTTGCTCTTATCTATCATCATACAGTATAAATTAGGTGTTTCAATCAAACGCTTTATATCTATATATCTAAATACAGACCTGTTTATGCCGTCTGAAACGACCACCTCATTTTCATCAAACCATGCAACTGTTTCTTCAGTATTGTATTTGAAATTTTCTTCTGATTTTTTTATAATCCTCTTACCATAGCGCACAGGATAAATAAATAAAAACATGATGCAGATTACGATCCATGCCAGCGCAATATTAATCGGGCTTTGATTTCCGTTGCAAAGAACAATAATAATTGCTAAAAGCGCCAAAAGTCCCAGATACATTTTATAACCTCTGCATCCGGGTTCTACGATTTTTTCTACATATTCTTTCAGGACTTCCATGTTTGATAAATATCTATTTTCAAATAAAGTTTTCATGCGCTACTTTTCCTCCTTGCTGTAAAACATACATGCCATGCACGCAACGTCCCCTGCACGCTTTTCCTCATCGCAGTAAAGCGGTTTCAATATTAAATTAGGGCGCAGCTTGTCTCCCATAAGGGATTTAAGAGCTGCTATCTCACAAAGTGTTCCGATAAATTCCGTATGCTGACCTGCCTTAACGTCTCTCATAGTCTGTCTGTAAATCTTAGGCATATCTCTGTTCTCAAATTCTTCGCTAAACTTATAGTATTCTTCAAAGTCAGGAAGAGTTACCGGATTAAACAAAGGACAAAATAGAACGCACGCGTTACATTTACTACAGCCATTCTCATTAATTTTAGGTTGTCTCTTGATTCTGCCTTCTTCTGCTTTCTCCATTTTTACGCAAACATATTTACAGCCGACCACACAGGCGCCGCATCCATTACAATTTTTTACTCTATCGGTTAATTGCATATCTTGCCTCCTAAAATACTCTTATCTTAATATCATACTACATTTTAGGTGTTCTTTGCAAGAGTTGTTATCCTGTTTTCATCTTTTGCTTTTTTATATTTACCCAAAGTATTAAATGATTATCTAATCATCAAAAAACTAAAAAAATTGCAAGGTCTAAACTTCTTCTAAACCTTGCAAATACTGATTTCGTGGTTGCGGGGACAGGACTTGAACCTGCGACCTCCGGGTTATGAGCCCGACGAGCTACCAACTGCTCTACCCCGCGATATCTTATATATTTTATAATATGAATAAAAATCGGGCTTATGCCCGCAATTATTATTTTTACAAAAGATGGTGCCGGAGACCGGGGTCGAACCGGTACGATCGGTAAGGATCGCAGGATTTTAAGTCCTGTGCG
>CAZYWO010000055.1:0-12316 GCA_964651095.1 uncultured Oscillospiraceae bacterium | reverse complement strand
TGGTAACGTTTTCTAAAAAGCTTGATTTAAAAATATCGTTAAATGTCATAACAATTTACTCCTTTATTTTTTATTTATATTTATTAATTTAATAATTTACCTTAGATTAACAATGACCTGATTCCAAAAATCAGCCATATATTCTGCATGCAGCATATTTAGAAAATGCACATGTTCTACAGTTATCAATCTGAACCATGTCCCGAATAATATCCGGTAAGAACTCATCCCATTTAACTTCAAGAATAATAGGGGCGTCTCCTGCCGGAACGGTAACGCTCAAAGGATTAAAAAAATCAGTGCAGTGTATTCCTGTCCGGATATTATAATCCAATGTAACTCGTACATTACCGGGAGCAAAGACAAACGGTTCTCTAGTGTAATTCACAATAGTCTTTGGGCGCAAACCGAATCTTATCATCTTAGTATAAAGCTCTTGCACAAGATCAATTCCGCTTTCCATCATCCAGTCATAATCACCGTTTACAATTTTCTGTGACTGTTCCTTAGTCAAGTTTACGCTTTCTTTAAGACATAACCCGTTAATCTTACTCTTCTTTTCCAGTTTAATAAAAGAATCATCCCCGTTATAATATCGAATACGGAATTTTTCTCGAATATTAACACCGTCAATCTTTTCCCGCAGTGCTTTGTCCTCTGCATTATCAAAATATAAGCTTCGGATTTTATAACCCCCTTCGGTTGCATGGGAATCCCGTTTAGCCACTGCTGAAAGTCTCTGCCTTATGGCAAGAAAGTCCGCATAACTAATCTCATGTTTCCATTCATGTCGATACTTCATTTTGTCCCTCCCTTTTTGTGAAGTTCATTTTTGTGAAGTTCATTTGGATATAAAAAATCCTTCTGTACTTTGTTTGCATTATACAGAAGGAAGATTGAACTTTTATTGAAGTTATTTAAAATTATTAAATTATTTTTGTAAAGGTATATGCACGGTAAACTCTACTTTTCCGTCATAACACATTACATCAATTTTACCTTTATGCGTCACAGCAATTGCCTTGGCAATTGCAAGCCCCAGTCCGTAATGTTTATCCTCACTGTTTCTTGCGCTGTCCACACGGTAAAAACGTTCAAAGATTTGTTTTCGCTGTTCGATAGGAATTTCATCGCCGTAATTTATCACCGACAAAACGGCAATGTTCTTTTCACTCTTAAGCGTAAGAGTGATTTCTTTACCTTGTTTGCAATGACCTGCCGCATTATCAAGCAGAATTGCTGTCAGTTGTTTTATCTGCGTGCCGTTTCCGATTATATATAAATTATTTGTTATGTCACAGTTAAAGGTCATTCCCTTTTCAAAGATGACGCTCTCAAATGCCAACGCCTCACCGCTTACCAAACGACTGAAATCCACAGATTCCATCTGCGGCGTAACTGCCTCGGTGCGAGCCAGCTCAAGGAGCTTTTCTACCAATTTTCCCATTCGCTGGTTTTCATATTGAATATTAGTAAGCCATTGGTTTTCACCGATTTTTCTTGAAAGAAGTTCCGCGTTGGCGCTGACAACGGATACGGGAGTTTTCAGCTCGTGACCTGCATCCGATATGAACTGTTTTTGCTTATTGTAGCTTTCTTCAAGGGGCTTTACGATTCGTTTTGCAAGATATACAGCAAGAAAGAATAAAGCGATTATCCCAAGTCCGCCGAAAATCAACGTATATCTGAATAAGGTCGTCATGCTCTCATCTATTATGGTGTTATCCATGAAAGCGACCAGAATATAGTCGCCTTTGTCTGCCATTCGATAAACGAGGCTGTTTTTTACACCGTTCGATTTGCCGCTATCCATAATTTCCCGGGCAATTTCTTCTAATTCCTGATTTTCATAAACATCCGTATGCGTATTATTTATAGTAAGAATTTCGCCGTCTTTTGAAAATACCACGGCATAAAAAGTAGATAGTTGAAACACCGGCGTATTTTCAAAATGAGGGTTGTTAAGTTCAGGCCCACGTTTTTTATCATGAAAAATAATGTCCGGCATACTGTCCGGATCGTCTAAAGTACCATCAGAAATGTTATCCCTTGTACCGTCAAAAATGTTATCCGAATTATCCTCCGGCTGCTGTTCCAGAATATACAATTCAACGTATCTATCAAGCATTTCTCTGTTGCGATTGGATACTTCATAGTAACTTGAACTGTAAATTATGCAAAGAGTTCCCACCCACAGCAGCACAAGTATAGCCATAATAGCCGCTACAATTTTTCTTCTGGATTTTTTAAACATTATCGTACCTCAATTCGTATCCGATGCCGCGGACAGCCTTAATCGATGTTTTCGCTTCAATAAATGAAAGCTTTTTTCGTGTAAATGACATATACACTTCCACGTTATTATATTCCGCTTCATTCTCAAATCCCCATATTTTTATCGCAAGCTGCTCTCTGGTAAGAATCTGTCCTTGATTCGCAATTAAATATTCCAGAATTTTATATTCCTTTTCGCTTAGTCTAACGCTCTGGTTCGTATCGGTGCATATTAAGGTAGATGTATTTATATCAAGTTTAATGTCCCCAAAGGACAGGGTACCGTCACAAGAATTTACATTTCGCCTTACAAGCGCACGTAGTCTTGCAAGCAGTTCTTTAGTCATAAAAGGTTTAGTTAAATAATCGTCTGCACCGCTGTCAAGACCCTCCACTTTATCATCCAGTTCACCTTTGGCAGTCAGCATCAAAATAGGAGTACGAATACCTTTTTTTCTTGCGTCTTTGGCAATTTCAAACCCATTCTTTTGCGGCAGCATCACGTCGAGAATAATAATATCGTATACATTGCTTTCCACAGCATCCATACCCGAAAGTCCATCAGCACAGTAATCTACCTCATATTTTTCAAGACGCAGTATCTCGATAAGAGCCTCTGCCATTCTTTTTTCATCTTCTACAAGTAATAGTTTCATTCCTGCACCTCTGCTTTTTATTTTTATTGTACTATAAAAGATTGAAGAATGATTGAACAATAATTGGGTCCGAAAAATATTTCTTACCTTCCAAACCAGTATCTTCTGCGCTTGCGGCTGGCATTTTTATACTCAATACATTCGTTTGGGCAGCCGCAGATACATGCCATGCAATGGGTGCAGTTTCCTCCCCATCTAGGTTTGCCTTCAACCAGCGCAATATTATTCAGCGGGCAACTTTCTACGCATTTTCCGCATGAAATACAATCTTTCTCAAGGTGAAAACCCTTATCTTTAACAATAAGCGCGAAAAACATTTTGTTTATAACGGCGCTCATCACGCTCCCCAAAGGCATCTTCTTTTCTTCCAGATTATCGCCTCTTTTGATGTTTTCCGCCGCTTCTTCTATTACAGGCAGCGCTTTTTTAACAATCTGCTCAGCTTTTTGGGTATCAGGTACGTCAAACAACGCTATATAGTTTTCAGGCATAACCACAGTTCTAAGACCTCTAAATTTCTTGCCGATCTCATCGCAAAGTTTTTTGGCATAAGATGATGCGCCTGCCGTACTTGAACCGCACGTAAGAATAAAGTACATATCACCGTTTCCGCCCAATTTAGCAGTTCTAAGGTAATCTTCTACTACCAAAGGAACTCTCCACGCATAAGTGGGACAGACCAATACATAAGGTTTTGCGGAATTAAAGTCTCCTTTTGTCCCGGTTTTCATAAGTTTATTTATGGAAATAATCTCGTCATCTGTTTTTTCTGCAATGATGTTGGCAACATATTCGCTGTTGCCTGTTCCTGAAAAGTATAGAATCATATTTGCCTCCCTGTCCATTAATCGGATTTAAAATTTAAAATGTTGGCAGAAATTGGTTTAACTGCCAAGTCTGCCAACATGTTAATATTGTATACTTATATTATCTCTCTGCATCCGCCTGTTTTATAAAAGGCGTTATACATGCCACTTCCAGTTTAGAACCTCCGGAATATCCTGACCGTACTCATCAATATAATTTTTATGTTTTACCAGTAAATCGTTCATCTGCTGGTTCAGGTGCCCAGCTTTATTCCCAAGCTGAGGAAGCTGCTTCAGCGCCTCTTTAACCAGACTGAAACGGTCGATATGATTCTGCACCCTCATGTCGAACGCCGTAGTAATCGTACCCTCTTCAAGATAACCGTGTACAAAGAAGTTTTTCTGGTTTGTTCTTCCTTGCGTCAGCTCATGAATAAGTTTAGGATATCCATGGAAAGCAAATACGACCGGTTTATCCTTGGTAAATAATAAGTCAAATTCTTCATCAGTAAGTCCATGAGGATGATTTAAATGTGATTCCATCTTCATCAGGTCGACCACATTGACAAAGCGTATCTTAATGTCAGGTATGTTATCCCGCAAAATTGTAGTTGCAGCAAGCGCCTCAAGAGTAGGAGTATCTCCGCAGCAAGCCATTACAATATCAGGCTCGCAGTCCTCATCGTTGCTCGCCCAATTCCATATGCCAATGCCCTGTGTACAGTGAACAACCGCTTGCTCCATAGTCAGCCACTGCATACTTGGATGTTTAGAAGCCACGATAACGTTTATATAATTCTTGCTCTTTATACAATGGTCAAAGCATGATAGCAGACAGTTAGCATCAGGCGGCAAATACATACGAACCACATCAGCCTTCTTATTGGCAACATGGTCTAAAAAACCCGGATCTTGATGGGTATATCCGTTATGATCCTGCTGCCACACGTTCGACGATAAAATCAGGTTAAGAGATGCAATTTTTTGCCTCCAAGGGAGCTGATTGCAGACTTTCAGCCATTTTGCATGTTGAGCAACCATAGAATCGACTACCCTTATAAAGGATTCATAGCTTGCGAAAAAGCCATGACGACCTGTCAGAAGATATCCTTCCAACCAGCCTTCACACATATGCTCGCTCAAGTATGAGTCCATTATCCTGCCGTCTACTGCCAAGTCCTCGTCTCTATCTGTAAATTCCGCATTAAAAGTTCTCTTTTCTACTTCAAAAGCCTTATACAGTCTGTTTGATTTAGTTTCATCAGGCCCAAAAATCCTGAAATTCCTGTTTTCCTTATTGAGAACAAACAAGTCTCTTACATAACCGCCCAGTTCCATCATGTCCTGAACTTTCACGCTGCCCGGATAAGGCACCTCAACAGCATAATCCTTAAAGTCCGGAGTTCGCAAATCTCTAAGAAGCCTGCCCCCATTGGTATGAGGGTTTGCGCTCATGCGTCGATCTCCTGTAGGTGCAAGTTCCTGAAGCGCCGGAACCAGTCTATAGTCATCGCCGAAAAGTTCTTCCGGTCTATAGCTTCTCAGCCACTCTTCCAAAAGCGCCAAATGTTCTTCTTTTTCCATGGAAATGGGAACTTGGTGCGCCCTGAAAGTGCCTTCTATTTTATTGCCGTCTACTATCTTTGGTCCTGTCCATCCCTTAGGAGTTTCCAGAACAATCATCGGCCAGAAAGGTCTTTGTGTTTCTCCTTCTTCTCTGGCTTTTCTCTGAATTTCCTTGATTTCTTCTATGCACTTATCCACAGCTTCCGCCATTTCCCTGTGCATCGTCATAGGGTCGTCGCCTTTAACAAAATATGGATTCCAGCCGCAGCCCTTAAAGAACCATTCTCTTTCCTGCTGGGAAATTCGTGCAAAAACAGTAGGATTGCTAATCTTATAGCCGTTCAGGTTAAGCA
Source organism: uncultured Oscillospiraceae bacterium (assembly GCA_964651095.1). Lineage (GTDB taxonomy): Bacteria > Bacillota > Clostridia > Peptostreptococcales > Anaerovoracaceae > SUG1106. Next base: position 6,661 of record CAZYWO010000055.1, on the reverse strand, counting down.
CCGGAAGAACCGCTCCGTCTCTTGCAGCGTTAATAAATTTATTTGAATGCCATGCAGTTGCCAGAGGTCCGGTTTCCGCCTCGCCATCTCCTACGATGCACGTTGCAATAAGGTCCGGATTATCAAAAACCGCTCCAAAAGCATGTGCTAAAGAATAACCCAGTTCTCCGCCCTCGTTAATTGAACCCGGAGTTTCAGGAGCCACATGGCTGCTTACACCGCCCGGGAAAGAAAACTGTTTGAAAAGCCTTGTCATGCCTTCCTTATCACGGCTTACATTTGGGTATACCTCGCTGTAGGTGCCCTCAAGATAAGCGTTGGCAATAAAAAAGTTTCCCCCATGTCCCGGTCCTGAGAGCAGAATCATATTCAGGTCATATTTTTTAATAGCTCTGTTCATGTGAACATAAACAAAATTTTGTCCGGGAACCGTACCCCAGTGACCTACTATTTTTTTCTTGATATGCTCTTTTTTTAAAGGTTCTTTTAGCAAAGGGTTATCCAACAGATAAAGCTGTGCAGCAGATAGATAATTCGTTGCGCGCCAGTAAGCGTCCAGTTTATTTAAATCCTCCTCTGCTATAGACTGCCTTTCAGTACAATTAATATTTTCTTTCATCGTATGCCCTCCTTTTGAATAGGGTTAGGTTTTGCATTTTGCAGAAAACTCATTTGCAAAAATTATAACTAATAGAATAACTAATAAAATGTTGCGATTTCATCCTCAGGCGCTTGGCACATTTCCACACTGATAACGTGAAAAACCGGTCCCTTGCTCTGATACATCTTGTTATATTCTCTTTCAATTCTCGCGGTCATTTCTGCCCATCCGCCATGTTCAAGGCTCTGGCTGTCCGGGTATTTTGCCACAAGTCCGCCAAACTGAATATCTTCAATGCAACACGTCATAATGTGTCTTCCTATTACAAATTCATCGTTGTCAAGTCCGCCTCCGATAAGAACGCGACCCTTAAAATTTACGGTCTTGCCATAATATTTTTCTTCTTCGTCGTTCATATCGCTGTACCAGAGGGCATAATCTCTGTCCTCAATTTTAATAATGTCTGCGTTGATATCAAACGGCAAAGGGTCTTCAATATTGTCTATTTCTATATTATCAGGACCATATTCGTAAATAATGTCGCAACGGCGGTTTACGGCTCGTACAATTTTATGGAAAGGCATTTTATCCATTTCCTTGGTGAAACGTTTAAATACTATGGTTTCCGTTGACTTAAGTTTATCAAAGGTCAGATTTCTCATATTATTATTGTACATTTGGAAAGTCTGTGAATCGGCGAATGTCATTTCCTGATAAACAGTCCAGCCCTCCGGCATATTGTTGTAGAAAGTATCTAAAACCCACATTCCGTTATATTCAACCACAACTTTTTCACAGTTTGTGTCAAATTGCAACTGCTCTAAATATGCGGCAGTAAGTTCTTCTTCGTCTTCTACTTTTACTACTTTCACATTGGAAGATGTAAATTTAATCGGTTTTAGTTCTTCCTCGCCTTCTTCGCACATAAGCAGGAGAGTGCGCTGACCATCGTTAAACGCAGGGTCCTCCAAGGTTTCCTGAATAAAGGTTGTCTTGCCTGCATCTATGAAACCTGTAAATAAGTATACAGGTATTTCTCTGTTTTCCATATTAGTCTCCTATATTTCAAATAGTTTACGAATTTTTTCTCCATCGATTTCAGAGCCGATAACGCAAAGTCTGCCTATAATTCCTGCACTTCCCGTTCTCACGTCAGGTTCTCCCGGAACATAGTCAAAGTGAATCCACTGACCGTTTTCACCTTCCACAATGCCCTTTGCACGAAGTACAAAGCCGTACTCATGTTCATCTTCAAGCACAGTTAAGGCCTCAGTGATTTTTTCTATTGTAAACTTCTTAGGTGTTTCTATTCCTATGCTGTCAAATACTTCGTCAGCATGGTGATGTCCCTCATGACTGTGATCGTGTCCGCAGCCGCACTCGTCATCGTGGTGGTGATGGTGATGATGTTCTTCATCATGGTCGTGATGATGGTGATGATGCTCATGCTCATCGTCATGGTCGTGGTGATGATGATGCTCATGCTCATCGTCATGATCGTGGTGGTGATGATGTTCATGTTCATCGTCATGATCGTGTCCGCAGCCACACTCGTCATCGTGGTGATGATGATGGTGTTCATGTTCTTCTTCAAGCAGATGCAGGGCTTCCTCTATTGTATCTCTCTTTTCCATTGCAGCTAAAATCTGCTTTCCGTCAAGCATATCCCAATCGGTGGTTATTATCGTGGCATGTTCATTATGCTCGCGCAGCATATTCACAACCTTTTCCAGCTTTTCTTCATCCATATCCTTAGTGTGGCTTAAAATAATAGAACTAGCGTGTTCCACCTGATTGTTGTAAAACTCGCCAAAGTTTTTCATATATATTTTTGCTTTCTTTGCATCCACAATTGTTGTAAAGCCGTTAAGCTGCACGTTATCAAGTTTTAGATTTTCTACAGCTTGGATAATATCGCTGAGCTTGCCTACTCCTGAAGGTTCAATTAAAATTCTGTCAGGATGAAATTCATCCAATACTTTTTCCAATGCTTTTCCAAAATCACCTACAAGGCTACAGCAAATACAACCTGAATTCATTTCATTAATTTCAATCCCTGCATCCTTTAAAAATCCACTGTCGATGCCGATTTCACCAAATTCATTTTCAATTAAAACAACTTGTTCGCCTTTGTAGGCCTCTTCAATTAATTTCTTTATCAGCGTGGTTTTTCCCGCACCTAAAAATCCCGAAAAAATATCAACTTTTGTCATTTGTATATCCATCTCTTTTCTTTAAAATATTAACGTTATTATTATACCATTCTGCAAACTATCTAAACGCATGATTCAATAGTTCCTTCATTGCGGCAACGCCGGTATAATCATCGGAACTATTATACCACATTTTTCATATAATTCAAACCGGTTATGACATTTATAAACAGCTTTCTTCGTTATAAGTGAAAAGGCGGCTTACCACAAAACCGTCGACTGCACATAAGCCGTAATTCACCTTGTTTTGCTTAATATTTTTATGGACCTTTACACATAAAACTAGACATTTCACCAATTCTAAAATCCCCTGCTCCACCTACTCTAAAATATTGCCTCAACATTCATCCGGCATATTGAAAATTTTGATGATTAATAATATAATCTATACCAGAAATATGAGAAAAAGATATAAAATAAAAAAAGGAGATTCAAACATGGCTATTAATAAAAAATCAAGAGAATACATCATCTGTCCTTGCCGTCAAGTTACCAGAGGACAAGTGGAAGATATAATACGCGAACAAAAAATCACCGATTTAAAAACTCTCTGTCAGGCTGCAAACGCAGGTAATAAATGTGGAAGCTGCCGAGAGGAACTTGATATGGTTCTTACGGAAATTTTGCAGGAAGGCTGATAATCACTATGAATATGAACAATTTTTACTATAAAGTAGACAAATTATTTGAAGCAAAAAAGGCAGATGAAGCGGAAGAATACATGAAAGATACTCTGCTAAAAGCGGAAGAGGAATCCGACGCAGGCGCTATCATTGCCGTATGCAACGAACTTGGCGGCTACTACCGCGCAACCTCAAGATACAGCGAAGGCATCCTCCTGTATGAAAAAGCGCTGAAGATCATGAAAGATATGGGGTTATCCCAAAGCGAACATTACGGCACAACCCTTGTAAACTACGCTACTACCTACACCATGTCGGGAGATATAGTCAAAGCATTAAACCTTTATACGGAAGCTGCGGAAATATACGCTAAAGTGGGGCTTGGCGGCGATTACAGACTTGCAACTCTTTTTAACAATATGAGCTGCCTTTGTCAAGACCTTGAGGATTATCCTCAAGCAAAAGAATATCTGGAAAAATCCCTTTATATCTTAAAAACACTTACGGACAGCGAAACCGAAATTGCTATAACGTACAGCAACCTTGCCGGAGTTTACCTTGCAATGAACGAAATTGATGAAGCCAAACTGACCGTAAAAAAATCCTTGGATCTTTTCATCGCCCAATCAGGCGATAACGATGTCCACTATGCCGGCGCAGTATGCACTTTGGGGGAAATATATTTTAAGGAAGGCGAGTATGAAAAGGCTTTAGCGCTTTTTAAAGAAGGGCTTAGACTTACCCAGAGAGATTACGGATGCGAAAATTTAAGCTACGCTATACTCTGCGAAAATACAGCAATGTGCTTAAAAGAGCTGGGGGAAAATGAGGAAGCAAAGCTGTTTGAAGAAAAGTCCAATGCCATAAAAGAAAGGATTGCCATATGAAAGGGCTGCTTCTGGCAGAAAAGTATTATCAGGAATTTGGTGCTGAGATGATTGCCAAAACCGTTCCCCAGCTATCCAAGCGTATTGCAGCAGGTCTGGTCGGAGAGGGCTCTCAGTGTTTTGGCTTTGATGATGAAATTTCATGGGATCACGATTTCGCTCCCGGATTTTGTCTATGGCTTACCGATGAAGATTACGCCCTGTACGCAGATGCTTTAAAACAAGCTTATGAAAGTCTGCCAAAAGAATTCATGGGTTTTAGCTGTTCCAATATCATAGCCAGCGACCGTCTGGGAGTTTTTTCGATAAACCGGTTCTATTCAAAGTTTACAGGTCTTGATCACGCTCCGGAAACTAATATGGATTGGCTTATGATTTCTGAATCAAATCTTGCCGCCTGTACCAACGGTAAGATTTTCTCCGATGAAATGGGAGAATTTTCTGAGCTGCGCAGCAAACTTTTAAACTTTTATCCCGATGATGTTCTAAGGAAAAAAATTGCTGCAAGGGCTGCGGTCATGTCCCAAGCAGGTCAATATAATCTACTCAGGACTACAAAAAGAAAAGATACAGTCTCGGCTTCGTTGGCTTCCGCCAGATTTACAGAGGCTGCTCTTTCCATTATATTTCTTTTAAACCGCCGCTATATGCCATTTTATAAATGGGCGTACAAAGCTGCATTGCAGCTTCCCCTTCATCAGTTAAAACCTTGCGTTGCACTCCTTGCTAATTTACCGAAAGCAGTCGTGATGATGGATGAAGGAAAGTTTTCACACGCCTATGAGCTTGCTTTCAGCATAACCGAAGAAATATGTGAAAATGTGGGCAAAGAACTTAATGTTCAGGGATTTTCCAACTCAAGCAGTAATTTTTTGCAGGAACACCTTACAGACATAATGTCGGGAATATCCGATCCCCATATTGCCTGTATGCCGCCGATGGCAGATTTTAATTTTTAGACTAAAAGTAAAGGACTAATTTGGTATGATTGAAATTTCCGAGATAAAAAAATCAAAAATAGAAAAAATAATTGCAATTGAATGGGAAATGTTTCAGGGAGTGGACAATATAGGAGGCCGCGCCTCATGTCAGGAGGATTTTGAAACGTTTTATATCATGCGTTTCAGCCAGTACGGAAGCTGGTCTTATGAAATGGTCTGCGGCTATCTTTCATTTGCTGAAAAATGTCAATCCGTTGGCAGAAATTTGGTTACAGAAAAATATGCTCGTATGATGGAATTTACCGATCCAAATTACTATGAGGAAAATCTGGTTTCCAACTTGCCTCATGTTTCCCGGCAGAACTACCTTTTAATAGATAAAATCGTTGCTTCTATGGTTCAATGGGAAATCCAGTTCAGCCTTATGTATCCAAAACTTTCAGCCGCCAGTCGCCCTATTACATCTGACGGAGACGCCACAGGTTTCACCTCTATGGAAACTTATGCGTGCGGCGAACTGGCTACATACCCCCATGAACTTTTACTGGAATTTGCTGACTATGTGAAGAAACTTCAAGACGAAGGCAAATCACTGTCTATGATTAATCAACAGATCATGGTAAATCTATACGGATATAATACTATAGAAGAAGCGGAAGCCAGCTTATAGCAACAGCTTCCGCTTTTATTTCAACACAAATCTTATCAGCTCACCCTTTACCCAAAATCGCCTTTTTGTGGAAAATTATTTTACTCCGGTCTTATTTCCCTGTTCTCTGCTCTTATTTCCCTGTTCTCCGGTCTTATTCTCCTGTTCTCCGGTCTTGATTATGCTCCACGTATTGATAAGTCTTTCCAGACTCCATGCAGCATTCGCAGGAGACGTCGATGGAAGACAAATTGCTTCTATATCAATATCCTTTTTTAAATATTTGTTATAGTACTTTTCCGCGGTCTTTCCATTTACGAAAATTCTTTCAATCTCCGCCCCCTCCAATAACTTGGAAATATTGTTGGGTACTACGTTTTTTATCGAACTGTCAGAACTGCCTACTATATCGCAGGATGCAATCACATCCCATACAGCTATGCGATTTTTATTCAGCATTTCTATCTTTTCTTCCTTGGTTTCAGGCGTCTTGCACTCAAAGACAGCAGCAAGCACCTTCCAAAACCTGTTCTGCGGATGACCGTAAAAGAACCCCGTTTCCTGAGATTTTACGGAAGGAAAACTCCCTAGAATCAGAATTTTTGAATTTTTATCGAATACAGGTATAAAAGGATAAGTTTTTTCTTTCATAATTTCCACCATTAAAGGATTTAATTTCAGTCAAATTTCTTGATTTTTAATATAAGATTTTAAATGTAGGATTACAATACATGTGTTACAACTGAA
>CAZYWO010000054.1:0-12430 GCA_964651095.1 uncultured Oscillospiraceae bacterium | reverse complement strand
TTATAATACATATAGTTTAATTGTCATAATTGTCTATTCCAGTCCCGTATGTCCAAAGCCTCCTGCGCCTCTTTCGGTATCGTTTATTTCATCTGCCGGTTTAAACTCTGCCTGAATATATGCGGCAAAGACAACTTGCGCAATACGCTGTCCATCGTGTATAGTATACGGTTCCTGCCCCCAATTTATCATTGGAATATTCCATTCTCCCCGGTAATCGCTGTCCACTGTTCCTACGCCGTTAACAAGCCCTACGCCGTATTTTATTGCAAGACCTGACCTTGCTCTTATCTGAGCTTCAATTCCCGGCGGAAGCTCCACATAAAGCCCCGTAGGTATAAGTCTTCTTTCGCCCGGCATGAGAGTAATAGGCTCGTCAAGATATGCTCTGATATCTGCTCCCGACGAACCTTCCGTGGAATACTGAGGCATATTTCCACTTTTACTTACTACATTTATTTTTAAATCTTGTTTCATAACGTTTCTATTCCCCTCTTTTACCATTTCCAAACTCGTTTCCAATCAAAACGTTTATCTGTTACCGCAACTCCCGTATATGATGATAAATCACAAATCATATGTTTAACCTCGTCGATGTCTTCCATAGTAACTTTATCTATTTCTTCGATTACTTCTTCCGGCGGTAAAACGCAGTTTATAAGAGCTAAATTCTTGCCGTTGGCGAACATTCGGCTTGCTACGTTTTCCTGTCCGAATATGTAGCTTGATTTCATCTGTTCTTTAGCCATGCTAAGTTCTTCTTCAGTTATTCCGTCTTTCTTCAAAATCTCCAGTTCTTCTTGGATACCTAAAAGGGCGTCTTTTATCTTGTCGTGTCCCACTCCTGCGTAGATGTTAAAATAACCATCGCTGCTGAATGAGCTTGCCATGGAAAATACGCTGTACGCCAATCCTTTTTCTTCTCTGATATTCTGGAAAAGTCTCGAACTCATGCTGCCGCCCATTACGTTGTTAAGAAGAGAAAAGGCATAGTATCTGCCGTCATTAAGCGGTAATCCTTTAGTTGCAAGACAGATATGAGACTGCTGAATGTCCTTTACAATAACCTTAAAAGATTTTTTATACGGTTTAAGTTCCGTCTTTTCTATGCTTTTGGATTCTTTTATATTGGAAAATTTATCTTCAAGGAAATTGCAGAATCTATCCTCATCAAAGTTTCCGGCTACGGATACTACCATTGAGTCCTTAGTATATTCCCTTTCTTTGTATTCTACCATTACATTTCTGCTTATTCCTTTAAGCGAAGTCGGAGTGCCGATGATACTCTTTCCAAGAGGGTTCCCCTTGAATAGCAGTTCCAAAACCGCATCGTGAGCTAAATCATCAGGTTGATCTTCAATCATTTTTATTTCTTCGCATATAACCTTTCGTTCCTTAGTCATCTCATGTTTATCGAATACTGAATTATTCAGCATATCCAGAATTACATCAGCGCCTGTTTCGAGATTTGCCGCGATGGTTTTTACATAATAGCATGTAGCTTCTTTTCCTGTAAAAGCGTTAATCTGACCGCCGATTTTATCTATATCTTCTGCAATTTGTCTGGCATTTCTTTTTTCGGTGCCTTTAAACATCATATGTTCGATAAAATGTGACACGCCTGAATTTGCCGGAGTTTCATATATTGCTCCTGCTTTTACCCAAATGCCGAAAGCCGCAGACTGTACATAGTCAATCTTCTCCATGATAACTCTGATTCCGCAATCCAAATTTCTTATAATAATTTTACTCATTTACTAATACTCCCTTCAGTTTATCAATGTTGAATAGATTTAATTGTAACACACTTTTTCAAAAATTCATATACTATCAAAGAAAGATATTGGACTATTTAAGGAGGTATATTTATGAGCTGCTTTGGTGGAAGAGTATCCCAAGACCTCTATCAAAATTGCTGTAACGCCAACGTCCTTTGTGAATTCAATGGAGATTTATCAAGCGTTGTAACTGAACCTATTTATGTGCAGAAAGTGTACGATGCAGTGCTTTTCAACCTTCAAGGTATGAAAACCGTTCAGAATCAGTGCTTTAATCCTTGTATTCCTCAGGGACACAGAGTTAAACGAGTAATAGATATTAGATGTAAGCGGAGCTTTAATCCTGACAACGTAGACGATCCTACGAATTTAAAACTTGATGTGAATACCAGTATTTCCGGTGCCACATTCTTAAAAAACAATGCCGGCGAGGAACTTACCGTAATAGGCGCAGATGGAACTTTTTCAGAAAAACTTCTTTATGCGGACACTTCATCCTGCGACGACAAGTGTATGGGAACACCTATTTTCGGTACACAGAACATATCAATCACAGGTAATGTAATAATTGAACTCGATCTTCTTCTTTGTGACAGTTGCAATAATGAAAGCGTTTTCACTATATGTACAAATGTAAAAATTGCAGATGAAAATCAGCCGCTGGTACTTACCAACTTCTTTGAAATTTGTATGCCATCGACTATCGACACAGCTTTTCTTCCAAGATTTACAGAGTTCTGCAACTCTGCTTGCGAAGCAAGGCTTGCCACTAACAACTATGGCCGGGACCTTTGTATTGGATCAGATGGTTCTGTATCAGGTAATTTAATCATCGCAATTTGTGCAACATGCGAAAAGAAAATAGTAGTACCTGTTCAAATCTGTGTACTTTCAACAGGTTTTGTTCAGGTAGCATCACAGCAGAACGCTGTATGCACAACATTCCCTACTCTTTTCCCTAATCAGATTAAATCTTCTGATACCATTAAAAATTGCGGGGAAATCGCTCAGGACACTGACGACGACTGTGGCTGCAATGTCTGCGGCTCGGGAAATTCAAATAATTCCTGCAATAGCTGCGACCCATGCGATCCATGCGATCCATGCGATCCTTGCTGCGATGACAGCAATAACAGTCATCGTCAAAGAAGACCTCAACCGAGAAGATAGGGTCATGAAAAAACAAGGCTTTCAGTCATTGCTGAGAGCCTTGCTTATTTTTTGTCTATCTTTTTGTCTATCGTTACAGCACCATTTCATATATCCCTGAGCTTTTAAGCTTGGAATTCTCCATGAAGCTTTTTACCTTTTCCCTATCCGCCATCGATACAGACCAGCATATCCCACATCCTGCTGAAATCGCTCTGGGTACGGGAATTAATCTCCCCGGTATATCATTTTCCTTACATGCCTTTTCAAAGGCTATTGCATCCGTGGTAGAGTTAAAGGTAATTACCTGTTTTAAAGTCTTTTCTAACATAATTAAAATTTATGGCTTAATAACCTTTGTAGCGTTGCTGATTGTTTCAACAATAGTATACATATTGGTAATTGAACCTACAGCCAACTTGTCCTTTAAGTTATAGTAATCAAGGCATGTACCGCATGTAATAATTTCCACGCCTTGAGCCTCCATAGTCTTAAGATCCTCCAGAGAAACTGAACCCTCAATAGGAATAGTTGCTCCTCCATTATAGAAAATAATTGTCTTAGGCAGCGTTTCTAACTGAGTAAGCGCATAAATAAAACCTTTGATAAGCACTTTTCCAAGTTCATCGTTACCGTCGCCCATTCTATCGGAGCTTATTACAACTACTGTGTTCTCTCTCCTGTCTATACCGCATGATAAATCTTCTTCCTTAGTTTCTTCCACCGGTCCTGTAACCGTGATTGTGATTACAAAATGATTTTCATCGGTTTTTTCACTTTTAGCTTCTAAGTTCTTGCTGGAAGCCAGACGAAGAAGATTCTGAACTGCTACTTCATTATCAACATGCACTTCTACTGTTCCCGCTTCTGTAACTGCGTTAAGTTCTTTGGTTGTCATGACAACCGGAATCGGACACTGCTTTCCAACAGCATTTACAACGATACTAGCCATTATTTTACCTCCTGTTTATGTAAATTTTATACTATTTTCTATATCCTACTTATATAATCATAGTTTTTACATACAGCAAAGTCCAATTATTCTTTTCAATCCAATTTAAAAATAATATATGTTTTTTCTATATTTTTAAAGGAAAAGTTCTCAAGCAAGTTATATTTTAAGCCCTTATGCCGCCACTATACTAACATACCAATAACATAATCGCTGAAATCACTGCATCTTGCTCCGTCTGAGGTCCCCGTTACAACCACTCTTTTTTCCTTTTCGTTGCAGATGTAAAGAACCTCTGCCAATCTGTCGGCTTTTTCTGTTAAACCTATATGTCTTACCATCATTTCGACCGCTTTAAAAATGCTGGAAGGATTAGCATACTCACTCAGGCCTTCCTCCACCATTCTAGGCGCTGAACCGTGAATGGCTTCAAACATAGCGTATCTATCTCCTATATTGGCGCTTCCCGCAGTTCCTACACCGCCTTGAATTTCTGCGGCCTCATCTGTAATGATATCTCCGTACAGATTGGGAAGCACAAATACTTGAAACTGATTTCGTATATTTTTATTAACAAGGTTGGCAGCCATAATGTCTATGTACCAGTCATCCACTGTAATATCCGGATAATCTTTGGCAACTTCGTGGCAAATCTTTACGAAATATCCATCTGTCTTTTTCATTATATTAGCTTTGGTAACCACTGCAACTTTATCTTTTCCGTTTGCTTTTGCATACTCGAAAGCGGCTCTGGCTATACGTCTTGTACCCATGCCGGTTGTTACCTTAAAATCCATCGACAGAATATCCGGTATTTCAATTCCCCGGCTTCCAAGAACATACTCGCCTTCTGTATTTTCTCTGTAAAAAATCCAGTCTATGCCCTCTGACGGCACCGACACAGGTCTTACATTGGCATAGAGGTCCAATTCTCTGCGTAGTGTAACGTTGGCGCTCTCCATAGTTCCGCCTTTTGGCGTGGTAGTCGGTCCCTTGAGAATTACATCGCAGGATTTAATTTCCTCAAGCACTTCATCGGGAACAGGCTGATTTTTTTTCAATCTGTTCTCAATCGTCAGCCCCTCAATCTCCTTTAAAACTATTTTCCCACTGATTATTTCTTCCTCCAAAAGAACTTCCAGAAGTTTTTTGGCTTCTCTCATTATAATCGGCCCTATACCGTCTCCTCCGCATAATCCGACTACAATATTATTCAGTTTGGTAAAATCTTTCGGCTCTAAGGACTGGGACATGCGCTCAGTCCTTTGAAGCTGTTCTCTTAGAATGATTTCAAAGCTCCTTGCAGCTTCATTTATATATTTTTCTTTATCTATTACATCCATTTTAATTATTTCCCTGTCCTACGTATTTAAGCAGTCCGCCCGCCTTTAAAATCTCCTTTTGACGCTGAGTAAAACTGCAAGTTAAATTGATATTTACTTTAGAAGTTTCGTCAGTTAAAATTAATTTTCCTACATTCATGCCCTCATAAATATTCGAAATCTTAAGCATATCACCTTGATTCAGTTTATCGTAATCTTCCGGATTTTCCAAAGTAAGGGGCATTATTCCGGCATTTATCAGATTAGCTGCATGAATTCTGGCGAAACTCTTCGCAATTACAGCGCGCACTCCAAGGTATAAAGGAACCAAAGCGGCGTGTTCTCTCGACGAACCTTGACCGTAATTATTTCCTCCCAGAATAAAACTCTCGCCTGCCGCCTTTGCTCTTTCAGGGAACGTTTTATCACACACGCTAAAGCAAAAATCGGATAAGTACGGAATATTGGAACGGTAAGGCAAAATCTTTGCCCCTGCCGGCATAATATGATCCGTGGTAATATTATCTCCCACCTTTAAAACAAGTTCGGCTTTTAATGTATCTTGCTGAGGTTTGCTTTCAGGGAAAGGTTTTATGTTAGGACCTCTTAATATTTCAAGTTTAGACGCTTCTAAGGGAGAAGCCGGAGGAATTATTCCGCTGTCATCAATCTTGAATGTCTCCGGCATAACAATCTCAGGCATTGTCCCCAGTGTTGCCGGATCTGTAATTTCACCTTCAATGGCGGCGCATACGGCAGTTTCCGGTGAAACCAGATAGACTTTTCCGTCAGCAGTTCCTGAACGTCCTTCAAAATTTCTATTAAATGTTCTAAGCGATACTCCTCCTGAATTTGGAGAAAAGCCCATTCCGATGCACGGACCGCAGGCACATTCAAGAATTCTTGCTCCTGAAGACAAAATATCCGACAGAGCGCCGCAATCGGCAAGCATTGAAAGCACCTGCCTTGAGCCTGGAGATATGGACAGACTTACGTTTGGATTTACAGTTTTCCCTTTTAATAACGCGGCGACTTTGAGCATGTCGAATAACGAAGAATTAGTACATGAACCTATACATACCTGATCTACTTTAGTCCCCTTAAGACTTTCCACTGTAACCACGTTGTCAGGACTATGGGGACATGCGATCATAGGTTTAAGCATGGAAAGATTGATGTCGATTACTTTATCGTAAACTGCATCTTTATCACTTTTCAGTTCAATAAAATCCTCTTCCCTGCCTTGAGCAGTGAGAAATGCCTTTGTCACATCATCAGAAGGAAAAATTGACGTAGTAGCGCCCAGTTCAGCTCCCATGTTGGTAATAGTCGCCCTTTCAGGAACAGACAAATTATTTATCCCTTCGCCGCCCCATTCTATTATTGCGCCTACTCCCCCTTTAACAGATAAGATTCTGAGAATTTCCAAACTTATATCCTTAGCTGTCACAAACCGGTTAAGTCTGCCGGTTAAGTTTACTTTATACAATTTTGGCATAGTAATGTAATATGCGCCGCCTCCCATGGCTACGGCAACGTCAAGTCCGCCCGCTCCCATAGCAAGCATACCTATGCCGCCGCAAGTAGGCGTATGGCTGTCAGAACCTATCAAAGTCTTACCCGGCTTGCCGAAACGTTCAAGGTGAACTTGGTGGCAGATTCCATTTCCCGGTCTGGAAAAAAATAAACCGTATTTCCCTGCCATGGATTGAATAAATCTGTGGTCATCGGCATTTTCAAATCCGGACTGTAGTGTATTGTGATCTATATAGGCGACAGATAGTTCCGTCTTTACTCTAGGTATACCCATAGTTTCAAATTCAAGATATGCCATGGTTCCCGTCGCGTCTTGAGTTAAAGTTTGATCAATGCGAAGAGCGATTTCATGACCGTAAACCATCTCTCCGCTTATTAAGTGTTCCTTTATTATTTTCTGTGCAATAGTTAATCCCATATTGTCGTTATCCTTTATATCCTTTTGTATTTTATTTATTTTTAATTATTTGCTTTCACCTGAATTCAAAATTCCCGCATAGGCGTGTTCAATGTGAATCATCATAAGATTTTCAGCTTCATCTTTATTTCCGGCTTCTATGGCGCTGAAAATAGCTCTGTGTTCTTTGACTGAAGCCAATATTCTTTCGTGGTTTTCTAAAGAGGCTTTTCTGTATCTTGCCAGTTTATGATGTATAGGAGAAAGGATTATTTCATAAGTAGGGCTTCCACATTCAGAATATATAATATCGTGGAAATTAGTATCCATATTTCTGATCTGTTCAGCATTGCCGTCTTCAACATGCTTTTCCTGTTCTTCCACTATTTTTCTCAATCTTTCGAGTCCTTCCTTGCTGATTCTTTCCGCCGCTAAGCCGGCAGTAACTACTTCTACGGCTTTCTTTATGTAGAAAATATCTTTAATATCTTCTTCCATTACTCCAAGAACCACATATCCTGCTGTCGTTTCGGCAATCAATCTTTCGGTTTCAAGTTTTACTAACACTTCTCTGATAGTAGATTTTCCTACGATAAGTTCTAAAGAAAGTTTATCCTCATCTAAAATACTTCCCTTAGGATATACTCCATTTAAGATATTTTCTTCAATAATATTGAATATCTGGTTTGTCAATGATGTCTTCTTATTATCTAACATTTGAAAACTCCTTTCCTGCCTGCAATTCCTTTAATTTATTTTCTATCTCTTTAGTTGAAAGGCTGGTGGTTCTGCCATCGGCGTACATTTCATCCACCCATTCTTTTACTTTAAGTACGATATCATCGTTTTTGCCTACTTTATCCTGTCCGCCCAATCTGTAATGTTCATTTATCCAGTAAGCTATTCCTGCGGCTCCTGAAGTCTTGCTTATTGAAACGCCCGGAGCTTTATTGAGAATTTTTTTAGTATTGAAAATATTATAAATTTCTTCATCTTTCATCAATCCGTCAGCATGAATACCTGCTTTAGTTACATTAAAATTCTCTCCCACAAAAGGTGTCATAGGCGGGATATTATAGCCCATCTCATTTTTGAAATATTCTCCGATTTCAGTTATGACCGTTGGATCCATTCCATCAAGAGAACCTCTAAGCGCAGCATATTCAAATACCATAGCTTCCAGCGGAATATTACCTGTTCTTTCGCCTATTCCAAGCAGTGAACAGTTTACAGCGCTGCATCCGTAAAGCCATGCAGCGGATGCGTTAGTAACCGCTTTATAGAAGTCATTATGACCATGCCATTCCAACATTTCACTTGGCACGCCTGCATAATGCTGCAACCCGTAAATTATTCCCGGAACGCTTCTCGGCAGCGCAGTGCCTGAATACGGTATGCCATATCCCATAGTATCGCATGCCCTTATTTTAATAGGTATGCCGCTTTCCTTTGAAAGCTTCATAATTTCGTTTACAAATGGTACAACAAAACCGTAGAAATCAGCTCTTGTTATGTCCTCTAAGTGGCAGCGAGGTACAACTCCCGCATCAAATGCATCTTGAATTGTAGCTAAATAAAAATCTACTGCCTGACGGCGTGTTTTATTCATCTTTTTAAATATATGGTAATCGCTGCATGATACCAGAATTCCCGTCTCCTTAATTCCCAACTCCTTTACCATCTTAAAATCTTCTTTAGATGCGCGTATCCATGTAGTAATTTCCGGGAAGGTATATCCCAACTCCATACATTTTTCCACAGCTTCTCTGTCCTTTTTGGTGTAGATAAAGAATTCTGACTGTCTTATGATTCCGTAAGGACCGCCTAATCTAGCCAGCAATTTATATAAATTCACAATTTGATCTACTGAATAAGGCGCCATCGACTGTTGTCCGTCTCGAAAGGATGTGTCGGTAATCCATATGTCTTCCGGCATATTTATGGGAACCCTTCTGTAATTAAATGCAATTTTAGGAACCTCGTCATAGTTGTATACTTCTCTGTACAAGTTAGGTTCTTCTACATCCTGCAATGAATATTTATAAATATTCTGTTCGAGTAAATTAGTTTTCTTTGAAATTTCAAGCATATAGCAAATCCGTCCTTCTGATTATTGTATATAGCAAAATATTAAATCAGGCTATATCTATCTAATGTAATAAGTATAGTTGCAGGATTTTGCTTTGTCAATACATTTTACAAAAATGTTTTAAAAATGTTTTTATAAGACTGTTTTAAATTACAACAAACAGTTGGCTCACCCATAGTGAAACCAACTGTTTTGTACAATTAAATGCTTTATTTATTTTTATTATACATGTAAAACATATTTACAGATTTTTTACAAGCTCTGCTCCCAAGTGAAGCGCTTTTATGTTAAGTTCCTCTGTACCCTTTGGAATGTGGTTTAGAACAGCAGCTTCAAGGG
Organism: uncultured Oscillospiraceae bacterium; assembly: GCA_964651095.1. Classification (GTDB taxonomy): domain Bacteria; phylum Bacillota; class Clostridia; order Peptostreptococcales; family Anaerovoracaceae; genus SUG1106. The sequence goes on along the minus strand of CAZYWO010000054.1, from coordinate 2,868 downwards.
ATGGCTGTGAAACAATTTTAAGAACTTCATTAACTGCTCCAATAGATATTATATTTGCAGCCATAGGGTTTTTAATTACTTCTACAGCAGACTGAATAATAGGAATGCTGACAACTTTATGTTTTGCCTTTACTTCCTCAGGAACGGCAATTTCCGAGTCCGCCACTATTATTGCGTCTTCTTGAAGAGATACAATATATTTATCAAGAGATGCCTGAGTAAGTGATAAAAGCAGCGTAGGCAGACCTACTTTAGTGTATGTAATAGGCTTTTCATCTATAATACATTCAGCCTTACAAAGACCTCCTCTTGCTTCGGGACCGTAAGATTGGGACTGAACAGTCTGAAGTTTATCCTCATAAGCAGCTTCGGCTAAAATAATGGTCGCAAGGATAACGCCCTGACCGCCTGAACCTGTAAATCTTAATTCAGCTTTTTTCATTATTTGTCACCTCCGCACTTTTTGATAATGTCCATATACATATCTGTGTATTCAGGTTTTTCAGTACATGACATTTCTCCGATGAGGATTTTTCCCTCTAAGTCTTCTTGGCTCATCTTAGCCGCTTTAGCAACATCTATGCAGTTATCTTTCTGCCAGTTGTACATCTGTACGGTATTACCTTTTTTATTTTTACGTCCATAATATGTAGGACAAACGCTTAGGCCTTCGATTAAGGAAAATCCGTGATGTCTTATGCCTTTTTCAATGAGCTTAATCATCTGAGGAGCATGATAAGCAGTTCCTCTAGCTGTAAATGTTGCGCCGGCAGATTCCGCCAGCTTAGGAATATCGAAATTATAGTCAATGTTGCCATAAGGAGCAGTGGTACCTTTTTCACCGTGAGGTGTTGTCGGTGAATACTGACCACCCGTCATACCATAAATGTTATTGTTGAAAACAACTACTGTAAGGTCGATATTCCTTCTGCAAGCGTGAATAAGATGGTTACCGCCAATGGCAGTAGCATCTCCGTCTCCTGTAACAACGATGACGGATAATTCAGGATTAGCAAGCTTAATGCCTGTGGCAAAAGCAATTGCTCTTCCGTGAGTTGTATGTAAAGTATTGTAGTTCATATATCCAGGAGCTCTTGAAGAACATCCGATACCTGAAACTATAACAACCTTATCAGGGTCAAGACCTACATTGTCGATAGCCTGGGCAACATCTCTCATTAAGATTCCGTGACCGCATCCAGGACACCAAATGTGAGGCAATCTGTTGACACGCATTGACTTTTCAATTAAAGCACTTGGCATTTTAGAGTACCTCCTTTACTTTATTAAGAATATCGGTTGGAGTTAATGTAGTTCCATCAACCTTTCCGATAAACTCTACAGAACAATTGTTTTTAGCAACTCTCTTAACTTCATATACCATCTGTCCGTAATTGTGTTCTGCAACTACTATACTCTTGCATTTCTTTGAAAGTTCTTCAACTGCTTTATCAGGGAAAGGCCATACGGTTATAGGTCTAAATAAACCTACCTTTAATCCCTCTGCTTCTGCCAGTTCAATAGCCCCTTTAGCTGCTCTTGTGGTTCCGCCATAGCAGAGAATTACTGCATCGGCGCCATCAGTATTGATTTCTTCCCAGTCCTCAATAACATCTAAGTTCATCTCTATTTTATGCATAAGACGTTCTTCAGCCTTACGTGTAATATCATTGTCATTTGTAGGGAAACCGTCGACATCATGGAAAAGACCTGTTACATTATAGTGTTCGCCTTCGCCGAAACATGCAAATTCCGGTACATAGTTTCCTTCGCTTACCGCATAAGCCATACCTGTAATATTATGATCACCTCTATTGCAAATTTCCAATTCTTCTGTAGGAATCAGCTCGCAGCCTTCTCTCATATGACCAACAATTTCATCCATAAGGAAAATAACAGGGGTTCTGAATTCCTCAGCTAAGTTGAAACATCTCACAGCAAGGTTATAAGTTTCCTGAACTGATGACGGAGAAAGCGCGATTACAGGATGGTCTCCGTGAGTTCCCCATCTTGCCTGCATATAATCTCCTTGAGACGGCGATGTAGGTAGTCCTGTGGATGGACCTGAACGCTGAACATCTACTATTACAATAGGAATTTCCGCTATGCAAGCATAACCGATATTTTCCTGTTTCAGTGAAAATCCGGGACCTGATGTGGCAGTCATAGATTTAAGTCCTGCTACAGAAGCTCCCAGTGCAGCAGCGATGCCTCCGATCTCATCTTCCATCTGAATAAACTTACCGCCGACTTGAGGAAGTCTAATCGAACTTCTTTCAGCAATTTCAGTTGAAGGGGTTATAGGATAACCTGCATAAAATTTCATTCCGGCAGCGATAGCTCCTTCTACACAAGCTTCATTGCCTTGTAATAACTGGAATCTCTTAGCCATTATTCTCCCTCCTTTTCAATATAAATTGCATAATCAGGACATCTGAGTTCACATAGTCCGCACTTAATGCAATTATCTGCATTTACGGCTTGAACCTTCTCGTGAACTATTTTTAGAACATCTTTAGGGCAAAATGCTACGCAAATTCCGCAGCCTTTGCACCACGCTGGATTAATAACCAATTTCTTGTTATTTTCCATTTTAATTCACCTCGTATAATATAAAAAATTTATAATTTAAAGTTTTTCCATGTGTTCAATAATACCATATACTATTGATTTTTCAACATTTTGGACAAAAAAACACTTTTTTCAAACAATCCGCCGGATTGTTTACATGAATACATTTTGACAAAAAAAAAGACTCTATAATAAATGTTGAGGTGGGCGAAAATAAATCGACTGTCTCAACTTTTTTTGGTTCTATAATAAATGTTGGGGTGGGCGAAAATAAATCGCCTGTCTCAACATTTTTTA
>CAZYWO010000053.1:0-12662 GCA_964651095.1 uncultured Oscillospiraceae bacterium | reverse complement strand
TTATCATAGAAGACCTGTTGCTAATAGCTATTTACAGAAAAAGTTTCATACTCTCCCTGCCAACATTTTTTAATTTTTAATCTTTTTTAAGATAACTTACATCGTAATTTATAACGCAAATAAACGATGGATTATATTCCTTAATTTTATCTTGGAGCAGGGAGGTTATGTTCTCCTTGTCCAGCTTGCAATCCGGTGATAGAACCACATCAAAAATCACATTGGTGTGAGTATGACCCGGAACCAGACGCATATCGTGAAAGTTGAGAACCCCCTCAAGCGGCTCAATAACTTGCTCAATAATGTGGGTTAAAGGTTCCCTGTTAGGGTCTCTGACATCTACGGGATCCATATGAGCTGTGGCGAAAATATTAAGATCGCGATGAAGTTTGCGTTCAATATTGTCAACCAGATCATGGCTTATCATAACATCTACGGAAGAATCCACTTCGATATGTATGGAAGCAAAAATCTTACCGGGTCCATAATTGTGGACAACTAAATCGTGAATACCGATAACTCCGTTAAAACTTAAGGTTATATTTTCAATTTGTTTAACCAGTTCAGGGTCGGGAGCCTCTCCGAGAAGGGGACTGATGGTTTCTTTGACAAGACTTATGCCTGACCATATGATAAATAATGCCACAAGTACTCCCATATATCCGTCAATCTGTATGTTTAGAAAGTGGCCTGCGATGAGACTTATTAAAACCGCGCTGGTTGCTATTACATCGTTTCTGCTGTCAGCTCCGGTTGCAATCAGAGCTACAGAATCTATTTTTTTTCCGGCCGAAATATTGAAAAACGCCTGCCAAACTTTGATGGCGATTGCCAGAATAAGTACGATTACTACCGTTATGCTAAACTCTAGGTCTTGAGGGTGGAAAATCTTTTCCAAGGAACTTTTACCGAGTTCAAAGCCTACCAGTATAATAATCATTGAGACTACCATTCCCGAAATATATTCTATCCGTGCATGCCCATAAGGATGTTTTTCATCTTCGGGCATAGACGCCAGTTTAAAACCTGCAAGGGTAATTATAGACGATGATGCGTCGGCAAGGTTGTTTACTGCATCAGCAATTATGGCAATACTGCCGGAAAGCCATCCTACAAGCAATTTCATAACACAAAGAATCACGTTTGATACGATACCTACAATCCCGGCAAGTTTGCCGTAGCTGTCTCTGACTTGAGGGTTTTTCACGTCTTCGTAATTTTTGATAAAAGTTTTAAATAAAAAATTTCCCATACTTTCTCCGAATTTATGTTTATTCCTTATTCATAATTGCATCGATGGCTTTTGTGAGCTGGTCGGGACATGAAGTACTTTTCATACCGCAACGAATACCGCTCAGTTTTTCTTTTACTTCTTCACATGTCATGCCTTTTACAAGTGCAGAAATGCCTTGGAGATTACCGTTACAGCCGCCGACGAACTCAACGTCGTTGACGATACCGTCTTCAACATCTAAATAGATTATTCTTGAACAAACTTTTTCAGGTCTGAATTCATACTTCATTTTCCTTTTCCTTTCTATAATGTTCATGTTATACTATTATCTATAATTTGTAAAATATGCTACCATCATCAATTTATATATGATACAATGTTATCCCAAGCGTAGAAATTTTTGATTTCGCTGATACCATTATACCATAAAGTAAAGGGGAAAAATAGAAAATGGATGAAAATAAAATTTTCCTAAAGATAATAGAAGATAGATTTGAGCGTTTCACCAATAGCTGTATAATAATGAGCAGTGATTTTTTAAGTTTAGAGCAGCAAAGCATGTTAGCGCCATTTTTACGCAAGCATAAAGACGAGGGAGTTTTTCTTTATGGCGGTTACGAAGAAGCGGAACGTAAAAAAGTGGTGTTCATGCCTGATTATACTAACGTAACGTCAGAGGCAGAATTGGAGGAATATTTCAAAAATAATCCTGAAGATTGCCCCATAGTTATCTTGAATGTAACTGCTTCTTGCGGCGAGCGCACTAAACTTTCTCATCGCGATTTTCTTGGGGCGCTTATGGGAGAAGGAATAAAGAGAGAAAAAATAGGCGATATAATCGTCGACGAGGCTTGTGCTCAAATTTTAGTAACAAAAGAAATGGCAGGGTATTTGGAACAAAATTATCGTCAGGTGGGCAGAGTCAGCGTTACCGCTAAGATTGAGCAAATTTTTGCTCTTAACACATCTGAAATTAAAACTAAAATCGAAAAAATCACTGTAGCTTCACCGAGACTTGATAATATGATATCGTCAATATTTGGATTTTCCCGAAGAGATGCCGCAGAGGCGATTTCACGGGGAAAAGTTTTTATAAACGGAGCAGAGATTAATAAAACGGATTTTGTATTAAAAGGCGGAGAAAAGGTAGTTCTTCGCGGCAAGGGAAAAGATATATATAATGGAGTCGTGGGGACTTCCCGAAAGGGAAAAATATATATCGAGGTGATAAAGTATATATAAGATATGTAAGTCATGTAAAATGCAAAGCATTATGAAAGGAGCAAATAATGGATAAGAGAGAGTTGCCTAAGATAGAGGGTAAATTGAGGTCAAAATATTTGGAGATGCCTAAAGAAATATACAAGGCAAAGGGCCTATTAATTATGGGGAAAAGAATTAAGTCCATGGTTTTTACCACAGATATTGCGATAATCAGGAGTTGCAATGCCGATGCGGTGCTTGCTGTTTATCCTTTCACGCCGCAGCAGGTCATTTCACGTTCAATAATAAACGCAGCGCCCATGCCTGTTTTTACAGGGGTAGGAGGAGGCATTACCAATGGCCCCAGATCAGCTATGTTAGCAAAAGATGCTGAGGGTGACGGCGCTTGGGGAGTAGTTGTAAATGCTCCTGTTACTAATGAAAATATTGCCGTGATTAAGAGGGTTATCGATATACCTATCATAGCCACTGTGATTAATGAAAATGTGGATGTTCAGGCGAGGCTGGATGCGGGAGTTTCTATTTTAAATGTTTCAGCGGCATCTCGAACGCCGGAGGTTGTTAAGAAAATACGAGAGAATTTTCCCGAAGTGCCTATAATTGCTACGGGAGGGCCAACTGCCGAGACTATTGTAAAGACTATTGAGGCAGGTGCAGACTGCATAAGCTATACTCCTCCTTCAACCGCGGAAATGTTTGCGGACATTATGAAGAGGTATAGAGAAAAAGAAGACATTACTAAGCCTGTGGAAGGCAGAGTGACAATCTTAGACGCAATAGAAAATATTTAAATATCTGCAAAATATAAAATGTTGGTAAGCCATTTCAGGTTAAGATGGATACCAACATTTTTTAATTCTTTTCTAATTTTTTAGTTTTATTTTTGAGATTTAGGCTTGCTTTATCATACCATAACACAGGTGACTACCACATAACATCCATATACTATGAGCAGAATAAAACCTTGCAAACGGCTGAATTTTGAAAAAATCATTGCGGGAACAACCGCTATCAATCCTACCAGCAAGCAAGCTGGCAAGTCTACAATGGCCGAGGTTTCGGACACGGGCAAAGGCTGACCCGAAATCAATGCACTGAGGGGCATTATAAGTGTTAGATCCATTATGTTTGCACCTAAAATATTTCCTACAGAAAGGGCAGACTGTTTTTTTGCAATGGCTGTGATTGTGGTAATCAATTCAGGTAATGATGTACCTATAGCCACAAGAGTAACACCTATAATCCTTTCGGAAACGCCGAATAGGAGAGCAAGTTCACTGCCGCTGTATACCAGCAGGTTCGCTCCCCATATAATACCCACGGCACCTGCAAAGAATTTAGTAATGTTGATAATGACGGTTTTTCTATATGTAAGATTATTGCTTTGCGACCAGTCTTGTTTGGTAGCAATGGTTTTTTTAGCCGCAGATATATTTTCCAAAATGAAAAAAACGAAAATAATGAGTAATCCTATGGAAGCTTTAATATTGACCTCGCCGAAGAAGCCGCAGTACGCAATAATAATTGCTGCCAATAACATTAAGACTGATTTTAGGAAATAATCTTTGCGTTTAATGATTCCGGGCATAAAAATCAGAGCGATAGCCATTATCAAGCCTATATTGGCCGTTACGCTTCCTACGGCATTGCCAATCGACATATCCACTTTACCTCGGATTGCAGCCGTCACAGAAACGAACATTTCAGGTAAAGTGGTAGCGACGCTGACAACTGTTGCACCGATAATAAGCTTAGGTATCCCGCTGACTTCCGCAATCCATGAGGCAGCGTCTACAAAGTAATCTCCGCCCTTTACCACAAACAAAACGCCGACTGCGAATAAAACGACCGTAACTAATAAGTCCACGCCTTTCACCCCTTTTAATATAATTACATTTCATTTTTATTCATACTGTTTATATAAAATCACAAAAGCTTCAAGAATAGCTGAACATGTTTAACTTTAAGCATGTATATTAACAAAGATAATTCAGACTAAACAATCTTGGTTGTCCAGTCCTCCACATTCCATATATCAGTTACAAAATCCTCATAGAACGAAGGCTCATGGGAAACAAGCAGAATTGTGCCTGGATATTCCTTTAAAGCACGCTTGAGTTCATCCTTGGCATCAACATCTAAATGATTTGTCGGTTCGTCGAGAACCAGCCAGTTGTGTTCCCTGTTCATCACAATGGCAAGTCTGACTTTTGCGTTTTCACCGCCGCTTAATACGCGCATCTGGCTGGTTATATGCTCGTTGGTTAAACCGCATTTAGCAAGACAAAGTCTGACTTCTCTATTTTCCATGGAAGGAAATTGTGCCCAGAAAGTTTCCAGCGCGGTTTGCTGTGAGTCTCTATCGGCTTCCTGCTCAAAATAGCCAGCAAACAGATAGTCCCCAAGCATGGCGCTGCCGCTTATTGGAGCGAGCTTGCCAAGAATGGTTTTGAGAAGAGTGGTTTTGCCCAAGCCGTTAGTGCCTACAACGGCAATTTTTTGACCTCTTTCTAATGTAAATGAAACAGGTTTAGTCAACGGGTTATTTTTATCGTACCCTAAAACCAAGTCTTTTGCTTCCACAATAAAGCGGCTTGGAGTTCTTGCCATAAGGAAATTAAATTCAGGTTTGATTTTTTCAGTAGGCCGCTCAAGTATTTCCATCTTATCCAGTTGTTTTTGACGGGAATTTGCCATACCTCGAGTCGCCACTCTGGCTTTGTTTCTGGCGATAAAATCTTCGAGTTTTTCGATTTCAGCCTGCTGACGTTCGTAAGCCCTCTGCTCCTGAGCCTTTTGAATTTCGTACATTCGCATGAAATTATTGTAGTCTCCTGTATAGCGTGTTAAATTTCCTCCGTCTAAATTATAAATTACATTTACAACAGAATTGAGAAATTCCACGTCGTGGGAAACCAAAATAAAAGCATTTTCGTATTCCTGTAGATATCTTGTCAGCCAAACTATATGTTCATGATCCAGATAATTGGTAGGTTCGTCAAGAATCAGTATTGAAGGATTTTCCAGAAGAAGTTTAACTAAAAGGACTTTAGTTCTTTGCCCTCCGGAAAGATCTGAAACATCTTTGTCAAGACCGATGTCTCTTAGCCCCAAACCGCCTGCCACTTCTTCTATTTTAGAGTCCAGTTGATAAAATCCACTGTATTCTAAAATCTGTTGTATTTCTCCGGCTTCTTCCATCATATCGCTTATAAGGCTGTCGTTTTGGGTGTTTGCCATATCCTCATAAAGTTTAAGCATTTCGGCTTCCAGTTCGTACATTCGGTTAAAGGCAGTCCTTAGAACTTCTCTGATAGTCGTACTCTTTTTAAGAACCGAATGTTGATCGAGATAACCTACGGTCACATAGCGTGACCAAGTGATGCTGCCTGCATCGGGCATAATTTTTCCTGTGATAATATTTAAAAAGGTGGATTTCCCTTCACCGTTAGCGCCTATAAGACCTATATGCTCGCCTTTAAGCAAGCGAAAAGAGGCGTCTTCTAAAATCTGCCGGGCGCCGAAGCCGTGAGTTACTTTTTCCACTACCAATAAACTCATTGTCATTTACTCCTTTTCATCTCTGCTTTGGTTCTGGCGAATCCCTACATGGGTTTGTAAGGTTTTCATGGTTTATATTTTGTTTCTTCATCGAAGCAAAGCCATTATATTATAACGGTTCCGGCTGTTTTCGTCAAGAAACACAAAACGCGCTTCAGAAGCTGTAACAGCCAAACTGAAAGCGCGCCGTAAACGCAATGCGCCGGCTTAAACCGGAGCTGACTTTAAAAAAATCATAAAAGACGTTTGTCGGATTTTTTCGCCAGATGATCGCCAAGACTTTGAAAAATCTGTACAATAATAATGAGTAAAATTACCGCCAAAATCATAATGAGAGTTTTATATCTGTAATAACCGTAGTTTATAGCGATTTTTCCCAATCCACCGCCTCCGATAATGCCGCTCATTGCTGAGTAACCGAGGATGGTGGTAATAGCGATGGTTGCGTTGGAAAGCAGGGAAGGAACGCTTTCGGGAATCAATACTTTGATTATGATTTGCATAGGCGACGCGCCCATACTTTGAGCCGTCTCTATAATATCAGGATTAACTTCGCGGAAGCTGCTTTCTGCCAATCGTGCTATAAAAGGAAAGGCAGCGATTACCAGAGGAACTATTGATGCAGGAGTACCTACAGTGGTTCCCACGATGGCTCTGGTCAGAGGAATAACCATAATCATAAGGATAAGGAAAGGCACTGAACGAAGTAGGTTTATTACCACGTTGAGTATTGACATTACAGGTTTAGGGAGAGGCAAAATGCCGTTTTTATCTCCTGCTGCGAGAAGAACTCCCAGCGGCAGTCCTATGATGATTGCCAGTGCAGTAGCAAGAATAGTTACATATATGGTTTCCCAGACTGCCAGAGGAAATTCTGACTGAAATACAGCGATAGCTTCGCTGACTTTTTCCGGGTCAAAAATCTTATCGAACATGCTCACTCACCTCCTCCACGATAACATCTCCGCCTTTGCTGAAAAATTCAATGGCTTCCTTTACATTATCAGGACCTCCGGAAATGCCTAAAATCATGTTTCCATAAGGTTTTCCTTCTATGGTTTTAGTATTGGCTGAAAGAATGTTTGCCGTAATATGTTTTTCCATTGCAAGCTGAGCGATAATAGGAGAGTTGGTTGCTCCCATTCCGTTGAAAACCAGCCTAATATGAGATTCGCCTTCTTGAATAGGAAGAGTCTCTGTGATGCCGTCAGGAAATACCAAACGTTTGGCAGCATCTGACCGAGGACGGGTAAAAACATCTGAAACAGGGCCCTTTTCCACAACCTCACCTTGGTCGAGGATAGCAACCTTGTTGCAGATTTCTTCTACAACGCTCATTTGATGAGTAATTATAATTACAGTAATTCCCAGTTTTTGATTTATTTCTTTTATGAGTTGGAGTACAGAATGTGTAGTTTTGGGATCGAGTGCACTGGTAGCTTCATCACAAAGCAAAACTTTAGGGTTGGTCGCCAAGGCTCTTGCAATGGCAATTCTTTGCTGCTGACCGCCTGAAAGCTGTGCAGGATACGCCCCTGCTTTATCAGGAAGACCTACTATATCCAGCAATTCAACAGCCCTTTTTTTTGCTTCGTCTTTAGGAATACCTGCCAACTCCAACGGAAAGGTTATGTTTTTAAGACATGTGCGCTGCATAAGCAGATTAAAATGCTGGAAAATCATAGTGATATTTCTGCGCACTTGGCGGAGTTCCACCTCCGAGAGTTCACCAAGGCTGACTCCATCTACAAGGACTTCTCCCTCTGTGGGTCGTTCAAGCATGTTTATACATCGCACCAATGTACTTTTGCCTGCTCCGCTCATGCCGATTATACCGTAAATGTCTCCATCATCTATAGTGATGGAGACATTTTTTAATGCTTCTACAGTTCCGTCGGCGGCGGGGAAGGACTTTGAAAGATTCTTAATTTCTATCATTCTTTTCTATCCTTTTTATCATTTTTTATTTTAATGCATCAAGTGTTGTCTGCTTGCCGCCGTAAAGTCCGATTGGTTCAACGTGAATTGTTGCAACTGAAACTATATTTGTACCGTTCTCTGCGTTGAAATCTTCAAGATAAGGCAGGTGCTGGAAGTAGTTAGCGTCGATTTCGCCGCTGTCTACCACGTTATTAGGCTGTATATAATCTGTAAATTCTTTTACTGTGAGGGTGATGTTCTTTTCAGCAAGAATTTCTTTGGCGATTGCAAGGATTTCAGCGTGTGGTGTAGGAGAAGCAGCTACAGTTATTTCAGTTCCGGCAAGGGCTTCATAATCAATATCATCGCTGTATCCATCTCCAGGGTTGTCAACTGTGCTTACTACTGCACCGCCATATGTATCTGCGATAAAGTCTGCAACTTGCTGACTTTCAAGGGCAGCAACCAGAGCTTTAATCTTAGGTTCGTTTTCATTGCCTTCTTTAACTGCGAGAATGTTGCCGTATGCTGAGGAAGAACCTTCGATGGCCAGAGAGTCCTCTACAGGGTTAAGGTCAGCAGAAATAGCGTAGTTAGAGTTTATTATTGCGTAGTCTACATCTTGAAGAACGTTTGGAATCTGTGCAGCTTCTACTTCCTTAAAATCAATGTTTTTAGGATTATCTGCGATATCTTGGATCGTGGCAGTGATGCCTGCGCCTTCTTCTAATGTGATAATACCCTGTTCTTCAAGAAGAAGAAGTGCTCTTGCTTCGTTAGTCGTATCGTTTGGAATTGCAATCTGTATTGTTGTTTCTTCGTCACTTTCGCCGCAGGCAGCAAGCGCGAATACGCAAGTAAAGATTAAAATAAGTGATAAAGCAGTTGTGATAAGTTTTTTCATTTTGATTTCCTCCTGAAATTTAGTTTTGATTACATTTTAGTTTTAAAATTCTAGCTATGTAGCCATCGGCCCACTGACAAAGACAGCCGTTTGGGAACATAAAAAAGGAGAGTTTCAAATGAACTCTCCTTGCAATTAACTGGTCGGCAAGCTGCTCTTTATGAACAAGCTTTATTTTCTATTGGAAAGCACATTTGAAGAATTTGTATGACAAAAAGTGCACATGCTGCACATGCACATACCCATCATCATCATTGCGCTTGTAGTTGCTGCCGATAACTTCTTCATAATGCGTTTCTCCCTTCCTCAAGAATCAGTTTATTAACTATGTGGGTATATTAACACGTGGTTTAGAGACTGTCAATAGTTTTTTTATTTTTTTTTGTGAAAAGTAACAAAAAATTGAAGAGATTTGGGGAATTACTTGTGCCGGAAGGTGGGGGAAAACCTCCGGAATTATGTTAAGAAAGTTGGTTTTCAGATTGGGGCTGAAAATAATGAAATTAAAAGATAAATTTCTTGTTTGACAAATACCCCTAGGGGGTATATTATTGACTGTAGGCGAAATACCCCCTAGGGGTATTTCATGCCATTGCATCATTAATAAAATAAATATAATAAAATGATTAAGTAAAAATACATAAAAGTATATATTCCAAAGTATGAGGAGAAGATAAATATGGAAAATAAAAAAACAGAGAGCATAAACATGGATGAACGCAAAGTCTGTCCATGCTGTGAAAAAACTACTGAGCGTTCCGAAGAAGAACGTAAAAAATTGATAACTCGTTTAAACCGCATCGAAGGTCAAATACGCGGAATTAAGGGCATGATAGAAAAAGACGCTTACTGTACCGATATTTTAGTTCAGTCAGCAGCAGTTAATGCGGCAGTAAATGCCTTTAATAAGGAGCTGCTTGCGCGTCATATTCATACATGCGTTGTGCAGGATATTCGCGACGGTAAAGATGAAGTTGTCGATGACCTTATGGAAACGCTCCAAAAATTGATGAGATAAATAAAGTAAAAAAGTAAAGATAAAGAGAAAAAATAAAGACAATAAAGACAATATAAAAAGCAAGCAGGGCAAAATATATAAAACATATAAATATAGAAGAATAGGGGGATAAGCGATGGAACAATTTACTGTAACAGGTATGAGCTGTGCTGCGTGCAGCGCACGAGTGGAAAAAGCCGTAGGCAAGGTTCCGGGCGTCACTTCGTGTTCTGTCAGCCTTTTAACCAATTCTATGGGCGTTGAAGGGACAGCAGGAGCAGATGAAATAATAGCGGCAATCAAGAATGCAGGATATGGGGCTTCTTTAAAAGGAGGAGCCGGCAAAACCGGATCAGCATCCGGAATAAACGCGGGCGCTTTCAATGAAAACGGTGCAGCTTCTTCAGCAGCAGGAGGAATGAGCGCTGACGAAGAAGCGCTTTTAGACCACGAAACTCCGGTTTTAAAACAGAGATTGATTTGGTCGTTAGGATTTCTGATAGTTCTGATGTATTTCTCCATGGGACACATGATGTGGGGATGGCCGGTGCCCAAATGGTTTGAAGATAACCATGTGGCTATGGGACTGTTGCAACTGATTTTGTCCGGTATAATAATGGTAATCAATCAGAAATTTTTTATAAGCGGATTTAAGAGTTTGTGGCATCGCGCGCCTAATATGGACACTTTAGTTGCGCTGGGCGCGTCAGCATCATTTATATACAGTACCTATGTACTTTTTGCCATGACAGGAGCGCAGACCCACGGAGACATGGAGGCAGTACACGGTTACATGATGGAATTCTATTTTGAATCGGCTGCTATGATTTTGACGTTGATTACCGTGGGAAAAATGCTGGAGGCTCGCTCTAAGGGCAAAACTACAGACGCTCTCAAAAGCTTGATGAAACTTTCTCCAAAGACTGCAACCATAATCAGAGACGGACAGGAAGTGGAAGTTGCCATTGAGCAGGTGCAGAAGGGTAATATTTTCGTAGTTCGGCCGGGAGAAAATATTCCGGCAGACGGTATTGTAATTGAAGGCAGCAGTGCAGTGAATGAGGCGGCGCTGACGGGAGAAAGCATCCCCGTGGATAAGGAGGCAGGCGACAATGTATCGGCAGCGACCATCAACCAGTCGGGCTTTCTCAAATGTGAAGCGGTACGCGTAGGTCAGGACACTACGCTTTCTCAGATTATAAAAATGGTAAGCGACGCGGCGGCTACTAAGGCGCCTATCGCCAAGGTGGCAGATAAGGTTTCAGGCGTTTTCGTACCTATAGTGATTACAATTGCTGTGGTAACTACCATAGTCTGGCTGCTTACGGGGCAGGCCTTTGGTTTTGCCTTAGCAAGAGGAATTTCGGTGCTGGTAATAAGCTGCCCTTGTGCTTTAGGTTTAGCAACTCCCGTTGCAATTATGGTTGGAAACGGTGTAGGAGCTAAGAACGGCGTGCTGTTTAAAACCGCTTCTTCTCTTGAAGAGGCAGGTAAAGCACAGATTGTCGCCCTTGACAAGACAGGAACAATCACTCGCGGAGAACCTAAAGTTACCGATATAATTCCGGCAGGAGATTTTAGTGAAACTGATTTGATGAAAACAGCCTTAGCCTTGGAAAAGCGAAGTGAGCATCCTTTAGCAAAAGCAATTTTGCAAAAAGCAGATGAGTTATCTATGGAGGCAGGCGAAGTTACAGAATTTCAGATTTTGCCGGGCAGTGGACTTTATGCTTCACTTGATGGCAGATCCCTTTACGGAGGCAACTTGAAATTCATAAGCGATCATGTGAAAGTTTCAGACGATATAAAACATCGTTCGGAGCAGCTTGCAGAACAGGGCAAAACACCTCTTTTCTTCGTTAACGACGGCAGCCTGACAGGTATTATCGCCGTAGCAGATGTAATAAAAGAGGACAGCCCGCAGGCGGTAAAAGAACTGCAAAATATGGGAATTCGTGTTGTAATGCTGACCGGCGACAATGAAAAAACTGCCAATGCAATAGGCAGGGAAGCCGGGGTAGACGAGGTAATTGCAGGAGTTCTTCCGGATGGCAAGGAGAGCGTAATTCGCCGACTTAAGAGTCAAGGTAAAGTGGCAATGGTAGGAGATGGTATCAATGATGCACCGGCGCTCACCAGAGCAGATATAGGTATTGCCATTGGCGCAGGAGCCGACGTTGCCATTGACGCAGCAGATGTGGTTCTGATGAAGAGCCGTTTAAGCGATGTGCCTGCGGCAATACGTTTGAGCCGCGCAACGCTGAAAAATATTCATGAGAATTTGTTTTGGGCGTTTATCTATAACATAATAGGTATTCCATTAGCGGCAGGTGTATGGATTCATACATTCGGATGGGAGCTTAATCCTATGTTCGGGGCAGCGGCAATGAGTTTATCAAGCTTTTGCGTAGTTTCTAATGCGTTACGGCTTAATTTAATAAATGTTCATGATTCGAGAAAGGATAGAAAGGTAAAAAGAAAAATGAGTAATTCAGAAAACATGACAAAAACAATGAAAATTACAGGTATGATGTGCGGTCACTGTGAAGCGCATGTAAAGAAAGCTCTTGAGTCAATGCCGGAAGTAACAGAAGCGGCAGTAAGCCATCAAGAGGGAACTGCTGTAGTAAAGCTGGCACAGGAAGTTTCAACAGATTCACTTAAAAATGCTGTTGAAGAAGCAGGCTATACTGTAGTTTCTGTGGAATAATTTTGATGGAGTAATTTTCGCAAAATAATATGATTAAAGGGGTGCTATGCAGCCGACATGAACTGCTACCCGTCAAGTGGACAATTGAAAAAATTAAATTTTTTGGCCAGTC
>CAZYWO010000052.1:0-13068 GCA_964651095.1 uncultured Oscillospiraceae bacterium | reverse complement strand
GCCCAATCATTATCATGGAAGATCTGCATTTACAGACTTTTGTTCACACTCTCTTATATAGATTCGTATTTGCATTTATCGATTATAAATGGCTGATTGCAAAGTTTAAAACTGCTGTACATCCAATGCTTCAATCAGTTTAATGTCAGAATGTTTTTCTGCAAAATAGTTTAGTGTAAATTGATTTGCAAACAGTATGAGCGGTCTTTCAAAATGGTCGAATACAAGCATAGTTCTGGAATCCAGCACATCTTTAACTTTTTCGATATTATCCGTATTTACCCATCTTGCCACACTGAAATCAAGTCTATCCATTCGCACATCCGCATTATATTCATTCTTTAATCTGTACTCGAAAACTTCAAATTGCAGTTGACCTACAGCGCCGATTACAACTTCGTTATATTGATTTCGGTAAACCTGAATAGCGCCTTCCTGAGCAAGTTGATCCACACCTTTTTGAAATTGTTTTGCTTTCATAGTATTTTTTGGTATGACTAGAGCGAAAAGCTCAGGAGGGAATGTAGGAAGCAGTTCAAAAAATAGAGGTTCTTTAGTAGTAGATAAAGTGTCTCCAATTTGATAATTTCCCGTATCATATATGCCGATAATGTCTCCGGCAATGGCTGTATCCACAGTTTCACGTTCGTTAGCCATAAGCATAGTAGACTGGGAAAGTTTCATCTCTTTACCTGTCCTTGAGAGTTTTACGCTCATGCCTCGTTGGAAAGTTCCCGAACATATTCTAAAAAAAGCCAATCTGTCTCTGTGGGCTGGGTTCATATTAGCCTGTATTTTAAATATAAATCCGCTGAAAAAATCGTCTGTCGGATTGACTTGACCATCAGTAGTTTTGCGAGGTCCCGGAGCGGGAGACATATCGAGAAAATGGTTAAGAAAAGGGATGGTTCCAAAGTCTGCAAGGGCAGAACCAAAGAATACGGGTGAAAGCTTTCCCTTAGAGATCAAATCCATATCAAACTGATTTCCGGCGCCTTGAATTAATTCAATTTCATCTCGCAGCGCAGAAAGGTTATAGCCTGCGATTTCATCTTCAAGTTCCGGACCAAAGACTCCTTCTGTACCCAGAGATATGGTTTTTCCTGCCTTATAAAGATGCACTTCGTTCTTTAGCAAGTCATAGATTCCTTCAAAGTTCATACCGTTACCGATAGGCCATGTTACAGGTACAGAGGGAAGTCCAAGTACATCTTCAAGTTCCTGAACAAGGTCAAAAGGTTCTTTAGTTTCTCTGTCCAGCTTATTAATAAACGTAAAAATCGGGATACTCCTCATAGAGCATACTTTAAAAAGTTTCTTAGTTTGGGTTTCGATACCTTTGGCTCCGTCTATTACCATCACCGCACTATCTACCGATGTAAGAATTCTGTAGGTGTCCTCACCGAAATCGTTATGGCCGGGAGTATCCATAATTGAAATGACTTTGCCAGCATAATTAAACTGCATTACAGAGGATGTGACCGAAATACCTCTTTGTTTTTCTATTTCCATCCAGTCAGAGGTAGCGAATTTACTGTTTCTTCTTGCTTTAACCGTTCCCGCTTCACGGATAGCGCCTCCATGGAGCAAAAGTTTTTCCGTTAATGTGGTTTTACCTGCATCCGGATGGGATATAATGCCAAATATTCGTCTCGATTGAATTTCTTCTTGTCTGGTTGCCATTTATTTTCCTTTATTTCTCCTTATTGAAAAAGTATATTTGCATATTTAATAATGGCTTTAAAAAAAGTCACTCTAAATATAATAACATAAATCTTGAATTTGTAAACAAGTTGTTATATAATACTTTTTTACGAAAGAGAGGATATTATGGAAAAAATGGATGTAAAAAATGAAAAGCTGTATATTGAAGATGTTCAGGAAAACACAACTGAAAAAGGTCATGCCAACAAGATGGGAGTAATGCCAATAAGAAAACTGCTTTTAAGTATGGCATGGCCGGCTATTTTATCCATGACGATAAACGCTCTGTACAATATCGTTGACAGTATCTTCGTGGCAAAGATAAGTGAAGACGCTCTTACCGCAGTATCTATTGTCAATCCTATTCAGCTATTGATAATTGCATTGTCGGTAGGAAGCGGTGTTGGAATTAATTCATTAATTGCAAGAAAACTTGGAGCGAAACTTCAGGAGGAAGCCAATCAGGCGGCAAGTACGGGTTTGAGAATAGGTTTGCTTAATTATTTTGTATTTCTTTTTATAGGAATTTTCTTAACTAAACCTTTTATCGCATCTTATGCGCAGCAAGGTACGTATTTTTTTGAAGCAGGATATGCATATATGTCAATCGTATGTATCGGCTCACTGTTCATTAATATTCAGGTGGTGATTGAAAAAATTCTTCAATCCACCGGAAATATGATAGGACCTATGGCGTGCAGTTTGACGGGAGCAATCGTCAATTTGATTTTAGACCCTATTATGATATTCGGCTTATTGGGATTCCCGAAGCTGGGTGTGGCAGGAGCAGCTCTGGCTACAGTAACCGGACAGCTCTGTGGACTGATAGTCGGAATTTCCATTATGATAAAGGGAGAACATCTTGTTCAAGTAAAAATTAAAGGTTTTAAAATTGACTGGAAAATAGTTGCTGATATTTATAAAGTTGGATTGCCCTCAATTGTAATGCAGTCCATATCTTCAGTAATGGTTATTTTCTACAACGCAATTTTAGTCGCATATTCAACTACTGCCGTTGCCGTTTTGGGAGCATATTTTAAAATACAATCCTTCGTATTTATGCCTGTATTCGGTTTAAATCAAGGTGCAATGCCGATTATGGGATATAACTATGGCGCCAGAGATAAAAACAGACTTATGAAAACCTATAAAGAGGCTATGAAAGTTGCTGTCATTGTGATGACTCTTGGTTTGATTTTATTTCACATTCTGCCTAGACAGCTTTTAATGATGTTTGAAGCTTCAGCGGACATGCTTGAAATAGGTATTCCTGCCCTTAGAATAATAAGTCTTTGCTTTTTACCGGCAGCTTTTGGCATCATAACAGGAACCATGTTTCAAGCCACAGGCCATGGTGTGTACAGCTTATTTACATCGGTTATAAGACAGCTAATCGGAATTTTACCGTTAGCATACGTTTTGATAAGAATAGGCGGTATAACTCTATCGTGGGCATCGTTCCCTTTGTCAGAGCTTTTGGGATTTATCTACAGTATCATAATGATGAGAAGGCTTTATGTAAAAGATATTAAAAATCTATGATAAAGCGGGCAATAAAATTAACCAAAACAACGGTTAAACGGTTAAAAGACAAGATGCAGCGTAAACGTCAAAACAGGAGGCAGCAGGAATGAACTTAAAGACGGCAAAGAGATTATCGGATATTATTTGCGTAATGTTTGTTATCGTTTGGATAGTGGACAGAACTTTTCCCGATTTAATTAGTAATATAGTATTTTGGGTAATTATGGTGGTTCTATTTATCTTGCTATTAATAATAGACCTTAAATTTATGCGTTGCCCTCATTGCGGCGCGCAGGTTACCAGATGGGGCGGACATTATTGCTCGTCTTGCGGAAAAGATTTGGACAAGTAAAATTTTAGACTGATATGCTAATATAAAAAGAGACTAAAAATAAGTCTCTTTTTTAATAGCTATGTAGCTGATCTTTCATCTTTAGCTCTCGAATCCATTTCGACTAAATCATAGATGAGAGGGTCGCGTATAAGATGAGCCCATACAGTATATGTTGCTTTTACGAAATCATCGTTTAAAGGAATTCTGTCATCGATGAGAGGGCAGTTATAAGGAAGCCCCTCGTCATTATATACAATTTCAAGAAACCCTTCTTTAGTAATATAAGGTGCAAGAGGATAGATTCTGCATTGTAAAGGGCGCTTGTCGCGAGGACATACGGGAGGTGTTTTGCAGCGCACGAAATAAACCGGACCGTTCCAACTGTCGGGGAAATCAAAATCCGCTGCATCTTCTGTGCTCCAATCCAGCCAGTTATCATTTTTACTATGGATTTTATGTTCGCCCGGATAAAGATAGATTCCCATTTCCAAACCATCTTCAGTATCGGAGCAAATGCAACATGCACTGCCGCATAATTTTCCACAATCGTAATCCACAGGAGATACTCTGTTTAGAAGTCTATATATTGCTTTCCATGTTCTTTTTCTGATTTTGCTCTTCATATTGTTAAATTATATCTCAATATGCAAATATTTTCAACATTCTTAGCGGATTCTTAACCCTATATGTTCAACAAAATATCACATTTAAGTGTTACAATAGACTATCATCTAATATGATGGAATTACTATGCTTAAAAGAGGTTTAAATATGAGACTTGGAATTGATGTAGGATCGACTACAGTTAAGCTGGTCCTAATCGACGAAAATGAAAATATAATTTATCAGAGATATGAACGTCACATGTCCAGCGTTTTCAGCAAAGTAAGCGAGCTTTTGAATCAGCTTCTTGCCGAAAAGGGAGATATAGATGTAAAAGCAGTAATTACAGGTTCGGGAGGACTTGCTCTGGCGGAAACCATTAAGGCTAAGTTTGAACAGGAAGTGGTAACCTGTTCTCTTGCTGTACGAAAAATCATTCCGCAGACTGACGTAGCAATAGAGCTGGGCGGAGAAGACGCTAAGATCACTTTCTTCGGAGCTGCTGTAGAGCAGAGAATGAATGGTACATGCGCAGGGGGAACAGGCGCTTTTATCGACCAGATGGCAATTTTGCTCAATACTGACGGCAATGGTCTTAACGAAGCTGCAAAGGATTATAACATAATTTATCCTATTGCAGCACGATGCGGAGTTTTTGCTAAAACCGATATTCAGCCCCTTATTAATGAAGGCGCGCCTATGGAAAATTTGGCGGCTTCTATCTTCCAGGCGGTTGTAAATCAAACTATAAGCGGGCTTGCTTGTGGGCGCAGAATCAAAGGAAATGTGGCGTTTTTAGGCGGACCGCTTACATATATGTCTGAACTTAGAAAACGTTTCATTGAAACTTTGGAACTGAAACCGGAGGAAGTTATCTTTCCTGAAAACTCTAAATACTTCGTGGCTCTGGGAGCGGCGTTTATGGCAGATGATTGTCAGCCGGTTAAACTGACTGTTTTGCTTGATAGAGTAAATCAAGTAGACACATCAGCAACAGCTTCAACCAAAAGAGTAGAACCATTGTTCAAAGATCAAAATGAATACATGGAATTTAAGGAGCGTCATTCAAAAGCCAGAATTAAGAGAAAAGAATTGCAAGACTGCATCGGACCTTTATTTTTAGGTATCGACGCAGGCTCAACCACTACTAAGGCTGCTCTTATAGATAAAGATAAAAACCTTGTTTACTCTTTCTACAGAAATAACGAGGGCAATCCATTGGAGGCTACTAAAATTCTCCTCAACGAGATTTACTGTATGCTGCCAAAAAAATGTTACATAGGAAATACTACAGTTACAGGTTACGGCGAGGGATTGATTAAAGCAGGCTTTAACGCGGATTACGGCATTATTGAAACCATGGCACATTATAAAGCTGCCGATGAATTTTTGCCGGGAGTGGACTTTATTCTGGATATAGGCGGTCAGGACATGAAGTGCATGAAGATTAAAGACGGCGCCATTTATAATATAATGCTAAATGAAGCGTGTTCTTCAGGCTGCGGATCGTTTATAGAAACTTACGCCAAATCTGTGGAAATGAAAGTGGAAGACTTTGCACAGGTAGGGCTTTTGTCTCAAAATCCGGTAGATCTGGGTACAAGATGCACCGTATTTATGAACTCCATGGTAAAGCAAGCTCAAAAAGAAGGCGCTACCATTGGAGACATAGCGGCAGGCTTATCGTATTCAGTAATAAAGAATGCATTATATAAAGTTATAAAACTGAGAAATCCTGAAGAGGCAGGAGATAAAATCGTGGTTCAGGGAGGAACTTTCTTAAACGAATCTGCGCTTAGAGCTATAGAAAAAGTTTTGGGAAAGGAAGTTGTCAGACCTGATATCGCAGGAATCATGGGAGCATATGGATGTGCCCTACACTCGATGGATAATTGGGAGGAAGGACATCGTTCAACCCTTCTTCATCTTGAAGAATTGATTACTTTTGAAGCCGGAAGCAGCAACGCAAGATGTGCAGGATGTGAAAATAGGTGTATGCTTACCATTACCAAATTCAGTGACGGAAACAGATATATAACGGGAAATCGCTGCGAAAAAGGAGAAGGCAAAAAGAACTTTAAAAAAGATTTACCTAACTTATATCAATATAAATTAAAGAGATTGTTCCAATATGAGCCTCTGGAAAAAGACATGGCTAAGAGAGGCAGTGTGGCTATTCCAAGGGTACTTAACATGTATGAAAACTATCCGTTCTGGTTTACTTTCTTTACTAATCTTGGATATAGAGTGGTACTTTCGCCTATGTCGACTAAAGAGATTTATGAGAGAGGCATGGATACCATCTCATCTGATACAGCATGTTATCCCGCAAAACTGGTTCACGGGCATATTAAAACTCTGGTTGAAATGGGCGAAAAATGGATTTTCTATCCTTGTGTAAACTATGAGCAAAAAGAAGATGAAAACGCGCCTAACCATTATAACTGTCCGATTGTTGCCACATATCCCGAAGTCATTGCCAACAATATGAACGAAGTCTTTGACGAGAAAGGTGTGGAATTTACACATCCGTTCGTTCCTTATGACGATGACAAACGTCTTGCAAAAAGACTTCACGAAGTTCTCGAAAGCAAGGGAATATCATACAAAGAGATAAAAGATGCAGTAGCGCAAGCCAGAGCAGAGCAGGAAGCCTTTAAGAAAGATGTTGAAACCAAAGGAAAAGAGGCTCTTGAATACGCTAAGAAAAATAATAAAAAAGCTATTGTACTTTCAGGAAGACCTTATCATCTGGATACTGAAATTAATCACGGTATCGACAAGATGATCTCTTCCTATGACATGGTGGTGCTTTCCGAGGATTCAGTCTGCAACATGGTAGAGTTTAAAAGACCTATCAGAGTTCTCGATCAATGGGTTTACCACTCCAGACTATATAAGGCTGCCAACGTGGTGGGAACTTTAGATGATGTGGAACTTGTTCAGCTTAACTCTTTCGGATGCGGCGTAGACGCTGTTACCACAGATGAGGTTGAGGAAATTCTTGAAAAGTCCAACAAGCTTTACACGGTGCTTAAGATAGACGAAGGTACAAATCTGGGCGCTATAAGAATAAGAATCAGATCTCTTAAAGCTGCAATGGAGGAAAGAGATAAGAATGACGTAAAGGCTGTATATGACAACAAGCCTTATGAAAGAAAGCTTTTTACTAAGGAAATGAAAGAAGATTATACTCTGCTCATCCCGCAGATGTCTCCTATACATTTCCAGTATCTTGAAGTAGGTTTTAAAGAAAGCGGATATAAAGCAGTTGTAATTCCTACGGTAGATAAAAATGCTGTAGATGAAGGATTAAAATACGTAAACAATGACGCATGTTATCCTACGCTTGTAACCTTGGGTAAGATGATAAGCACTCTAAAA
This sequence comes from uncultured Oscillospiraceae bacterium, assembly GCA_964651095.1. Lineage (GTDB taxonomy): Bacteria > Bacillota > Clostridia > Peptostreptococcales > Anaerovoracaceae > SUG1106. Next base: position 5,519 of record CAZYWO010000052.1, on the reverse strand, counting down.
TCAGGGGAATACGATTTAAACAGGACGGCTCTTGTAATGTCTCAGACGGGGGGCGGATGCAGAGCCAGCAACTATATTGCACTCCTTAGAAAAGCCCTTAAAGATTTAGGAATGGAACAGGTTCCCGTAGTTTCATTTAACATGGTTGGACTGGAAAAAAATCCAGGATTTAAAATCGATGTTAAAATGGGAAAACGCCTTATCATCGCTGCACTTTACGGAGATTTATTCCAGAGACTGCTTTACGCTACCAGACCTTATGAAGAAGTTCCGGGGTCAGCAGAAGCTATAATGAAAAAGTATGAAGCTGAAATTTTCCAAAACTGTCGTGACGGAAAAATCAGCACTTATAAAAAACTGGTTCCAAAAATTGTGGAAGAATATGATAACCTTCCGCTCAGAGATATAAAGAAACCAAAGGTGGGAGTAGTAGGAGAGATTCTTGTAAAATACCATCCGGATGCAAATAACAATATCGTCGATATTATCGAAAAAGAGGGCGGAGAAGCAGTAGTACTCGACCTTATCGATTTCTTCCTGTATGGTATGTACAGTAAAAAATTCAATTACGAAAAACTTTCAGGCTCATATAAACAGTATAAGATAAATCAATTTGCTATTGAGCTTATCGAGTGGTTCAGACAGCCTATGCGCAAGGCGTTACGCGAAAGCAAGCGCTTTGACGAGCCAGCCTATATAGAGCATACGGCTAAAGAAGCCTCGGAGATTGCCTCAATAGGAAATCAATGCGGCGAAGGCTGGCTTCTTACAGGTGAAATGATAGAACTCATAAAAGGCGGTGCGACCAACATCGCATGTTTGCAGCCATTTGCATGTCTGCCTAATCACGTTACAGGCAAGGGCATGATGAAAGCTATCAGAGAACGCTTTCCTAAAGCAAACATTGTGGCAATAGACTACGATCCCGGCGCCAGCAATGTAAATCAGCTTAACCGTATTAAACTGATGATGTCAACGGCACATCAAAATCTTTAATAGGAATTTTCTTTAAAAACCTTGAAAAGGAGATAATACTATTGTATAATAACTTAATTACATTTTAATTAAGTTAGGAGGTGTCTCCATGGGAAGACACGGCACGATAGCAGGAAGAAAAGCCGCACAGGACTCGAGAAGAGCCGCAATGTTCACTAAATATGCACGAGCAATAACAGTAGCAGCTAAAGGCGGAGGAGACCCTGAGTATAACGCAACATTAAGACTGGCCATTGAAAAGGCTAAAGCAATTTCAATGCCTAACGATAATATTACAAGAGCAATAAAAAAAGGAACCGGTGAGTTAGCCGGTGAATCATACGAAGAATTGACTTTTGAAGGATACGGATTAGGCGGGGTTGCTGTAATTGTTGAAGCGCTTACAGATAACAATAACAGAACTACTTCATCCGTAAGATCTACATTTGACAAGTACGGCGGAAACTTAGGCACGCCGGGATGTGTATCATATATGTTCTCAAGGAAAGGAATCATAATTATCGATAAAGAAAGCGCCGATATTGATGAAGATACTTTACTTGAAGCAGCTCTGGAAGCAGGTGCAGACGATATGGTAGTTCACGAAGACAGCTTTGAAATTGTAACAGATCCTTCCACATATACAGATGTGCATCATGCTTTACTTGATGCGGGATACGAAATTGCCGAATCTGATGTGGAATATGTGCCTTCAATGGAAGCGGCTCCTTCAGACTCCAATGATATTAAAAAACTTGCAAAGATGATTGAAATGCTTGAAGACAATGATGACGTTCAGAAAGTATATACAAATTGCTCAATCGATCTTTATGAGGAATAAATATCATGACTTTAACCTAAAATAATAATAATCCTGGGTTATACGTTAAGGACACATAATTGAACCTACACTTAAAAAACGGGAGTCCGGAGTTTCCGGCACGTTATGTCAGGCCCCCTCAGAGGGGAAGACAGAGGTGCAGAACAGGACACCCACCTATCGAAAGATAGGGCGTCAATTATATCTTTAACGGTAATTTGGGATTTTTTATTACACGGGAAACATCAGAAGTGAGGAATTTAAGAGGAATAAAGATGAGTAAAAGAATTGTCATAATTGACGGAAACAGCCTTATAAACAGAGCGTTTTATGCTATGCAAAGACCGATGATAACCAAGGAAGGTATTTATACACAGGGAATCTACGGTTTTATCAATATGCTCAACAGAATCGCGGGAGATTACGCACCGGAATATATGGCTGTGGCTTTTGATCTAAAGGCGCCTACTTTCAGGCATCTTGAGTATAAAGAATATAAAGCAGGCAGAAAAGCGATGCCGCCTGAACTTGTAATGCAGATGCCAATTATGAAAGATATCCTTTCGGCGATGAACATTGAAATCGTTGAAATGGAAGGTTTTGAAGCTGACGACTTGATAGGAACCATAGCACGAATGGGAGAAGAAAAAGGGCTTGAACCTCTAATTGTGACAGGAGATAAAGACGCTCTGCAATTGGCGACGGAAAAAACTCATGTTTTAATAACCAAGAAAGGTGTTACCGATTTTGAACTTTTTGATTATGACAAGATGATTGAAAGATACAATCTGACACCTGTTCAATTTATAGATTTAAAGGGCTTAATGGGAGATACGTCGGATAACATTCCCGGCATCCCCGGAGTGGGCGAAAAAACCGGTATTAAATTGCTGGAACAATTCGGCTCTATCGAAAATATGTTGGCTCATACAGATGAAATTGCTAAAGAAGGTCTGCGCAAGAAGGTGGAAGAACATGCACAGCTTGCAGTTATGAGTAAGCAGCTCGCTACCATAAACAGATTTGTACCTATAGAGTTTGAATTGGAAAAATTTAAGTTTGGCGACCCCGACTATGATAAACTTATAGAAATATATAAGAAGTTGGAATTTAACAGTTTCTTGAAGAAAATGAAAGTACATCAGCCGGAACCAGAACTTGAGCCTGCCGTAGCCAATGATGCTGAAAAAATTTTAATAAGCAATGAAGATCAACTTTCAAAGTTAAAAGAATTATCAGGGCAAGAAGTCTTTATTAAGGTATTCGGAGATTATAACCATATAAATAAGCCGGAGGTTCACGGCATATTCCTTATGACCTGCGAAAAAGCATTTTTTGTAGATTGCGTATCCGTAAACCCTGTAATGGTTTCCCATAACCTTAATAATTTGTCCTTATCCTTTATCGGACACGATATTAAAGACGATTTATATTCCTTAATGTATTTAGGGCTCAAAGACTTTAAAATCGGATATGATACGGCTATTGCCGAGTATGTTTTGGACGTGGCGAGAAATAAATATGATTTGAAAACTCTTACCATGGAAAAACTCAACAAAGTTCTTCCGGAGCAAAGTGAATTCATCAACCCAAACGGTCAAGTCGACATGTTCGCAGACGCAAGCAAGTCATTTCTTGATTACGGAACAGTAGTCGGCAGTATAGTTTTTGCCATAAGAAATGTACAGAAACCTATGATAGAGGCAAAACAGCTTGAAAAAGTACTTTATGAGGTGGAACTGCCTCTGGTTGAAGTTATGGCAGCCATGGAAGTAAACGGCATAAAAACAGACAAAGAATTTCTTGATACTTTCGGAATTGAATTAAAAGAAAAGATAGATTTACTGGAGCTTAAAATTTACGACTTGGCTGGAACTAAATTTAATATAAATTCACCTTTCCAACTGGGTGACATTTTGTTTGAAAATTTAAAGCTTCCTGCCGGAAAGAAAACCAAGAGAGGCTACAGCACCAGTGCGGATATTCTTGAAAGAATCAAAGATAAACACCCGATAGTACCTGCGGTACTTGAATACAGAAATCTGACTAAGCTGAATTCAACTTACGTTGAGGGAATGAAACCTTTAATTTCAAGTGAAAACAAAATTCATGCTCATTTTCAGCAGACTGTAACCGCTACAGGCAGAATAAGCTGCACTGAGCCTAATCTGCAAAATATTCCTGTAAGACAGGAGCTGGGAAGGACTTTAAGAAAAGCTTTTGAGGCAGGGGAGGGATATACCCTTGTAGGGGCTGACTATTCTCAGATAGAGCTAAGAGTGCTTGCCCATCTTTCCCAAGATGAAAGCCTTATAGATGCTTTTAACAATGGCGAAGATATTCATAAAATGACAGCTTCAAGAGTTTTAGGTATTCCTGCTGATAAAGTGACCGTAGGAGACAGAAGCAGAGCCAAGGCAGTAAACTTTGGCGTTATATACGGAATGAGCGGCTTTGGTCTCAGTGAGGAACTGCATATCACTCGTAAGGAGGCAGAGGCTTATATACGCGAGTATTTCAAAAAACACGAAAAAGTCAAACAATATATGGACCAGCAGATTGCGAATGCTAAAGCAACAGGTTATTCAGAGACTATTTTAGGAAGAAAACGTACCATAGACGAGATTAACTCTTCTACCTACATGATCAGACAACTGGGTGAAAGACTTGCGATGAACAGTCCTATTCAGGGGAGCGCCGCCGACATAATAAAAGTAGCTATGATCAAGGTCTATAGAGAACTGAAGGAAAAGCACCCTGATTCTAAATTGATTCTTCAAGTTCACGATGAACTTATTATTCAGGCAAAGAACAGCGAGGTTGAAGAAGTTAAAAAACTGCTTGTAAGTAACATGGAAAGCGCCATGAATTTGTCCGTTAAATTAATAGCGGAAGTCAATACAGGGTACACATGGTTTGATTTAAAATAGTCTTAAAGGTTAAAATTTATTTGAGAAATTATGAAATAAAAAATGAGATGAAAATTATCGGTTTAACAGGCGGCATAGGGACAGGAAAATCAACTGTCTCCGCCTATTTAATGAAAAAAGGCTGCTATATTCTTGATGCAGATAAAATTTCCAGAGAGTTGACTTCAGCAGGAGGAAAAGCAATTGAGTCCATACGTCAGACTTTTGGAGATGAAGTTTTTTTTGATGATGGAACACTTAACAGAAAGAAACTTGGTGAGATTGTTTTCAGTGACAGCCATAAATTGGAAATTTTGCAGGAACTTACGACGCAAAAGGTGGTGGAAAAGATATATGAGGAACTTAAACGCCTTAAACGTGAGGGATTTAGCGGCATTGTGGTTATAGATGCGCCGCTTCTGTTTGAGTGCAATATGCAGACTTTAACCGATGAAAATTGGCTCGTCACGGCTGATTTACAAGTTCGTATAGAAAGAATCATCAAAAGGGATGAACTCCCTGAGGATAGAATTTTAGACAGAATAAATAATCAAATGAGCGATGAAAAGAAGTCCGAATTGGCGGATCATGTAATTGATAATTCAGGAAATTTAGTGCAGCTTTATCTTCAAATTGATAGTTTAATTGAAAGGGCTTAGTATGGAAACCAACAAGTCGAGAAAATTTACGAATTTTATTAAAAAGTATTGGATAGGACTTTTCGCTGTGGTACTTGCAATTGCCGTAGCTTCTTCCTGCGTGGAAATTTATAAAGAAGAAATTCTGAACATAGACCCCAACATTGAATACGAGGA
>CAZYWO010000051.1:0-13288 GCA_964651095.1 uncultured Oscillospiraceae bacterium | reverse complement strand
CACCCGCAATTAATCGATTTATTTTCGCTCCACCCCAACATTTGACACAGAGCCATAAAATGCCGCTCAAAGTTTGCAAAGCAAACCTTAAGCGGCGATATAATCATGTATTTATGTACATTCACAAAATTTATTAAATTCAAAATCTTAAAAACAGAAAGCCTTAAAAGCAATAAACTAATAACTAGAACCCCAGATTTTCTCCTACTAGGATAACCTTAATTCTCTTGCCGCTTGTCCTACGCGTTACAACGAATTGAGAGCAAATGCTCTGCGTATTCAGGCAATTTGCGCACATTCCCGTTTTACAACATGGCGTTGTAATGTCAAATCTCTGTGCATTCATAGGAGCTGCAAAATTACGCGCTCTATCCCACGCATCCTCTAAACTTGCCACAACCTTATTCATACCTGCAACCACTATAACTTCCTTCGGGCCAAAGCAAAGGGCTGCAACCCTGTTGCCGTTTCCGTCAATATTTACAAGCTGTCCATCCTCAGTAATACCGTTGGCGCTCATCAAAAATACGTCGCAAGTAAGGGCCTTCCTCATAAGCTCCGTTCTTTCCTCGGCAGTTTTAGCCTCATCGCGGTTAATCAAAGTGTACTTATCGCACTTTATGGCGTCTTTAAGACCTATTTCATCAATAGTAACGCTGCCTCCCCACGAAATAACCGACCCTTCCGGAATTAACTCAAGGGCTTTTGCTTTCGCTTCCTCTTTGGAGGAAACATAGTAAGCATCAAAGCCTCTTTTCTTCATAGCTTCTGCGACAATAGGTCCTGCCTTGTCATATTTTTTCTTTAACATTTTGCACCTCATTATAACTAGTTATTTAATGTAGACTTTTTCCACATAAGGACTGGTTGCCGTCTTAAGCATGCCTCCGTATCCCAGCACAAATTTAACTACGTCTCCCACTTTATAATCCTTATCGGATTTTGTCACATCAAGAATTATGTGATCTGAGCTGCCGCCCAAGATGTCTATTTTCTCATCAAGAGGCTCCATACTGTCTATGTCGGTATCCTGCTTTCCGATAGCAATAATGGCTCTCTTGATAATTCCTCTATCTTCATAATACGGCTTTTGTCCAAAAGCGTCAACCCCCACTTCACCAATCGGAAGCGACGGTTTCTCTTTAAGTTCAACAATCTGCGCTTCCAAAATCAGCGTATCGCTCACCGTTCCCGGAAGTTTTTCGCCATAGGCAGTATCGTTTCCCAAAAGGAAAGACTCTCCAAGCCTTAAGTTGTTAATTCCCTCAGGCATCTCCTTCTTATCTATGAGATAAATAGAGCTGGAATTTCCGCCGGAAATCATATTGAGTTTAATGGAAAACTTGTTTTCAATCTTGCGAGCAATTTCAACCAGTTTAGAAAGATTATCATTTTTCGGAATTATAGCGCCGTAACAAGTCAGGTTTACACCGATTCCATAGAGATTAATATTTTTCATTGCAAGGATTGTTTCAGCAGCTTTAAAAATCTGCTCTTCGTTCTGATAGAAAATCCCCTCTCTCAAATCGCCCAAGTCTATCATCAAAAGTACGTTATGTTTTACGCCTATTTTTCCCGCTTCTTCATCAAGTAGCTTAATGGTTGAAATTTCAGAATTAAAGCTCAAATCTACATACTTTACAACTTCTGCGGTTTCTTCGTGCATAGGGATTCTCAAAAGGGTAGTCATCTTGCCATTTTTTCTCGCTAAATCTGCATAAGTTTTTATATTAGCAACACGTGAATCCGCCATGAAATCTACAGCAGGGTGGTTTGCTACCATCTCTGCCATTTCATGATCTGCGCAAAGCCCTTTAGTTACTATCATAAGAGAGCATCCGCCCTGCTCCTTAGTAATCTTAGCTACCGCATCCAAATTATTTTTAAGTTTTTTAATATCTACTATCAGTCTAGGGTACATAATGTTTCCTCCTTTTTCGACGTTGTTGACCTATGCTTTTATATATTAAGCCTTGCCATTGTTTGAACATTATTTAAGCGCTATCACTCCTGACGATAAGGACAATGTCTGCGCATACAATGTTTGCAATCGCGATTGCAGTTAGGTCTGCCGTCTACTTCTCCGCAGGCTCGCATAACGTGCTGCCCCGGATCGTAATCATCAGATGATTTTATTTCCGACTTTTCCGGCATTGCCGCCTCCGGCATCTTATCTTCTATGCCTTGTGATTCCCGCTTCGCTTCGTGATCCTTTTCAATAAGGTCAGCGCCTTTTCTCATTGTACGATCGGAAGCGAGAGCCTCCCTTTTGGCAGCAGCAACTTCTTCTGCCGTAGCTCCGCCTATTTTTTCGGGATTTTTATACTCGCTCATATCATAACCCATCTTTTCCATCTCTTCGATGTGTCTGGCACGTTCTTCATCCTTGGCGTTCTTAGCTGCCGTCATTCTTTGTAATTCTTCCACAAATTGAGCTTTGCTGACAGTATGATCTTTTTCCGAAAGCTCCATTCTTAAGCTCTTTGATAATAATTTGATGGCGCCTGCTCTATGAGTCTTGGAAAGTACCCCCAGCGATGCCATGATGTAGTCGTTATCTACCAGAATTTTTACAGCGTCGCTTGGATAAAGTTTCATTCCCGTCTGATTATCTTTCGGTATCATTTCCATTATTTCCACTCTATGAGGCAATCTGGTTAACGCTCCGCCTGTGCCGACTATATATTTGATCTGCGTCAAGTCCTTACCTTCTGCAAGGGTTTGTCTGCCTGATGGTCCGTATACATACCTAATCTGCCCTGCATGCCTTTCCACAGCGCGCAAAACCGCTTCTTCGGTAAGTCTCTCTACCAGTTTAAACTCATCTTCATTCTTAGGAATCGCCACATAAGTTTCTAAGGTCTTATCTAAATCAATATGCAGTTTTTCTTCACATTCAGCTCTGAGTTTTTCTTCACCAATTGATTCGATGACCTTCATTCTGTTTACGTAAACACCCAGGTCTCCTTCAACAGTTCTCTTTGCCTTTGGTTCAGGTGCGGTAAGAATTCTCGCCACGGCATCTGAATCTTCAGTTACGGCGTGAACATCGGTGGTGGCGCCGCCAACGTCGATAGTCATTACGTCTCCTATACAATCATAAAGCAGCTTGGTGCACTCCATTACAGCTCCAGGCGTAGGAATAATTGGACCGCTTACCATATCACGTACATGTTCCATTCCCGGCGCCTGCGTTATATGATCCTCAAAAGCATCCTGAATGACTTTGCGGCAAGGCTCCACGTTCAGAGTATCTATTTTAGGATATACATTGTCTACAACATACAGATATTGACCGCTTTCCTCATCGAAAATCAGTTTCATTTCCTCTTGATTTTCAATATTTCCTGCATATACTACAGGAGTGGTAAGGCCTAAAGTTCTAATCATTTCAGCATTATAGACAGCCGTATCCCTTTCTCCGTAATCAACTCCTCCTGCAATGAGGATTAAATTCGGTTTGATTTCCTTAATTCTGGCTAAGTCTGTTCTTCTCAGCTTACCTACTGTAATATCGTGTATAATTCCGCCTGCCCCTAACGCCGCTTCTTTCGCAGCTTTAGCGGTCATGTCGTATACCAGTCCATGAACGGTCATCTTAAGTCCGCCTGCTGCGGAAGATGTGGCAAGCATTTGGTCATATTCGAGTTCATCAATGCCCATTTTTTTACATAGGTCATCAATAGCGCCTTGCAGCCCTATTCTCACGTCGCCGTCGAGAACAGAAGTTGGAGCCTGCCCCTGCGCCCAAAATACCGGATTTTCTGTGTCTAAATCCTTGAACGCATTTACAACCGTGGTGGTCGAACCTATTTCAGCTACTAAAACGTCAACTTTCATACTTTTCAGCTTCCTTTCCATTTATAAATATCGCACATAAAAGCTCATGCTTGCAGGTCTATATCCAAGCCTTCTGTAAAAAGCTTTTGCATCGGGATTTGTCTCCTCTGATTGAAACTGGAGTCTCTTATATCCCTTTATGCGTGCGTAGTTTTCAATTTCTTCCATAGTTTGTCTGCCTATCCCTTTCCCCTGATACTGGGGATCTATATACAAATCGTCTATAATCAGCGCAAAGCCTTCCGCCCACACACTGAAAATAGTCATCAAGTTGGCAAATCCAACTATATTATCGTTATATTCTATCATAAAAATTGTAATGTGCTGAGGGTTTTTCAGTGCTTCTTCAAATACGTTCTCTAAGTCTTCATCTTTTGCTTCATCTATATGATTCCACAAATCATCGTCTTGAACCTCGAATTTCATAAACGCTTTATTTAGTTAAATCCAAGCGGATTTATCTTCTTTTTTTGCAGTTCTTAGCATCCTGCTTCCCCCTTTCGCTTCTGTTTACTATACCGCTTTTATCCTTTATGCCAACATTTTTATGGAAAACTGTTGGCAGATTTTTGGTTTTTATAATATCTGCCAACAGTAAGGCTAAAATGATGGTTTTATAATGAAATTATCTATTTTTTATGTAAAATATTAGCTAATTTCTTTTATCTATCGAAATCCTACAACATCGTACATATTATTACAACCATTTTTTACATATAATTGCAATTTTATATTTTTTACACGCTTTCACACATATAATTTAAGAAAGGGACCGGGTACATGCCCAGCCCCTTTTTGTTTTTTATCTTTTCGGCAAATTCCGCCCTGCAAAAGTTTCTATCCACAGTCCTTGCGCTGCAAAACCCGCACTGCAAATTTTCTTCGGGAACTTTTTCCAGAGCTGCTACTATGGATAATACAAAGCAGGGAACTTTCCTACGCAAAATCTGTAATACTAATTCTACGCTTTAAAGTCAAATACCGAAAAAACAAAAACTTTTATTTTTCGCCTCTTCTTCTCTGTCTTTCTTCAGCAAGGAAAGTTGCTACGTCTATACCGTGTGAGTTTCTTCCGAATCCCATATCTATACCTGTCTTAACGGCTTCTTCAGGAATTACCTGAGTTCCTCCTGCACAGATGATGATCTTATCTCTGATACCCTTTTCAACTGCCAGCTCGTGAATTCTCTTCATGTTCTTGTAGTGAACGTTATCGTGAGAAATGATTGTGGAAGCGAGTATAGCCTGAGCATTTTCTTCGATACAAGCATCAACCATCTTTTCAACCGGTACGGAAGTTCCAAGGTATACGCACTCGATACCCCATTTTTCTATACCGCCATGCTTGATGTTGATGATTTCTCTCATACCTACGGAATGTTCGTCTTCACCAACTGTACCACAAACAACCTTCATATGTTCGTGACCTTCAAATTCATCATATAATTCTTTGTCGCTTAAATAATGTGGTTCAGGTGGAATTTCAAGAGTAGTAAGGTCAATATCGAAATCAACTCTTCCCTTGAGCTCGATTCTTGTTCCTTCAGCATCCTGCATTACTTCTGCGGAGATAACTTCCGGATCAACCAGTCCGAGTTTTCTTCCAAGTTCAACTGCGGCAGCCTCGGCAACACGCTTGTTTATAGGCAACATCATAGTTAACATAATAACTCTGTCGCCGCACCATTCAACTTCAGGAGTGATGACTTCGCCCGTTCTGTATTTAGCAACCTTTTCAAGTCTTACGTTTACATTATCTACATCGTCTAATTCATCGATATAAACAATTTTGCTTCTGTCTTCAAAAGTACATCCGCCGATTAAAGCTGATGGATTTTCAGGATCGCCGCCATACTGTTCAACGTTGTTGTATCCATAGTGAGCAGTTACAGGAGCCATGTAGTCCTCATCTCTTTCAAAGATAAAGCCATAACCTACGCCGCCTTCAATCTTACGAGCGATACCGTCTCCGTTTCTTTCAGGATATTTTGCGGAGTCAACAAAGAATCCATCCTGAACAGCTTGGAAATATCCGCCGTTTTCAACGATTTCTTCCATGAATAAGCAAGCTCTTTCCTTGATATCTCTTGCCATTTCTCTAAGCGGTCCGTCTTTTTTCAGTTCAACCATTTCCATAAGACCATCTAAACCGATGAGCGTCTGCTTTGCTGTGTCGCAGGCTTCCATATTGTAGATATGCCAAGGAACGTTTCTTCCTTCGTCAGGAGTGATTGTGGACTGAATATCAGCTCTCGTCAGTTTGGAGATGAGCATGTTCATTACGTGGGTAACTGTAGCTTCTCTTGCTGAGGACTGAATATACTTGGTATTCATCTGAGCTCTCATCTTATATCTGTCGCAAATGTCTCTCAAAGCAACTGCATAAGGTAAGTCCATGTATACGCATGGCGCCGGAGTCGCTGTTGGAGGTACTGTTGACAGAGAAATATTTTCAGGTTTAATACCAACTTTTTCTGAAAATCTTGAGTTGATAGCATGCTGAACGATAAGTTCAGGCATTACCTTCCAAGCTTCTCTTGCTGTAGCATTGGCATTGTGAGCGCCGTCGATCTGGAGCATATCTGCCCAAGCCATAATTTTCTTGGATTCACAAGCGTCTACGAAAGATCTTACGCAGTTAACGTCTCTGTAAAGTACGTTGTACTGAGGGTCTTGGTGCGCGCCGTTCACTCCTTCTTCTGCGAAAAGCACTGCAACATCAGGTCCTGCAACGCCGGAAACGTATGAATGATAGTTAATTGGGCGACCAACTTCATCTTCAATCATATCGATGGCTTTTCTCTGAGCTCTGATCTGCTTCCTTGTAATAGGAACGCCGCCGATACCCTGAGGAGTACCTTCCATAAGTCCGTCGATGTGGGACTGACCCATATGTCTGATAACCATTAAATGGTCAGCGCCATGCCATGCGCCCATTCTCATTCTTCTAATATCGTCCTCAAATCTTCCGGAAGCGATTTCAGTAGTGATTGTCTGCATTGGCTGTGGGTCAATATCTTCCATAAACTTTGCAGGAGGAAGCGGAACTCCCTGCTTTAACGGTTTGGAAATTTCATGGAATTCAAACGGTCCCATGTGCTGGTCTTCAGCTTTTTCTCTCCAAACCCAACCTCTTCTTCTAGGTTCATATTTGTCAAGGTCCTTAAGAATATTGACAATATCGAGTTTTTCATTTCTCTTCAATTCCATTATTTCTTACCTCCCTTGAAAGATTCTACGACTTTATCCCAGCCTTCACCTTTAGCCAGTTTAATACTTGCCTCTCTGATTGAGATATTTTCGATTTTTGATAGCTTATACACACAATGACCTGCGCCTTTACCCATCAAGCCATGATCCATGCAGTGATTAACGATTGGCATGCAGTCAAGTGAGGACACTCCCATACGAAGCAAAACAGATCTTTCTACGGATGGAGTAGTGTTCTTTCTGCCTAATTCAAGAAGTGGGTCAACAACCTTATCGGTCAGTTCCCAGAATCTTGCATAAAGTTCTTCGTCAGTAAGGTTTGCAATATGTTGTCTTCTTACCTCAAAATCGTCTGCTCTTTTCATTCTGTATTCTCCTTTATATTATTGAGGATTAAACTACAATATTGTAGATCAAATTATAATCCTAAAGTTTTCTTTACAAACTCAACGTCTGTCTTAGTTTCTGCTGCCAAGAACTCAAGGTCTTTATCAGATAAAACTTGAACACCGGCTTTCTTTACAGACTTTTTGATTAATGACTGTCTGAAATGATTGATGTCAGCCTCTTCATGTTTAATATAGCTTGGGTCCTTAGGAAGTATAATGTTTTCGCCCGGCTTATCTTCTGCATTAGGATCTCCGAATCTGATTTCAATTCCATTGTCTCTTGCGAAAGAAAGCTGAGGCTGAATGTGCTTGCCTGCGCCTGTGTATTCAGTCTCGCTGACTACTAAAATTGCGTCTTCAGGTAATTCTTGAGCAAGTGAGAAAGCTGCTGCAAGTGCAGTATTTCCTGCAGGTCCTCTTTCTATACCTTCCAAATTAGCAAGGGCTTCTGTCATGTACATTACGTCACCCTGCTTAACAGTAACATATCTATCCATATAACGAAGCGGTCTTGCTGCACTTCTTGGAACATCTGAGTGGTCAGGGTCAGTTGCATAAGGCACGCCAAATCCTGTGTGACCGGTTGTGCATGATTTCTTGTTGAACTGAACATCGGATGCCATGTGAAGTCCTGTTAAATCAATTGAAGCAGCAATCATTTGCGTATTAGTGCAGCCTGCTTTTAACAGTCCGCGAGCTGTACCTGTCATCATACCGCCGCCTGCGTTGGTGCAAACTACCATGTCAGGGTCTTTTCCCAGCAACTCACGGCACTGCATTGCAATTTCATATCCTAATGTTTCAACGCCTGCTATACCAAATGGTGAATATAATGAAGCATTGAAGTATCCCGTATCTTCGAGTACAGATAAGAAAGTATAGAATAATTCAGGACCTACTGTAAGCTGAATTACTTCTGCGCCATATGCTTCGCACTTTCTTGCTTTTTCAACGATTTCAGGCTGTCCAATGCCCTTTGAGTCGTAACACTCCTGAACGATTATACACTTAAGTCCCTGCATAGCAGCTTGAGAAGCTACTGCTGCACCGTAGTTACCGGAAGTAGCTGCTATAACGCCTTTATAGCCTAACTTTTTAGCGTGAGCAACTGCACATGCAGCTCTTCTTGCTTTAAAGCTTCCGGATGCGTTTGCTGCTTCATCTTTAGCAAAGATTCTTGCACCGTATCCCGGCTTTGCATACTTTCTTGCCAAAGCAGTAATGTTTCTGAGTTCTAACAGAGGAGTATTTCCTACGCCTGTTTTTGACTGAATTTTTGAAACTTCTTCAAGTGTATATCCTGTGGATTCCATAAGAGCATCGTAGTCAAATGCTACTGAACCTGATTCAAATTCTTTATAGTCCAGACCTAAAGCTTCCTTCATAATGTCGTTGGACCTTCCCATTACGGAATTATAGTCTTTTGCTAATGCCATTATTTGTCACCTCCGAACATTATTTTTCTGAGTTGTGTATCAATCTCTATGATTTCAGGTACAAACTTGCCATAGCTATGAGTATAGTAAGGCCCCACTTCAATAAGAGTACCTTTTTCCAGTCGACCTACTGCGGTTTTAACAGTTACTTCATCTCCTATTTCAGCATCTTCCTGAAGGAATCCTTTTGTCCACATTTCAAGGTCGCATTTTTGAGTGTCTTCCGGCAGCTTAGCTGTTCTTTCGTCAGCCTTCAATACTACGGAATGAATGCGAACCCAATCGCCTTTTTTAGCCATTTTAAAATTCTCCTTTTTTGTAGATATTGCCCGCAAGAGATTTCCTGCGGGCATAGGTAAAAACTTTATTGTAAGTTCTGTATTATTTTACAATCTTCTTGTCTTCTCTTACTAAGTTTCTCATGTCGCCCATTATAGCTCTTGGAATAGGAAGAGTAATCATAGTGTGGAGACCAGGTTCTGCGTTGATAACCTGAGGAATCATATTTACGCACATAGCGATTGTTCCAAGTCCACCTTCGATTTCAGGAGTGTTAAGAAGGTTTACATTTGGAGTTCCTTTGATGATTACATAGTCGCCTGTAGTTACGCCAACCTGTTCAGGTTCGATCTGTTGTGGATGATCCATGTGTACTTTCATGCCGTTGCTTAATACTGCTTCTGCTGTCATAGCAACTCCTGCGCATGAACCTGCTGCTGCAAATCCATAAGGTGACTTTCTGTCAACATCAGTTGTAATAGGGTTCATATCCTGTGCGAATTCTTCTACAGTAAGTCCCATACCTTCAGCCATCATTCCAACGGATTCAGCAAAACCAACATGTCCGCTCATTGTATGGTTAGCTTTTCTTTCCTTGAATTCTTCTACGGAGATACCG
The DNA here is from genome assembly GCA_964651095.1 of uncultured Oscillospiraceae bacterium. GTDB lineage: Bacteria > Bacillota > Clostridia > Peptostreptococcales > Anaerovoracaceae > SUG1106. The sequence goes on along the minus strand of CAZYWO010000051.1, from coordinate 3,515 downwards.
ATTCCCTGTTCTTCCATTACAACTGGTCCAAATGGAGATAAGGAGTTAACTCTTCTTGAAGTTATTTCTTCAACATCTACTAAGCAGCCTGTCATAACCAGAACTAACATATCCATAATGTGGCCTGGGTTGATACCTGTTCCTAAGCAAGAAACGCCGTTAGCCTTAGCAATCTTATCAAGCTCTTCAGCAAGTTCAGGGTTCTGAGCCTTAGGATAAGCCATTTCTTCTGCGGAAGTGATTACGTTGATTCCCTGTTCCATGATGAACTTTAATCTTGGGAAAGCGTTCTTTGTGAAAGAGTCTGTGCAAAGAAGAACAACATCTGCTGCACCCGGCTTAATAACATCTTCAGCAGCCTGAATCAATACGTCAGGTCTGTCGCCTCTTTCAGTTTTGATGTAGTCGTACATTGAAGTTCCGATTTTAGCTCCTCTACCTGCTACGCCTACAATATCAACACCTTTTTTCTTAAGAAGCATATCAGCCATTCCGCCGCCCATTGCGCCAAGTCCCCAGATAATAACTTTTACGTTTTCCATAATTATTTTCTCCTTTTTTAATAATATTTAGATTTAATTATTTAGCTATTCCGCACAGTTTCCTGCTGCGTTGATTATTTGCCAATATATAAAGCAAATACCGTGCCATATACTTTTTTGAATATTGTATACTTTTACCAATATCCTTTTTGCATTAACTTTGTTTATTTTCCCACAAAAATCCAAAAAATACGGCGGTTTTATGAAACAAAAAACAATTTTTTGAAAAAATTTTCAACATAAAAATTTTTGCTCCATCTCTCTTTGTCGAAATTCGGCGTCAATATGCAAAAATATTTGCATTTAAAGTGCAAATATTTTTGCATTGAATGTATCTTATTGTCCCGTAATATGATATTTCTTCAGTTTATGCTGTAAAGTCTGTCTTTTTATCTGTAATTCCTCAGCAGCTTTTGAAATATTACCGTTTGCTCTTATTATAGTATCCCGGATTATACGAGCTTCCACCGCCGCCAAATATTTATCTAAAGGCTGCTGAGATGTGTAACTAATCTGAGGCTCTTTTATCTTCCTTATTGCAGTAGGCATGTTGAGAATCTTCTCAGTAAGAACGTGTTCCTTATCAGCCATGGATACAGCCTGCTCTATGATGTTTTCCAGTTCGCGTACATTTCCTGGGTAATCATAATGTTGAAGCCGTTTTATTGCACCGTCGGAAACCATCCAAATTTCTTTTCCAAATCGCTTATTATGCTTTTCAAGAAACCTTTCTGTCAACAAAGGAATATCATCTAAACGTTCTTTTAACGAAGGTATGGAAATGTTGATTACATTTAGCCTGTAGAACAGGTCTTTTCGGAGTTTTCCACATTCAATCAGATCTTCCGGCGGTTCGTTAACCGTCGCAATAATTCTCACGTTTATAGGTATGTCCTTAGCTCCGCCCACACGTCTTATGTATGATTCCTGCAACACACGCAATAACTTGCTTTGCAAGTCATAAGGCATTGCGCTGATTTCATCCAGCAGCAAAGTACCTCCGTTTGCCTGCTCAAAAAGTCCGGCTCTGTCGATGGCTCCTGTAAAGCTTCCCTTGGTAGTGCCAAACAGAATACCCTCCAGTAAAGTTTCCGGTATAGCCGCGCAGTTCTGAGCCAGAAAAGGTTTTTCTCGTCTTCTTCCGTGATAATGGATGCTTTGAGCAAAGAGTTCTTTGCCGGTTCCCGTCTCTCCGTAAATGAATACGGAAGCATCGTTATCCGCTGCCCGCTTGGCTTTTTCCACCACTTCGGAGAATATAGCGTTCTTACCATAAATATCGTCAAAGGTATATCTTTTTATTCCGCTTGGCGGCAACGGCACATGCTCCAGCACTCCTTCTTGCAGTTCTAACAAGGTGTCGGACATTTCCCTGATATTTGTAATATCTTTGGCGACCTCGACCGCCGCTACGGTTTCTCCGTCTACAATGATTGGAATTGTGCTGTTAATTGTGGTGATTTCTTTTCCATAAAAGTTCTTATATGTCTGTTGCTGCTTCAGAGTAGGTGCATTTTTCTTTAATGCCCTGAACATAGTGCTTTCACTAATGCTGAAATCCGGAAATGCTTCGTGAAATTTCTTTCCTAAAACATCCTCCTTATTGACTTTTTCCATATATGCCATGGCTCCGTTGTAATGTTTGCCAATCCCGTCTTTATCTACAATATATACTCCCTCGTCTACCAGTTCGATGAGTTCGTCAATTATCTTTTTATAATATTCTGCCTTCATAGCGGCCTCCTTTCAAGCAGCTTTAAGTCTTGAAATTACACTTTCTGTGGTTATTTTAACATATAAATTACACGGGTGCAAATATTTTTGCATTAGGGCTTCGCTCTATCCAACGAAAAAAATCTTGTATTAAATCATAAAATGATATATTATAAAAAGCAATTAAAATAATACTAAAAGAGAGGCAAGTATAATGTATTTAACATGTTTAGATTTAGAAGGAGTACTGGTTCCTGAAATATGGATTGCCTTCGCCGAAGCAAGCGGCATCCCTGAATTAAAAAAGACTACTCGTGACGAACCCGACTATAATAAACTTATGAAATGGCGTCTTGAAATTCTTAAAGAACACGGCCTTGGGCTTAAGGAAATACAAGATACTATTGCGATTATCGATCCGCTTCCGGGTGCAAAGGAATTTTTGGATGAACTGCGTTCCTTTACCCAAGTGGTAATAATCAGCGATACATTCACTCAGTTTGCACAACCCCTTATGAGAAAACTCGGTATGCCTACAATTTTCTGCAATGAACTTGTAGTTGCTCCAAACGGTGAAATTACAGATTTTAAAATGCGTATAGAGAATTCAAAACTGAGCACGGTTAAAGCTTTACAAAGCTGCGGATTTGAAACTATTGCCGCAGGAGACAGCTACAATGACCTTGGCATGATTAAGGCAAGCAAGGGCGGTTTCCTTTTTTGCAGTACGGAACAGATTAAGGCAAACAATCCGGAGGTTCCTTCTTGCGAAACTTACGATGAACTGATGGCGGGAATAAAGAAAACCATGGGTATAGAATAGTATTAGGATAATAAAATAAGCAATTAAAAGGAGCTGTATAGTTTGAACTGCACCTCAAATGTCGTATAACAAAACCGACATTTATGCGCGTATTTCAATTACAGCTCTTTTTTAGCTTCTTTCGGAAAGCTTGAAGCTTCTAATTACTATAGTGATTTTTACTATTTAAGTGAAAATGCAAACGAAGATTTTCGCTGCCGTAAATTCACGTGCTAATATAAAAAATAATGTTTGAATTTTGGGTGTCGAAAAGTCTTGAACTGTGAGCCCATTCATCTTGACTGTTGACGAGGGCGGCTTACACTGCTATTGTTAGCTGCAACGTAATGAAAATAGTAGAAAAATTTATATATGAGTGGTATAATATGTGTGTCTAAGAAACTGGAAAATTGGAGATTGGTGGTGAGAAGATATGAATAACCCTTGGGAAGAAATAG
>CAZYWO010000050.1:0-13361 GCA_964651095.1 uncultured Oscillospiraceae bacterium | reverse complement strand
TGTAGAAGATACTAATAATTTAGGAGAATTGCTACCTATTGAAACTGATGAGAAAATCAGGCTTGATGTAATAAAAAAATCCATGAAAAAAATTTTATACCTGCAAATGCAGTAGCGCTTTTGTTGATTATACTTAATGCATGGCGTACTTTTGATCTCTTTTTTGACCATCCTGTACCGTTTCTTGCCAGTAGTGTGTCATTAATTGGATTGGTATTTATGGTTATCGCACTTATTTTAGTTTCATCAAACCTTGTCGGATATTGGATATGGATAAAGAAATCAGAAAAATCCATTGAAGATGGGGGTTCATGTTTAAGCCCATCCGTTGTAAGAAATATTAACAACTTCGCTCTTATATTCATAATTGCCTATATTGTAATTTTCGTTATTAATGCTATGGGTGAAGGAGAATCTAATTCCGCAGGCTTTATGGTCGCATATATGGCAGGGTTTGTTATAATAGTAGCAACTTTGCAAAAATTAAGAGGTATAATGCGAGAAAGGGGTGTGTCACGAGGCGCAAACATTACTGTGATGATTATTGTGGATGTTGTGATGGTAATGTTTATGATGACAATACTTTCTCATACTACATTTTCATGTGAAGCTCAACATGGAATTCAGTCTGAAACAGATATGGAATATACAAGCAAAAAAAGCACTTTTTGGCTTCAAGTACGGTTGGAAGTCTGGATGACCTTGGCGTGGACTATGAAGTAACTGAAATTAAATGGAAACCCCTATTTAATTGGTGCTTAGAAAAAGAGGTATCTAAATGGGAAAGATGGGCAGATGTACGCCCAAGACCGATCGAGGATAAATCAGAAGCTGAAAATATTGCCGAACTGTGGAAAGCGGATACAGTATATCTGTGTTTACAAAATGATCTGAACACTAACTGGGTGATGACGAAAGGAAACTATATATTTTCAATATGGACTGACTGGGATTTAAGCGATGAGCAGAAATCCACACTGCTTGAAAGACTAGTAATTTGAAGGCAGACCGATAGGTTAAACTTGGTTTGAAAGAGTACATTGTATTAATGATGCACTCTTTTTTTGTAATTAATTTGATGCTTTTATCATCTTGGAGACTAACTGATATTTTACACATATTTTCACGAAATTTCCACTTGCCAAAAGAACATATGTTTTGTATAATGTGATTATAACATGAGGGTAGGAAAAGAGAACCGGAATATACGGAGGTGAGAAATTTGTGCGGTAATAATAATCTTTGCAGCAGAGATGATCTGCCAAGAAGGAATAATCTCTCGGCAAACATCAATAAGGAAAGAACTTATATCTGCATAGATTTAAAGTCATTTTATGCTTCTGTGGAATGTGTAGAACGAGGACTTGATCCGTTGAACGCCAAGTTGGTGGTGGCTGACCCTGAACGAAGTGATAAGACTATTTGCTTGGCAGTTTCTCCTGCATTGAAAGCTATGGGTGTTCCCGGAAGATGCAGAGTTTTTGAAATCCCTAAAGGGATTGAATATGTTAAAGCAAGACCGAGAATGAGCCTTTATATTCAATATTCGGCTAGGATTTATGAAATCTATCTAAAGTATATAGATAAAAGCGACATCCATGTTTATTCTATTGACGAGGTATTTATGGATGTGACAGACTATTTGAAAATGTACCGTATGACTCCGTTACAATTGGCAAATACCATAATAGGTGAGGTGAGAAAAGAGACGGGGATTACGGCAGCATGCGGAATAGGAACTAATTTGTATCTTGCCAAAGTGGCTCTGGATATAACTGCCAAACATGTAAAAGGAAATATAGGTATACTTGATGAAAAAACTTACAGGCAGACACTGTGGGATCATAGACCACTTACAGATTTTTGGCGTATAGGAAGGGGAATATCCAAGCATTTGGAACGATATGGCATCTTTACTATGAGACAGATTGCCGGAGCGGATGAAAAAATGCTTTATAAGGCTTTCGGCATAGATGCAGAGCTGCTAATAGACCATGCATGGGGCAGAGAAACCACCACAATTGCCGACATTAAAGCTTATGAGCCTAAAGCGCACAGTATAAGCAGCGGCCAAGTGCTGGCCCATGACTACAGTTATGAAAAAGCACGCCTTGTGGCACGTGAAATGGCAGACGAGCTTTGTATAAATCTGGTAGATAAAAAATTGTTGACCGACTCTATTTATCTATATGTGGGTTATTCCAGGAGAGCAGGTATACCTTCATCAAAGGGCAGAATCAACCTGCCTTTTTCCACCAGTTCGGCGAAAATAATCGGAGAACATGCAGATCGGCTGTTTCAGCGTATTGTGAACAGAAATACGGCTGTACGGAGAATGGCGGTAACGTTTAACAATACTGTACAAGACGAAAATTTACAGTGCGATATGTTCACAAAAATCGAGGAGTTGAAAGAGGAGAAGCGCATGATGGAAGCCATGTTGGAAATTAAAAAGAAATTCGGCAAAAATGCAATCTTAAGAGCGATGGATTTGGAAGAAGGAGCTACCGCTAAGGAAAGAAATAATCAGATTGGAGGTCATAAGGCATGAACCGGGCTGACAGAGCTAAACAGTTTATGCCCTTTGCCGCTCTGAAAGGTTATGAAGAAGCGCTGCGTGAAAAAGAACGTGTTACGCATCCGCGCATTGAATTGAGCGAAGATGGTGCAGAAATGCTGGATAGAAAGCTGCGCAGAATATCAGAAGGAGATTTAGTAAGTATACGTCATTATTGGAAACATAGATACATTAATACCGAAGGAACCATTGTAAAAATTTTAACAAATTATAGATTGATTAAACTTGACAATGATATACAGATAAAATTTGACGACATTGCAGACATTGAACTGATGTAACCCATCATGTTATGAAGCCTATCAGCACAGTGATTTGTAGTGTCGTTTTTTTAAATGCGTATTGACAATATATGTAATATAATGTAAAATAAGTAAAAAAATATAACAGCCGTGACTAATTAAGTCTGCTGCCGGTGCATTATGTATCGACTAATTAAAAATGAACAGGGAGAAAAGAGGTAAATTTTGAATAATAAAAAGATAGGTGATTTGGGAGAAGCTATGGCAGAAGTCATGTTGGTGGAAAGAGGTTATCAGATTATAATGAAAAATTTTTCATGCAGGTATGGAGAAATAGATATTATTGCACGCAAGGGTGGAGTTATGGCGTTTATAGAGGTAAAAACGCGTTTCTCACACAAGTATGGGACAGGAAGCGAAGCTGTAACAGCAGCTAAGAGGCAACGTATAAAAAACTGTGCAAACTATTATTTAACCATAAATAAGTGGTCATACGATAAGATTGACTTTCAAATTGTGGAGATCGATGCAGTTCACATTACAGGATTGGAATTTTAGAAGGGGGATGGAAATTTTGCTGGCAATTACAAGAACGGCAGCGTTAACGGGAATTGATGCAGTTTCGGTGAAAGTGGAAGTAGACGTTTGCCGCGGACTTCCCTCATTTAACGTTATAGGGTTGGCGGATACGGCGGTTAAGGAAGCTGCGGGCAGAGTAAAAAGCGCAATTATAAACAGCAGATTTGAGTATCCGCGCGGCAGCGTGACTGTCAATCTGTCTCCGGCATGGATACACAAAAAGGGCAGCCATTACGACCTTGCAATGGCAGTGGGCGTGCTTATTGCTCAAGGAGAAATAAGACGGGAAGCAGCAGATGGCAGAGCTTTTATAGGGGAACTTGCTCTTACCGGAGAAGTAATGGGCGTAAGGGGAATTCTGCCAATGATAAAAGGACTGATGGATGAAGTAAATGAGATTTTTTTGCCGGAAGAAAATTGCCGTGAAGGTTTTTTGGCTGTCAGAGGAATGAAAGCCAGCGTTATTCCGGTAAAAAATCTGGAACAAATAGTACAAATTTTAAACGGAAAGAAATTGTCTCAGTTTAGTTTTGATAAGCGGCAATATGTTTGCAAATGTGCAAGGGATCATATAAAGTTGGATTTTGCCGATGTGAAAGGACATTGGGCTGCCAAAGAAGCCATAGTGACAGCAGTCGCAGGCCTTCATGGAATTCTTATGATAGGTCCTCCGGGAACGGGTAAAACTATGCTTGCGAAGCGAATACCTACGATTTTACCGGAAATGACAATTAAGGAGCAGTTGGAAACTTCGATGATATATTCACTGGTCGGCGGATTGTCAGAAGAAAATCCTATAATAGATGAAAGACCGTTTAGACAGTTAAATAAGACTGTTACAACTGCTGCTTTGCTAGGAGGAGGAAGTGAACCTTTGCCGGGGGAAATATCTCTTGCTCACAATGGAATTTTATTTATAGATGAGTTTCTTGAGTTTGACAGAAGGCAGATCGAGCTTTTGCGCAGGCCCATGGAGGAAGGAAAGATTACTATAATGCGGCGTGGACAGCCATTTACCTTTCCGGCGAAATTTACCTTTGTCGGAGCTGCAAATCCATGCAAGTGCGGCTATTTGGGCGACAGTGAGCATTACTGTACTTGCAGTCCAACTGAAATAGATAAATATCGCAGCAGGCTTTCAGGACCTCTCTGTGAAAGAATTGATATGTGCATAGAGGTGAGCAGAACCAATTATAAGGTGTTGGTGGGAGAGGATTCAGAGAATTCCGAAGAGATGAAAAAACGTGTAGCAGTTGCCAGACAGATTCAGAATGAACGATTTAGGAATTTACAGTTTACCGCAAACAGTCAAATGGAAAGCTTTCATATAAAAGAATTCTGCCAACTTGGAAGCAAAGAAAAAGATTTTATGAAAAAAGCTTATAATCGTTATAATTTAAGCCCACGCAGGTATAATAAGATTTTGAAGTTAGCTCGAACCGCAGCAGACCTTCAGGAAGCTCCCTCCATACAGGTGCATCATTTAGCATCAGCTCTAAGCTATACAAGATTTTTTAATACATATGAAAAGGAATAGTCATGTATAAAATAGACAATCTTAGAATAATAAATAGAAGGGACAAGGAATATCCAAAACATCTGTTAGAAATTCAAGAGCCACCTGAAGACCTTTATTGCATAGGAAATATTGGATTACTTAAGGAAAAGTCTCTTGCTGTCGTAGGCTCGCGTAAATGCAGCGAATACGGCAAACAAACCGCTATGAAGATAGGTAAAGCTGCCGCAGAAAATAATTTAGTACTGGTAAGCGGTATGGCAAAAGGAATTGACCATTTCGGCCATCTGGGAGCTTTGAAAAACGCAGGCAAAACCATTGCTGTTTTAGGATGCGGTCCAGACGTATGTTATCCGAAGGAGAACATAAGACTTTATGAACAGATAATAAATGAAGGACTTATAATATCTGAACTGCCGCCGGGTACGCCGCCTCGCCCTTTTGCATTTCCTCGAAGAAACAGAATAATTTCAGGACTTTCCGACGCTGTGGCGGTAGTGGAGGCCGGAATAAGCAGCGGCGCACTTATAACTGCTGAGATCGCTGCATCCCAAGGTCGTGAAGTGTTTGCTGTACCGGGAAATATCTCAAGCCAGTATAGTTTGGGAACTAATAAGCTGATAACAGATGGAGCAACGGCAATAGCAGTCATTGACGATATTTTTATCGGCATGGGGATGAATCCCAAAAGCTCCAAAGAAATGGTATCGGAGCTTGGCGACGATGAAAAAAGGGTATATGATCTTGTAAAGCAAAGTGGTGAAGTGACCATAGACTATATTTGCAAAGAAATGGAAAAAACGCCGATTTTTATTAACGGAATAGTGACAATTTTAGAAATGAAAGGCTTGGTAGCATATAATCTTGGCAAAATTTTTATTGCAAAATATTAAAAAATGTAATATCATAGCTTTTTGCAAAAGAAGTGAAGGTAAAAATGAATTATTGGAGGAAAAATGGCAACTGTGAAAACTGCCGCAAAGGCAGATAAAACTAATAATAAAAAGACTTTAGTTATTGTAGAATCACCGTCAAAAGCGAAAACGATAGGAAAATATTTAGGTTCTTCTTACAAGGTAGTAGCATCTGTGGGTCATGTTCGTGATTTACCTAAAAGTAAGTTGGGTATTAATATAGAAGAAGATTTTGAGCCGGAATACATTTCAATCAGAGGCAAAGGTGATTTAATAAGAGAATTGAAGAAGGAAGCCAAGTCGGCAGGTAAAATATACTTAGCAACCGACCCGGACCGAGAAGGAGAAGCAATTTCGTGGCACCTTGCCTATTTACTGGGTATATCTGAGGATGAACCTTGTCGAATCGTATTCAATGAGATAACCAAAACTGCGGTTAAGAACGCGGTTAAGAATCCAAGAGCGATAGATAAAAGATTGGTCGACGCACAGCAGGCAAGAAGAGTGCTGGACAGACTGGTAGGTTATCAGATCAGTCCTCTGCTGTGGAGAAAAATAAGACGAGGGCTTTCGGCAGGAAGGGTTCAGTCGGCAGCTCTTAAAATTATTTGTGACAGAGAAAATCTGATAAAAGATTTTGTCCCTCAGGAATATTGGAATATTTTCGCCCATTTTAAGAAAGGTAAAACTTTTACCGCTAAACTGACAGAATATGAAGGAAAAAAATTTACTGTAAGGACAAAAGAAGAATCAGACAAGGTTCTTACAGACTTAAAAACAGGTGAATATAAAGTTTCTCAGCTTATCAGAAAAGAAAGAGTGCGCAAGCCCTTTGCTCCTTTTACTACCAGCAGCTTACAGCAGGATGCAGCCAATAAGATAGGTTTCACTACTAAAAAGACTATGATGGTTGCACAGCAGCTTTATGAAGGTATAGAGATTAAAGGTCACGGTACCGTGGGTCTCGTTACCTATATCAGAACCGACTCTGTAAGAATTTCAGAGGAAGCAAAGGCGGCTGCTCATCAATATATTGAAACTAATTTTGGCAAACAGTACACCGCCAATAATATATATACTAATAAGAAGAAAGATATTCAGGATGCTCATGAGGCAATTCGCCCAAGCCGAATTGAAATTGATCCTGAAAGGATTAAAGAAAACCTTACTAAAGATCAATACAATTTATATAAGTTAATATGGTCAAGATTCCTCGCAAGCCAGATGGCAGCAGCAGTTTTTGACAGCATGCAGGTGAGCATATGCAATGGCAAATATGGGCTGAAGGCATCCGGATCCAAGCTGATTTTTGACGGCTATCAGAAAGTTTATGCTTCAAATTTAGATGAGGATAAAGATAAACTTCTTCCTGAACTGGAAGAAGGCGAAGTCCTGAAAGCAACAGATGTAAGCAGTGAGCAGAAGTTCACAGAGCCGCCTTCAAGATTTACAGAGGCCAGTCTCGTAAAGGATTTAGAAGATAAAAACATCGGTCGTCCCAGCACTTATGCCCCGATTATTGCTACCCTGCTGGAAAGAAAATATATCAATAGAGAGAAAAAAATTCTTATCCCTACAGACTTGGGATTTTTAGTCACAGATCTTATGCAGCAGTATTTCAAGGAGATTGTTGATGCAGGATTTACTGCTGATATGGAAGATAAGCTTGACGACATAGAGGCAAAGGATTTAAACTGGAAGCAGGTAGTAAAAGAGTTTTATGGTCCGCTTAAAGATGAACTTGAGATAGCGGACAATGAGATTGAAAAAGTTCAATTGGAACAACAATTGAGCGGCGACATATGCGAGCTATGCGGTAAGCCTATGGCAATAAAATCAGGAAGATTCGGAGAGTTCTTGGCTTGCACAGGATATCCTGAATGTAAAAACACTAAGGCTATAGTCAAATCTGTTGATGTGCAGTGTCCTGATTGCGGCGGAGATATAGTTGCCAAAAGAGGGCGCTCAGGAAAAGTTTTCTACGGCTGCAGCAATTATCCGGCTTGTAACAGAGCATTCTGGTATAAGCCTGTGAATAAGAAGTGCCCGAAATGTGGTGAACTTTTATTGGAAAAACACACAAAGAACACAAAATACGCATGTTCAAATGATAAATGTGGATATAAAGAATAAAATTGGAGGTATTTAAATGGTAGAGTTTCATGCAACCACTATATGCGCGGTAAGACGCGGTCCTGACGATATCTGCATAGGCGGAGACGGACAGGTTACGATGGGCGAATCTACAATAATGAAAAATGGGGCAAAAAAAGTAAGAAAGATTTATAAAAATACGGTAGTTACAGGATTTGCAGGTTCTGTTGCCGATGCTTTTGCACTCACTGAAAAATTTGAAAAGAAACTGGAGGAACATTCCGGAAACTTAAAAAGAGCTGCCGTAGATTTAGCTCAAATTTGGCGTTCCGATAAAGGGATGAGAAGTTTGGAGGCGCTTATGATTGTTGCAGATAAAGACGATATGCTTGTAATCTCAGGAAATGGCGAAGTCATTGAGCCGGATCAGGATTTTGTTGCAATCGGTTCTGGAGGAAACTTTGCTTATGCGGCCGCCAACGGTCTTTTTAACCATACACAGATGACAGCAGAGGAAATAGTAAGAGAATCCCTTAAAATAGCAAGTTCAATCTGTGTTTATACCAATGACAACATTTCTGTTGAAAAACTTTAGGGGGGAGGTTTTATAAATGGCAAGTAAATTATACAGCATGACTCCCAAGGAGATCGTTGCGGAGCTGGATAAATATATAATAGGTCAAGACGAGGCTAAGAAATCTGTAGCGCTCGCTTTGAGAAACAGGTATAGAAGAAGCCTTTTATCAGAAGAAATGAGGGAAGAAATTACTCCTAAAAACATTCTGATGATGGGTCCTACAGGCTGTGGTAAGACGGAAATCGCCAGAAGGCTGGCAAAACTTATGGACGCGCCTTTCGTAAAAGTTGAAGCCACCAAGTTTACTGAAGTAGGCTATGTGGGAAGAGATGTGGATTCCATGATAAGAGATCTTGTGGAAGCTTCCATGAGACTTACAAAGCAAAACAAACTGGAAGAAAAATATTCCATCGCAGATAAAATTGTTGAAGAAAAAATTGTGGAAGCTATTATTCCGGGAAAAAACAAGAAAAAGACAGGCGCAAGCAAAAATCCTTTTGATTTTATAATGAACAGCGGCGGCTATACCAGCCAAAAGCAGCAGTATCTTGAAAGTCAATCAGCGAAGGAAACTGAACAAACTAAAGAAGATATGGACGTGGAGATGGCCAGAGAACAGGTCAGAGAGCAACTTCGTCAGGGACTGTTAGAGGAACAATATATCGAAATCGAAGTAGTTGCAGCGCCTAAAGGCAATCAGCTTGATATGAGCAACGAAGGTATGAGTATTGCAATCGGAAATATTTTCGGCGATATGATGCCTGAAAAGACAAAAAAGAAGAATTGCAAGGTTAAAGATGCTCGTAAAATACTAAGAGAGCAGGAAGCTCAAAAGCTTCTCGATATGGATCAGGTTTCAGATGAAGCGGTGGCAAATGCGGAGCAGAACGGAATAATCTTTATAGATGAAATTGACAAGATTGCATCAGGTTCCAGAATGACTTCAGGAGCAGATGTATCCAGAGAAGGAGTGCAGCGCGATATTCTTCCTATAATAGAAGGAAGCGTTGTGAACACTAAATACGGACCAGTAAAGACTGACCACATTTTATTTATAGGAGCAGGCGCTTTCCATGTGTCTAAACCTACTGACCTTATTCCCGAACTGCAAGGTCGTTTCCCGATAAGAGTTACTTTAGACAGTTTGTCAAAGGGAGACTTTGTAGAAATACTCACTAAGCCTGAAAATGCTTTAATCAAGCAGCATAAGGCTCTTTTGGAGACAGAGGGAATAGAAGTTGAATTTACAGAAGGAGCAATTGACCAGATCGCAACCATATCATATTTAATGAATGAAAGAACTGAAAATATAGGAGCCAGAAGACTGCACACAGTTTTAGAAAAACTTCTTGAGGATATTTCATTTAATATTCCTGAAATGACTGAAAATATTGTTATAGATGAGGAATACGTAAAAGATAAATTCCAAGAGACAATTCAGGCAGAAGATTTGGATAGGTATATTCTGTAATTTTATAATTTAAAAATTCCGCTGGGAGGCGGTCTGAAATGGGTAACGAAATTTTAAACAAGATACGGAGGCTTAACTGGGTACTAAGCGAAAGTACCACCGGTAATCTCTCATACGAAGACTTAAGCCGCATTTTGAGCGAAATCATCGACGCCAATGTGTATATTTTTGAAATTAACGGCGTAGTTATCGGCGTGGCATACACTAATGCTTTAGATTCATCTACCTATGAAGACGAGCAGGGAATAGAAACAATTCCGGATAAACACAACGTAGGATTTTTGTCTACTGATGAAACTAAGCCGAACCTCATTGGAGATGATTTAATACCGGTGCTGGGTGAAGACTATGAAATGAAAGACAAGTATCATACAATCATACCTGTCGTATGCGGGGGAGAAAGATTGGGAACTCTTTTGCTCACCAGATATAACGAACTTTTCAGTGATGAGGAGATTGCTCTATGCGAATACGGCGCTACGGTAGTAGGTCTTGAAATCAGAAGGAATACGCAGCTTGAAAGAGCCAGAGACAGGAGTCTGAAATTAGCCGTCGACATGGCTATGGAGACTTTGTCCTATTCAGAAAAGAACGCTATTGAAAAAATTGTGAATCAGCTTGACGGTGATGAAGGACTTATAGTCACCAGCAAGGTGGCGTCACAATACGGTTTGACTAACTCCGTAGTGGTAAACGCTCTGCGAAAAATGGGAAGCGCCGGTTTGCTTGAATCTAAATCACTTGGAATGAAAGGTACTCATATCAGGCTCATCAATCCTTATCTTAAAGAAACTGTAAGCAAATAAATGCAATATAAGAATATAAGAATAATACAGGCAGCTAAATTTAAAAAAGGCTGCTTGTTTTATTTATATCACCATAACCATATCTTAGACATATACTGTAAGAGGGGGTATTTTTATGCGTAGATTGGTTATCATATTGCTGGGTTTTATAATGGTTTTATGCGGTTGCTTGCTGATGATTAAGGATATTTATGGTGAAAATGTTTCCGGAGCGGCACAAGACATAGCAGTAAATTATGTTGCACGCAAAATTAACGACAGCATGAAACAAGGTATCTACAATGAGGAACTTGACGGCCCTCTTTTGACTGTAGAGCGGGATACCGACGGTAACATAAAGTACATAGAGCCTAATTCAAGGCTTATAAATAAACTGGTATTGGAATTTATAGGCGGAGTTGAGGAAAACTACTCCTTAGAGGATACACAGGTTGTAGAAGTAAATTTAGGTGTGGTGACAGGAAGCAAAATCCTTTCTCAGATGCCTTTTACGACGACAATAAGGATACAACCGCTCAGTTTGACTAAATTCCAATATGAAACCGAGTTTGAAACTCAGGGAATAAATCAGACGAGATATTGCGTTTACTGCACAATAAACAGTTCGGTGCGTATTTTAGCGCCTTTCACCAACGAAACCGCGGAAATAAACAGACGATTCCTCATTGCGGAAGCAATAATAGTAGGAGAAGTACCGGAAAGCTTTGTAAATGTACCGAAGGAAAGTATTTTAGATGCAGTAAATTGATAAATGACAAGAAGGGGAATTTGTGGTAAAATAATCTACATGCTAAGATTTAATGAAAATAACGAAGTTATAAGAGAAGATGAATATAGAGCTATTTTGGTCGGGCTTCAAAGAAACGAGGATATTTCCTATTCCATGGAAGAATTGAAAGGGCTGGCAGAGGCAGCAAATGTGGAAGTTCTGGGAATGATGGTGCAGAATCTGGAACGACCTAATACGGCTACCTTAATCGGAAAAGGGAAAGTGGAAGAGCTGGCTGAAATGGTAAAAAATATGGAAGCCGATACGGTAATTTTTAATGATGAACTTACCGGAATGCAGATGAGAAATATAGAGGATGTTGTTGGCGTGCGAGTAATAGACAGAACAATTCTTATTCTGGATATTTTCGCTGACAGAGCAAGCTCTAAGGAAGGCAAATTGCAGGTGGAATTGGCTCAGCTTCAGTATCGCATGCCCAGATTAACAGGCTTTGGAAAATCTTTATCAAGATTGGGAGGCGGTATTGGAACCAGAGGACCGGGCGAAAAAAAACTTGAGACCGACAGGCGTCATATAGAAAAAAGAATGTATGATATTAAAGCTGAACTTGCTCAGATTAAAAATACCCGCGGCGTACAGCACTCTAAACGTGAAAAAAGCCAAATCCCCGTGGTTGCACTGGTTGGATATACCAATTCCGGAAAGTCGGCATTGATGAACAGATTGCTGATGATGACCGAAAAAGAGGATAAAACCGTATTTGAAAAGAACATGCTTTTTGCTACTTTGGATACTCAGCAGAGAAGCGTAGTTCTCGATTCAAACCAACAATTTATATTGGTTGACACCGTAGGGTTTGTAAGTAAACTGCCTCATTCGCTGGTTAATGCTTTTAAAGCTACGCTGGAGGAGGTGACCTTTGCAGATCTTCTGATTCACGTGGTAGACGCCTCTTACGAAAACCACGATTTCCATATAGAGGTTACCAATAAGGTGCTTGAGGAAATCGGCGCCGGATACAAAGAAAAGGTTATTGCATTTAATAAGATTGATCTGGTTGAAGATGAAAAAATTGTAGTTCCTGTTCAGGGCTCGGATAACCTATGTATTTCCGCAAAATATAATATAAACATTGACCGGCTTATTGAGCTGATAAAGAGCAAAATTTTTAAAGATGACGTACGTGTAAAGCTATTAATACCGTACACAAAAGGAGATATTGCATCTTATATTTGTGAAAAGGCTAATATAAATGAAATGGACTACCGTGAAGACGGAACGTATTTTGATGTTGATATTAAGCCAGCAGACTATCAGAGGCTAAGAGAGTATGAAATTATATAGTACAGTACGAGGTCAGGGTCAGGCGGAGCAGATTATTGAAAAATCAAGATTTATAGCCTATGTCAGCCCTGCTGAAACAAAGGAAGAGGCAGATGCTTTTATTGCCTCAATTAAGAAAAAACATAAAGACGCTACTCATAATGTGCCTGCCATGGTAATAGGGGACAAGTATCAAATCCAATGGGGCTCAGATGACGGTGAACCTCAGGGAACTTCCGGAGCTCCTATAGTACAGATGCTTGTTAGTCAGGGCATAACAAATGTAGTTGTAGTTGTAACCAGATATTTTGGTGGAATTAAACTTGGAACCGGCGGATTGGTGCGCGCATATACAAGCAGCGCCAAACTGGGTATTGAAGCAGCGGGGATATGCGAAGTTATGCAAATGTGCATGTTGACTTTTGAAATAGATTACACATATCTTGCAAAGCTTCAGAATCTTGCGGGAGGAGATCGGTTCAATATTGTTGATATAGTATATACTGATGTGGTACAAGTAAAACTTTCGTG
>CAZYWO010000049.1:0-13367 GCA_964651095.1 uncultured Oscillospiraceae bacterium | reverse complement strand
CTGTCCCATAATAACGAAGCATATAATAAAGAAAAATCGTTCTCTTTTATCTATTTCAGCAATTTCATCACAAGTTACAGTCAAAAGCTTAACATCTGTGACGCTTTCTGTAGTAACTACTGCCGAATCATCTGCACAAATTTCATCCATTACAAAAAAGTATTGCGCTTATGATAGCCGAGTATTTTTACATATCTTTTTGGATTTGTGGTATATACTTTTACCATTCCCTTTACTGATATGCACTCGAGGAGTTGTGTCACTTTGGTAATCCAACTTAAAATCGACCTCTTCAATATTTCGGCAAAGCGAAAACACATCCTCGTATGCCTGAATGTTGGAAGGGTCTTTTTGTATGTCAAAAAATATTTTGGAAATGAGTTTTTCGTTATCCATACTTCATCCTCCTAAAAAGGAAAAACTATCAAGCACCTTTACGTAAAAGATGCACGATAGTTCCTGTCGACTTGTTACTCATCACCCGATTGTGAGAGCCTTTGTTAAATTACCAATATGAAGCAATCTATTTGTATCTTCGTCTCCGCGAGTCATCAACCTTCGTCCCGCTTCTTTGTAAATGGTTTAATGAAAAGCAATTTGAAGAATGTCCACATCAACAATCCCATAATCAGCACTTCACAAACGATAATTGATATCAAGGCTTTGATAAAGAAAATGACGAATTTCCACAAGAAGCGAATGATTGCTTTTAACGCTTACTTAACGATCTTCATAATCACTCTTTCGGCGCAAGAATTGGCTTGTGAACACCATCAACCCATTTTCCCCACTCGGCATCTTCATTGTCGTGTCAGTATTTTTTCTTGTTGGATTTCATATGTTCCACCTGTTTTCACAATTGCCACATATACAAACAGTGATGTATGATACATCGTTTACTGTGTTTGAAACACTCGTTGATTTACCCGTATACTTCTTTTTCTTAAACAGTTGAATACAAAAACGAGGTACAAATAAGAAAATCCATAAAAGCAGATCAACCATCCACCACCACCAACCGATGCAAAGCCACCAAAGACAGCCGTGACCTTTTTCTTTGTATTTAGATTTTGTGTTAGTAATAGTGGTGCTTCCTTTGTTTTCCTAAAAAGTTTGAATAGTAACATTCGTGCTTCCGCATTTTGGACAAGTCATGTCACATCCTCCTGATATTCAGTCTGATATTCAGTTGTTTAAAACTCTCGTTCTATAGTAACATGTTGAACGGCTAATACCTAACTCGGCGCAACGCTCGTTGACGGTAAGTATTCCGTCTTTTTATTTGCTTTACTTTATGGAACTTAAATATTTTTTTACTGTTTCAAGAGTTTTTTCTATATCTTCATCTGTATGAGCATACGAAAGGAACATAGCTTCAAACTGCGAAGGTGCCATATGAATACCTGAATCCAACATATATTTGAAATATTTGCCAAAAGCTTTCGTATCAGAAGTTTTTGCTGTAGAATAGTCGCGTACCTCAATCTTTGTAAAGAACATGCAACCCAATGAACTCTCGTAATTTATTGTACATGGAACCTCATAGTTTTTAAAGATATTTTTCATCCCGCCGTACAGCTTTTCGCCCATTCTTTTTAATTTATCATATATTTCAGGATGTTCATAAAGTATTTTGAGCTGAGTAAGACCGGCAGTCATCGCAATAGGGTTACCGCTTAAAGTCCCAGCCTGATATACTTTTCCAACTGGAGACACAAGTTCCATAATTTCCTTACGTCCGCCATAAGCCCCAACGGGCATACCCGCACCGATGATTTTTCCGTAAGTTACAATATCAGGATCTATTCCAAAATACCCAGCAGCACCCGTAAAACCAAGCCGGAATCCAGTTATTACCTCATCAAAAATCAGAAGCGCTTTGTTTTTAGTACAGATCTTGCGAAGCCCTTCGAGAAACCCCGCTACCGGTGGCACAAGGCCCATATTTGCTCCTATAGGCTCCACTATGACAGCAGCAACTTGATCATTACTCTTATCAAAAAGTTTTTTTACGCTTTCAAGATCATTATATACAGCTATCATTGTGTCTTCCGTACACCCTTTTGGAACGCCTGAACTGTCTGGTACCCCGCTTGTCATAACGCCACTCCCGGCACTGACAAGCATTGCATCGCTGTGACCATGGTAGCATCCTGCAAACTTGATTATTTTATTTTTACCAGTATAGCCTCTTGCGACACGAATAGCGCTCATAACAGCTTCTGTCCCAGAGTTTACCATTCGTATCATTTCTATTCCTGGAATCCTCTCGCAAATATATTCTGCTATTTCAACTTCAATTTCAGTTGCGCAACCAAAACTAAGGCCATTTTGAGAGGCTTTTATTACCGCCTCCCTGATCTCATCATTATTATGCCCCAGGATCATCGGCCCCCATGAATCGATATAGTCGATATATTCGTTACCATCAACATCATATATTTTGCTACCTGTGGCTTTTTGAATAAAGCGCGGTGTCTCGCCCACTGAGCCATAGGCACGAACAGGGCTGTTTACCCCTCCAGGAATCACATTAACAGCTCTTTGGAATAATTCTTCTGATCTTGTCATCAGCCGATTCTCCCCTCATCAATAAACTGCGCCAGTTCTTTCGCAAAATAAGTGAGATAGATATTCGCTCCTGCACGGTAAGTGCTAACGGCCATTTCGCAAATAATTTTCGCCTCATCAATATATCCAAGTTTGGCTGCCGCTTTTACCATGGCATATTCACCGCTTACACTGTAGGCCGCAATGGGTAGGTTTATTCCTTTCGATATCTCAGAAATAATGTCAAGATATGAAAGAGCCGGTTTCACCATTATAATATCTGCGCCTTCTTGTACATCTAAAAGCGCTTCCTTCATGCCCTCTTTTTTATTGTGGTAATCCATCTGGTAGCCTTTGCGGTCTCCAAAAGAAGGAGCACTGCCGGCCGCTTCACGAAACGGGCCATAAAAAGCTGATGCGTACTTTACGGCATAGGACATAATGGGCGTATCTTTGTATCCATTTTTATCCAAATTTTGACGTATACTTAAAACCCGACCGTCCATCATATCTGAAGGAGCCACCATATCAGCACCCGCCTGCACATGTGAAAGAGCCGTTTTGTTCAAAAGTTCCAATGTGGCGTCATTCTCAACCTTTTCTCCACAGAGCACACCACAGTGGCCATGTGAGGTGTATTCACACATACATACATCGGTAATATAGTAGAGGTCCGGAAATTGTTTTTTGGCTTCTCTTAATGCACGTTGGACAATACCATTTTCGGCATAAGCCTCGCTTCCAACTTCGTCCTTATATTCAGGAATACCAAACAACATAACTGAAGAAATGCCAGCCTTGCTCAAACGTTCAAGCTCATAAGGAAGTTTGTCTACACTGTAGCGATATTGCCCTTCCATAGACGGTATCTCTTCCTCAATGTTTTCTCCATCTTTTACAAAAAGAGGATAAGTAAGAGAGCTTTTATTAACCCTTGTTTCTCTCACCATTTTGCGAAGTATTTCGCTGCCGCGGAGTCTTCTTGGTCTTTGAATCATGTCCATAATAAATCTACTCCTTTATGTATAGAAAGATTAGGCAATACAAATTTGCCCATTTTTCCATTAAGTTTTATTCTCTTTTAATTGTATAACCAGTTCTACCAAACTGTCAAGTGTCGTCTTCTCTGCCATAGAAGTTTTCATTCCAAAAGCATCGGCTGCAGCTTTGGTTTGTTTTCCGATGCAGGCAGCATTTACAAGCGAATAGTCAAGCCCTTTTGTAGCTTCTGCGAAACCTTTTACGGTAGAAGCACTTGTGAACACTGCGCAGTCGATATTACCGTCAGTAAATTCTTTACATTCGTCAATAACATCCTGTTTCTCATATATAGTATTATAGGTTGGTACATCGTCAACCACTAAATTTTTTGTGCATAATGCATCAATGATCTCATGGTTGCCAGTTTTTGCCCTTGGAATAAGTACATGTTCACACATATTACAAACACCAGCCAGCGCTTTGCCAAGATGCTCGCCATCATAGATTTCCGGCATAAGGTCAGTGAATATTCCTCGTTTTTCAAGCTCTTTTTTTGTGCCAATACCGATTGAAGCAATTTTAGCTTTACCTAGCAAGCGAATATCCATATGCTTTTTTTTCATCTCATCGAAAAATACTTTTACTCCTGTTGGACTTGTAAAAACAACCCACTGATATTTTTCAATCTCGTCAAACGCCGTATAAAGCCGGCTTTGGTCCTCAAGAGGAACAGTTTTTATTGCTGGAAGTTCTAGAACTTCTGCACCTTTTATACGAAGTTTTTCTGATATTGTTGATACAAGATCTTTTGGCCTTGTAACCAGAACTCTATAACCTGCAAGAGGTAACTTTTCGTACCAGGCAAATTTTCTTTCAAGTTCGCATACTTTTCCTACCACAATTACGGCCGGAGCCTGTATATTTGCTTTCTCTGCTTCCTCTTTCAAAGTAGAAACCGTTGCCACTGCCCTTCGCTGCCTTGCTGTCGTACCCTGTTGTAGTATTGCAGCAGGCATATCCGGGTCCATTCCAGCTTTCATTAGTTCGAAACAGATATCTTCCATAGCTGTAACGCCCATTAAAAACACCAAAGTTCCATTTGTTTCTACTAGTGCTTTGAAGTTAATGTCATAATCTTTTCCCTCTTTTTTGTGGCCGGTAATAATGTGAAGGGATGAACAAAAATCACGGTGTGTGACTGGAATTCCGTTATAAGCCGGAACCGAAAGTGGAGATGTTATTCCCGGAACAATTTCGTAGGGAATGCCATTTTCTTCTAAAAGCTCTAATTCTTCTCCGCCTCTTCCAAACATAAAAGGGTCTCCGCCCTTTAATCTTACTACGCGGCGACCTTTCTGCGCCTCTTCAAGCAGAACTTCATTTATTTTCCATTGTGGCATTGTATGATGGCTTGACCTTTTGCCTACATTTATACATTTTACGCCTTCTGGAATAAGTGACATAATTCCATGCCCTACAAGGCTGTCATATACAACGACCTCAGCATTTAACAAAGTTTGATACCCTTTTAAAGTAAAAAGTCCCACATCACCGGGTCCGGCTCCTACAAGCCACACTTTTCCCTCACTCATTAATGCTCGCCCTCCATTTTATCTTTTAATTTCTTAGCAAGGCTAATGCCTATAGATTCTGCCTTATCCACTGTGCCTTCTAAAACATCTATGCCGTGCTCTCCGGTCTTTTCATTGTAATAAAGCCCGCGAAGAATTATCCTTTCTTCATCAACTTCAGCGTAAGCTGCCACAGGGGAAGAGCATCCCCCGTTCAAATAAGCTACAAAAGCTCTTTCGGCTGCTGCCGCAAAGGCTGCTTTCTCATCATGATAAGCACCCAAGTAGGAATAATCCTCACCTGCTCTTCCTTGCACAGCCAATATTCCCTGACAGGCGGCTGGTATAATTTCATCTGGCTCAAAATATCGGCTTATTCTGTTCTCAAGTCCAAGGCGTTTTACTCCTGCTGCAGCCAGCACCAAAGCTCCATATTCCCCATCATCCAGCTTTCTAAGCCTTGTAATAACATTTCCCCTTATGCTTTTGAACTCTGCACTCGGAAAAAGCTTAGCAAGCTGCAGCGTCCTTCTAAGACTGCTTGAACCTATAGGTTTATCGCCTTGGTATTCTTTTATACCTTTTGGAAGTATAAGGACATCCCTCGGATCCTCCCTTTTTGAACATGCTACGATTGGCAATTCTTTCGGTACTTCCATGGGAAGGTCCTTCATACTATGTACAGAAAGATCGCTACGCTTTTCCAATAAGGCTTTGTCAAGCTCTTTTACAAAAAGTCCTTTTCCACCAACTTCATCTAATGTACGATCCAAAATAATATCGCCGGTAGTTTTCATAGTAAGTATTTTCACTTCACAGTTAGGAAAATGTTCATGAATAAAATCCCTTACCATTTCACTTTGTATTACTGCAAGTTTGCTCTCACGACTTCCTATAGTAATTACTTTTTTCTCCATATCCGTTCGCTCCTCTACGACTCACTTTCCAGATATTTTTGAATTTTTTGGCGCATCTCTTTTGCCCCTTTATGATCGTTTCCGCCAGCGCTGATCCCGATTATTATTGAATCCTTTTTTACTATTCCCGGGAAATAAAAATCGCATTTTTCTTTATCGCTTGCTACATTCACCATAATTCCAAGATGTTTACAATTGGTGTATATTTCATCATTGAGTGAAACATTGTCAGTGGCCGCCAAAACGATGTCGGCACCATTAATGTCTTTCTCATTATAAGTACGCCTTTCAAAAAGTATTCTTCCGTCTTTCCCCATCTGTAATATATCATCGCTTACTTTTGGAGCGATGACCAAAATTTTATCTGCAAAATCTAAAAGAGCTTTTATTCTGCGAGTGGCTATTTTTCCCCCGCCTATAACCACAATTTTTTTCTCTGAAATATCAAAAAACATCGGAAATAGTGCTTTACATTTCTTCATATGTATGCTCCAGCCCATTAATGCAATCTATAAATTCTTTTTGGTCAAGTGAATCCCTAAGGCCAAAAATCATTCTGTTTACTACTTTTTCCACTGCATTGTCAAGAATATTGAGTAGCTTCTGCCTATCTGTCTCATCAATGGATATTTTATTTACCGTTTTTACTATTTTTCTATTAAAATCATATACTGCGCTCGACTTGATCTCTTGTATTTTTGGAAACAAGTCTTTTCCCTCATACCAGTTAAAAAACTCCTCCATTTGTTCACTAATGATTTCACCGGCCTTTTCAAAGCTGCTCTGCATCTTTTCTGAAACACAATCAGCTTTAAAGCTGTCTATATCATATAGTGTCACATATTTAAGCTCATTTATCTCCGGTTCGATGTCCCTTGGAACCGCAAGATCAATCAAAAGAAGTGGCTTTTCTCTATTCAATAAGTCAAAAGCTTCTTTTGTCAATGTAAAGTTAGGGCTTGCAGTAGCGCTCACCACAAGGTCACATTCAGGTATGTACTCCATTCGTTCACCATAATTTATTCTTCTGCATCCTTGAGGAATATCTACAATGCCACTGCGATACTGCCTTACTGTCACAGTAACATCTGCGCCCGATTCCATTAATGTTTGTGCAGCGATTTTTCCCATCTCTCCATTACCGATCACCATGCAGGTTTTTCCTTGCATATTATAACCTTCATTTTCAAGGAAACGAATTGCCTGATGAATTACCGAAGTGTTACCATGAGAAAAAATTACGTCTGTTTTTACTTTTTTACCTGCTGTAACCGCCATTCTAAATAAAACTTCCAGAACATTATCTGTGCAGAAATGTTCCCTTGAAAGTGTAAGCGCATCTTTTACTTGTGTAATTATCTGATCTTCAGCTATAATCTGAGACTTAAGTCCGCTTGCAAGGTAAAAAAGATGCTCTACTGCCTCTTTGCCTTCTCTAAGCACAAAATATTCACGATATTGGTCTGGGTTTACCCCTTTTATTTCACAAAGCTTTTCTAATAAACACCCTTTCCACTCTTCTGCCGTGCTGGTCCAAATTTCCATACGATTGCAAGTAGAAATAATTATGCACCCTAAAATACCATCCTCGCCATAAAATTTCTCCATAGCGGCACCGGCATTTTTTTTCGTAAAGGAGAATAGAGCACGAATATCTACAGAAGCCTTGTTATAATCTATACCTAACATTTTGATGCTCATTTACCTTACTCTCTTTCATTACTTTTTATATTATAATATCATATATTGAATAGAAATCAAAGAGAATTTTTAGAACATGGCTTTTTTGGATGCACCATTTTTGCTAAAAATATAATTTCCAAGTTAAATTTGTCAAAATTAATTGACTTATAAAACTGTGTAATTTATAATATTGAAGATTATTTTTAAATTATTATTTATAAGTGACACTTTAATATTTAACAAAATGCTATGGAGGAAGTCAGATCATGAATTCTAAGGCAATTTTGGTGGTCAGTTTTGGTACAAGCTATGAAGATACCAGAAAAGTTACAATTGATGCTATTGAGCAAACTATTGGCGAGGCATTTCCTGATTACTCAGTTTACAGAGCTTGGACCAGTAAAATGATTATTTCCAAGCTCAAAAAACGCGATAATATTCATGTTAATAATGTTAAAGAAGCAATGGAGCAGATGAGAATCGATGGTATCGCTGATGTTATAGTACAGCCAACCCATGTTATTAATGGTATTGAAAACGATCTTATGAAGGAGGAAGCACTCTCTTTTAAAGAATACTTTGACAGTATCAGTTTTGGAAATCCCCTTCTCACCTCCATAAGTGACAGCGAAAAAGTAATTGAGGCAATTGCCACTGAATTTTCCTATTTAAAAGACGATGAAGCTTTGGTCCTTATGGGGCATGGAACCACACACTTTTCAAACTCCATATATGCCGCTTTGGATTATACATTTAAAGACAAAGGATATCCAAATATTTTTCTTGGAACGGTTGAGTCCTACCCTTCCATGGAATCTATTATCCGTATGTTAAAAACTTATAATCCCAAAAAAGTAACCCTAGCTCCATTTATGATAGTTGCAGGCGACCACGCTACAAATGATATGGCAAGTAATGATCCTAATTCATGGAGAAGCCAACTTGAGGCCGAAGGATATGAAATTTCCACCGTACTCAAAGGTCTTGGCGAATACGAGGGCATACGCAAGCTTTTTGTTGAACATATAGAAAATGTTATTAATAAATAATAAAAAGCCTGCATTGCAGGCTTTTTATTATTTATATTTATTCTTTTATTTTTATATCAAAAAAATATCAAGATCATTACTTTTGATTTCAGCCGTAACCCCAATCTTTAATTCTCCATTTTTCTCCGTCGTTGCGAACCAAAATCCACTGGTAATTCGAATATATACTGTTTGGTTCAAGGCTTCCATCTAATGAATCCCCTGTCTTAAACTCTGATAGTAAAACTATTGCCTTGTCGAACTCATAGTGTTCTGACCAGCCTTTCGCCTGCCCTAAAAAATCATCACTATATTCAAGTTTTACAAGTTCGCAGCCAGTAAAATTCATTTTAAACTCATAAATAACCAAATCCATAGCAGCGTCTATTTCTGACTTGGTATATACTTTCGATTCTCCTACTATTCTTTCTATGGATTCAGTTTTTCAGCACGAAGAAAATATCAGCAGAATAAAGATTGTAGTAACAATAAAAATGCCCTTTTTCATCTCACTTTATCCCCTTTTTTACTATTATAAATTCGTTCGTTTACTTTTTCAAGCGTATTTCATAAAATTAAAAAACATTAAGAAAGCCGCTTAACATAAGCGGCTTTTTCATCAGTATTATGCTTTTCCATTGCAGCCGAGCACATCTACAAGCTTATGTTTTACCAATTCTTTGATGTTCTCTCTCGCCGGTTTAAGGTACTGCCTTGGGTCAAAATGTTCCGGGTGTTCATAAAGGTGCTGCCTTATGGAAGCTGTGCAAACAAGACGAAGGTCAGAATCAATGTTTATTTTGCAAACGGCCATTTTTGCTGCCTCACGAAGTAGTTCCTCGGGGATTCCTATAGCATCCGGCATTTTGCCTCCAAACCCATTGACAACTTTCACCCACTCCTGAGGAACCGATGAAGAACCATGAAGCACTATTGGGAAACCAGGAAGTCGATTTTCTACTTCTTTAAGTATATCGAAACGAAGTTCGGGTTTATGGCCGGGCTTAAATTTATACGCCCCATGGCTGGTACCAATGGCTATTGCAAGAGAATCAACTCCTGTGCGCTCTACAAACTCCTGTACCTGATCCGGTCTTGTATATGAGGAATCCTCTGCGCTTACATTCACATCATCCTCAATTCCTGCAAGAGTTCCAAGCTCGCCTTCAACACAGATATCGTGAGCATGAGCATATTCAACAACTTGCCGAGTAAGTGCAATATTGTCTTCAAAACTATATTGCGAGCCGTCGATCATAACAGAAGTAAAACCATTGTCAATACAATCTTTGCAAGTCTCAAAGCTGTCACCATGGTCAAGGTGAAGGGCTATCGGAAGGCCTGTATCATAAACTGCTGCTTCAACAAGCTTTTTAAGATATATGGGTTTTGCATAATTTCTTGCTCCCTTTGAAACCTGAAGAATAAGTGGAGCATTTTCTTCTGCTGCGGCTTCTGTAATACCTTGAATAATTTCCATATTATTTACGTTGAAGGCTCCAATAGCATAGCCTCCTTCGTAGGCTTTTGCAAACATCTCTTTTGTTCCGACAAGCGGCATTATGATCGATCCTTCTTTCTTAATTTAGTTAATTTTATTTTAATATAAAATAAATAAATTTGCAATAGCGGCCATATGTATTTTATGCTTTGTTTTCTACAAACTTTTCCGGATAATTTCGTGCATAATGGAATAAAAATTGTTGCGCTATGCCCGCATAATTTGAAACGCATTCCGGCATTTCACCTCCAAGAGCGTTTAAAACACGTTTCATCCAGACGTCCGCCGGGCAACGCTCCACCCTTCCAAGGCCATAGAGAAGTACACAGTCTGCAACCTTAGGCCCAACTCCATGGATCTTTAAAAGTCGCTCGCGAGCTTCTGTAATAGGGGCGGTTTTAAGGCTCTCTAAATCAAGAGTACCTTCATAAACCTCTTTTGATGCACTTGAAAGGTACTCGGCACGATAGCCGCAACCAAGTTCTGTAAACCGTTCTGTTGGTATTTTTGCAAGAACTTCCGGCGTTGGAAAAGCATATACACCCTCTTCAATTTCTTCACCAAATGCAGTACAAATTCTTTCAACGATTCCTTTTATTCTTGCAATATTATTGTTTTGACTTATTATAAAAGTTATAAACGCCTCCCACGGCTCCTGACGCAACACTCTTATACCTGGCGCAAAAGTGCAGGCATCGCGGAGCATATCATTGGATGAAAAATCCGTTTTCAGCATATCATAATCTCTACCAAAATCAAAATAATCATACCATATAGAATCAAATTCGTCTTCATCCGCGCCAAGGATAGTTATTCCATTCTTTTCTGGTTTTATAAAACGATGCACACCTTTTACAACACCATGCCAGCTGCCTTCTTCATTTGGCTTCCAACGAAAGCACTGACCACAGTCCAAAGTTTCCGGAAGAGAAAGCCCACTTATTTCTGTTATCTTCATTCCCTCATCTGTTTTTTCGACTTTCATAACGATTTTCCTTACCTATATAATTTATTGGATGATCTTGCTTTTTACCATTGAGCATTTGTAGTATTTTTTATCAGAGCCTATAAATATCGCTGTATTTTTTCTCAAGATAATCAGTATAATATTTCGGATCAAATGGTTCTCCGCAAACTTTTTCAAATAGATCTTTGGGGTCATACATACTCGCATACTGATAGATGCGCTCGGAAAGCCAATCAGATATAGGTTTGAGCGTGCCGGAAGCACAAACGGCTTCAACATCGATATCTTCACGCATTTTTGCAAGTATCTGAGAACCGTATGCGCTTCCAAGTGCATAGGACGGGAAATAGCCAATGCTACCACCTGACCAGTGGGAATCTTGAAGGCAGCCTTTGGTGTTATTAGGAACATCAACACCAAGATATTCTTTATAAAGTCTGTTCCACTCCGATGGTATATCTTCAACCGTAAGCTCCCCAGCGAAAATCTTTTTCTCAATTTCATAGCGTACCATAACGTGAAGAGCATAAGTGAGTTCATCCGCTTCCGTTCTGATAAGTGAAGGCTGGGCCTTATTTATCATCTCGTAAAATCTGCGTGGTGTTATATCATAAAACTGCTCCGGGAAAATCTCTTTAAATTTAGGAAGAATAGCACCTGTAAAAGCTTCACTCCTGCCAATGATATTCTCAAAAAATCTTGACTGGCTTTCGTGTATCCCCATTGAAACGCCACCGGCCACAACTGTATATTTATGTTCGTCATCTCCGCCAAGCTCATAAAGTGCATGACCACTTTCGTGAATAACAGAGTACATGGACGATGTCACATTGTTTTTAAAATAATGAGTGGTGATACGGACATCATCTTTGGTAAACTCAAGAGTGAACGGGTGCTCAGTTTCACCGCAAACGCAGTGGTTGGGATCTATACCCATATAATCCATGAGATATTTTGTGAGTTCCTTCTGTTTTTCAACTGGAAAATCACCATAGAGCGGAGAATCATCTATCTGCGGAACTTCACCAATCTTTTTTATAAGCGGCACTATGTGCTCACGAAGAGTAGCAAAAAATTTGTCGCACTGCTCCATTGTTATACCCCATTCAAACATATTAAGCTGGGTGTTATATGGCTCTTCATGAGGTCTATAGTATTTTGCAAAACGGATATTATATTCAAAAATATCTTTTAAAATTGGTTTAAACAGTTCAAAATCGTTTTTTTCTTTTGCTCTATGCCAAATATAGTCGGCTTTGCTGAGTATTTTTTGATATTCCACAAATTCATTCTGTGGAATATTTTTCATATAATCATTATCTCTTAAAAGAAGCTCAACTTCCCTAGCCTGATGAGCAGTAAGCTCACCTTTGTGCTCACTAAGAAATTCAAGAAGTTCTATGGTCTCGCTCGAAGTTTTGAGCTCATAAGCATATTCAGAGAGAATACCTAAGGCTTCGCCTCTGCCTTCCTCAGTATCTCTTGGGGCAACTGTCGCTCCGTCCAAATAGATAGAAGATGAAGCATAATTAAATGCATAAATCTTTTTTTGAAGATCTTTTAGCTGTTCTATTTTCTGTTTAAGTTCGTCAGTCATATCTGTTCTCCTTTGCTGCTTTTATTTACAGGCTTAGTATATTTGTTTTTTATGCTTTAGTCAAGCAACAAGATCCTATAGCCATATTGCCAAATCACAATAATCAAATGTCTCGTTTCAATGGTGAGATTGCCCTCTGTTTCAAATCCTTTCAAGGTATTTGTCATTCTTATAATTATTTCTGATTCTATATAAATCGAATGATGAACCAGAAAAACTTTTTGGGCGGGAAAAAGTGCAGCCTTTCTAAAAGATCTAAGGCATGCTGTTGGGTTGCTTTAGCAGAAAGGGTAATATCCGGCACAATCCGATTATAAACTCATACCTACCTAAGCCTTAAACTAAACAAAAAGCGCACGTTCAACATCTTCCTTGAACATACGCTTTCTGTTTGGTGGGAGCGGGTGGGTTCGAACCACCGTAGTCACTGACAACAGATTTACAGTCTGCCCCCTTTGGCCGCTTGGGTACACTCCCATATCAATATTTAATTACAATTGTCAATCGTCTGCCAATATAGTGGAGCTGGTGGACGGACTCGAACCCCCGACCTGCTGATTACAAATCAGCTG
>CAZYWO010000048.1:0-13503 GCA_964651095.1 uncultured Oscillospiraceae bacterium | reverse complement strand
AGCCCAATCATTATCATGGAAGATCTGCATTTACAGACTTTTGTTCACACTCTCTCGTCTCAATAGGATTATACCTGCATCGTAAAAACCCCGCGTTTCACGCGGGGATGTTTTTTTTGCAACTTTATTTTTTTAAGAATTCTTCAACAAGTTTTTTTACCATGCCGCCGTCTGCCACACCTTTAACTTTAGCCATTACAGGACCCATGAGTTTACCCATGTTCTGCATGCCGCCATCAATTCCAAGGGAGCCGGCAACCTCTGCAATAATATCGCGAAGCTTTTCTTCGGAAAGCTGCTCCGGTAAATATCTTTGAAGAACTTCAATTTCCGCTTTATAGGATTCGATTAAATCTGTTCGACCAGCTTTTTCAAAATCAGCGAGGGCATCTTTTCTCATTTTAACCTGTTTTGATAAAATAGCAATAATGCCTTCATCGTCAAGTTCCTCTCTGTGGTCAACTTCGTACTGTTTAACCGCAGCTCGAGCAAAACTTATTGTATTTTTAGCCACTTCATCTTTAGCTTTCATAGCTTCCTTGAAGTCTGCCATTAATTTTTCTTTAATTGCCATTTATTTTTTCACCTCGATTCAAAAGAAGATCCAAAGGGTGCTCCAATATAGGTTTTAAATGACTGCGTGATAGCGCTTAATATGAGTGACAGCGCCTAATTAGTACTTTTTAGCCTTTTTTCTTGCAGCTTCAGATTTTTTCTTTCTCTTTACGCTTGGTTTTTCGTAATGCTCTCTCTTTCTAAGTTCGCTCATAACGCCGTCTCTAGCGCATGATCTCTTGAATCTCTTAAGAGCAGATTCCAAACTTTCGTTTTCTCTTACGATAACTTGTGCCATATTCCAATTCACCTCCTGACTAACATGAAATAATTAAGCTGTGAACAGTCTTTAGCCTATAACATAAGCATTATACTATTTTTTTTTTGACTTCGCAAGAGCTTTTTATCAATGAATTTTTATAAAAATAACATAATTGAGTTGAGATGATGCTGTATAATAAAAATAAATATGCGATAAAAAGCAAGTCCAGAACTTTCCGCTTGAATAAGGTCATATAAATGATATAAACTTATGATATTATAGTGGGAATATAATATGAAAAGGAGGATATGCCTATGAAATTCGATATGCACTGCCATACCAAGGCAGGTTCCATAGATGCAAAGGTACCCCTTGAAAAATATATTGAGTTGCTTAAAGAAAAAGGTTTTGACGGAATGTTGGTCACAGACCACGACTCGTACAGAGGATATAGAAAGTGGTTTGAATCAGGCGGCGCACAAAGAGCTGAATTCCTTGATTTTACTGTGCTCTGCGGAATAGAGTATGATACTAAAGACGCAGGACATTTTATAGTAATTCTGCCGGATGGGCTTATGCCTCATGTACTTAGACTGCGCGGACTTCCGGTTGAAAGGCTTATCAGGCTGGTACATAGGCTCGGCGGAATCTTAGGACCGGCACATCCGTATGGTGTTAAAAGTTCCAGCGCCATGTTCTTTAAAAAGATTAAAAATCATCCGGAAATATTGAAAAAAGTAGATTTTATTGAAGGTTTTAATACATGTGAAAGCAATCGTGCAAATGCTTTGGCTATGGAACTTGCCAAAAAATATCGTAAACCTTGCATTGGCGGCTCCGATGCTCACGAGGAAAAATATGTGGGCATGGGATTTACCGAGTTTCAGACTGAGACTTGTGGCAAGGCGGATGCTGTAGAAAAACCGATATCGTGCAATAACGATTTGATACGAGCCGTTAAAACAGGCTGTATCGCCTCCTGCGGAGGTCAAGTAAGGCAGCAGACTTCCAAAGCTAAACATAAGGAAGCCTTCTACAGCGTTTTAGGTTTCAAGGTATATAACAGCGGCCTTGGAATTCTGTTTTCTCCCGTAAGAAAATTTAGACTGACACAGATGGAATTTATGTTTTAGGTAATTGAAACGGTCCTCCCTTCATAAAATTTATGAAGGGAGGACTTGGCATGAAGATTATAGAAGAAATGGCTTACGACTTGGACTTTACCATGCCTCGTGTAATTGCTACAGGCAGGCTGGTAATTATGGAAAACGTGTCGTCCATTGTTATGATAAGCGAAAATGCACTCACCGTCAGCAGCGGCAAAAAATATACTACAGTGGTGGGCGAAAATTTTGTCATAAAAGAGATATGCGAAGGGAGGCTCGTCATTGAAGGCAAAATACGGGGAGTGGAATTTTTATAGATATAGAGTTTTAGTGCGCATTGAAGGCTTTAGAATTGAAAGATTGTTAAGCAAAGCCTTTGATTACGGCATAAAAATAAAATCTCTTAAAATTGTATCCGATACCGAAGCTGTTGGGTGGATCGCCAAAAGCGATTTAAAATATATGCGCAAACTGGGTAAATCTCTGTATCGGATTACGGTAATCGGCAGTCAGGGACCGGAACAAAAAATCAGGTCGGCGGTTAAAAAGCCCATTGCTATCATAGGGACAATCTTGGCGGCGGCCATCGTTATGGTGCAGTCGCTTTTTGTCTGTACAATAAGGATCGACGGATATAAGGCGATACCGGAAGACAGTCTGAGGCTTTGTCTGGAACGGTCAGGCATATATGAAGGCGTTTTCCGCCCGGACATCGACTGGGATAAGGCAAGAGATGATTTGCGGGCTACTTTTCCACAGTTGACATGGATACAGCTTGTCTATGACGGAAGAGTAGTCTACCTTAACGTAGCCGAAAGCAGCGGCAAAATACTTTCCGAGGAGGCAGAACAGGACAGCGATATTTTTATACCTTCACAGAAGCCGGAAGAAAAATATTGCGATATCGTTGCAGAAAGGTCGGGGTATATTGAGTCTATAAGCACGCTTTGGGGATTAGCTTTAGTAGAACCGGGAGATTATGTGGAAGAAGGGCAAGTACTCATTTCCGGAGTCGTACCTACTGCGGCTACCACTTTCCAAGAGGGCTGGCCGACGGAGTATTACGTAAAATCGCAAGGCGAGATTATGGCTCTTATTCCGTACCATGAAACGTTTAATCAAGAAAGATACATAAAGAGCGAGGGCGTTGAGGAATTCACTCGTGACGATGGAGAAGACTCCTCCGCCAACGGATCGGCTCAAAGCGGTTTAAACGTAGTGGAAAACTATGCAGAAAAGACTGAAGAGCAGGCAGAAGCGGTGGTAAACCAGCAAATTCGCATTTGGGCAAAAGAAAATTTGCCCGAAAAGGCAGAAATCGTAAATAAAAGTTTGAATTTTTCATATAAAAAAAATATAATAGAGGTAAGCGTAACTTTAGAAGTACGCCAACAAATAGGAATTGAAAAGGAGATCGTAGTTGGACAGGAAAATTCAGATAATTGATGGAATAGATAGAATAGAACTTTTTGGGAATCTGGATGTCAACTTAAATTTAATAAAGGAAGCAACAGGAGTGGAGATCTTTCAGCGTGAAGATGAACTGCTCCTCAAAGCAGGCTTGAGTTTTGAAAATAGCGGTTCCCCTGAAGAAGGCTTACAGAATTGTAGCTCTGAAGATAAGGGAACATACAGCGCGAAGGAGGCTGTAGATCTTGCAGCAGGTATTCTGGGAGAGATGATGAACATTCTTGCCGGAGGGGAAAGCCTGGACAAACAAAAGGTTGCTTACGTGATCAATCTAAAAAAAGAAGGCATATCCTATGGCGAAAACAAAGTGGGAAAAGATGTTATCTGCTTTACGCATAAGGGTAAGCCGTTAAAGCCTAAAACATTAGGTCAGAAAAATTACGTTAACAGCATAAGAAATAAAGATGTGGTTTTCGGCATAGGTCCTGCCGGTACGGGTAAGACATATATTGCCGTAGCTATGGCTATTAACGCTTTTAAAAATAAAGAAGTACAGAAGATTATTCTTGCCAGACCAGCAGTCGAAGCAGGTGAACGGCTTGGATTTCTTCCGGGAGATTTGCAGGACAAGGTTGATCCCTACTTAAGGCCTCTTTACGATGCTTTATATGATGTGCTGGGAAGGGATGCAGCGCTGCGCCTTAAGGAAAAGGAGGCTATAGAAGTAGTTCCGCTGGCATATATGAGAGGAAGAACCCTTGATAATTCTTTTATTATATTAGATGAAGCTCAAAACACTACGCGGGAGCAGATGAAGATGTTCCTTACCAGAATGGGTTTTGGCTCTAAAGTGGTTGTGACAGGCGATGTAACCCAGATAGACCTTCCAAGAGGTAAAAAATCGGGGCTGGTTGAAGCGGAAAGAGTCTTAAAGAACGTGAAGGACATTGATTTTTGCTATCTGAAAGACACCGACGTGGTGCGCCATGAACTTGTGCGAAAGATTATAAATGCTTACGACCAATATTATAAAAAGTATCCCGAGGAAATTCAGGAATAAACAGTAATAAACATTAATAAATCGGATAACAGGCAGGAATAAAATTCAGGAGCAGATATGAATATCATTTATGAGGAAGAACAAGTTGTCACGCAGGAAATTCTGAATAAAATGGTGGAAGCCGCAGAATATGCAGCACAGATGGAGGGCTTGGAAAGCCAACGCTGCGAAATAAGCGTGACTTTCGTAGAACAGGAGGAAATCCGGGAACTGAACAGGGAGTACAGAAATGTTGACAGCGTTACCGATGTGCTTTCCTTCCCCCAATTTGACGATTTGCAAGAGGACATGCCGGAGGTGGGAGAGATTTGCCTCGGCGATGTGGTGATTTGCAAAGAGCGCGCAGCATTGCAGGCAGAGGAGTTTGGACATTCCTTTGAGAGAGAAATAATATATCTTTTTGTACACAGCGTGCTGCATCTCCTTGGCTATGACCATATGGAAGAAGTAGAGAAGGCAGCAATGCGGGATCGCGAAGAAAAAATCATGGAGCATATCGGCGTGCTTAGATAGACAAATGAAAAATAGACAGATAAAAATAAACAGATAAAAATAACGGATAAAAATAAACGGATAAAGAAATAATCACAGGAGGCTCAAACCATGTATAAAGATTTATACCGTAAAGCCAGCGAAATGACAGCAATGTCTTATGCACCTTTCTCAAACTTCAGAGTGGGGGCTGCGCTTCTTACTGAGGACGGGCATATTTTTACAGGGTGCAATGTTGAAAACTCATCATTTGGAGGTACAATCTGTGCCGAAAGAACAGCTTTTGTAAAAGCAATTTCAGAGGGTTTTACGAAATTTAAGGCGATAGCTATCGCATCAAGCGGTGGAGAAGCATGGCCTTGCGGAATTTGCAGACAGTTTATGAGAGAGTTCTGTGATGATGATTTTGAAATTATCACAGGAAAGGATCAAGACTCGCTTAGAGTTTACACCATGGATAAAATGTTACCGGAGGGATTTAAACTTTGAAAACAGGATTTATAGGAATTGTCGGAAGACCAAACGTAGGCAAGTCAACTCTGCTCAATGCGGTACTTGGAGAAAAGATTGCGATTACTACAGACAAACCTCAGACTACGAGAAATATAATCAGAGGAATATATACTGATATTCCGGAGGGAGATTATTCTAAAGGCGTACAGATGATTTTTATTGATACGCCGGGAATTCATAAGCCTCACAGCAAACTGGGAGCGTTTATGACCGATTCTGCAATAAACACTTTTAAAGAAGTGGAAGTTATTATTTTCATGGTAGACGGCGCCATAAGCAAAGGCACAGGCGACAAATATATTTTGGATATGCTTAAGGAAATTAATACGCCTAAGATTCTTGTAATTAACAAGATTGACACCATGAAACCCGAATATTTTCAATCTATTTATGAAGAATACAGACAGATGGAAGTATTTGACGATATTTTCGGCACTTCTGCTCTCGAGGGCAAAAATGTGGACAAGCTGCTTAATCGAATTGGAGACTTTCTCCAAGACGGCCCTATGTACTTTCCTGAAGATATGGTTACAGATCATCCGGAGAGATTTATTGTCAGCGAAATCATACGAGAAAAGATTTTGCTTTATTTGGAAGACGAGGTACCTCACGGCGTAGCCGTAGAAATCGAAAGCTATAAGGAAGAACCAAATTTGACGCGGATCGGCGCGGTGATTTACTGCGAAAGAAAGTCCCATAAGGGTATAATAATAGGTAAGCAGGGAAAGAAACTTAAAGGAATAGGCAAAGCCGCGCGTCTCGAAATTGAAGCTTTGGTCGGCACCAAGGTATTTTTGGAACTTTGGGTGAAAGTCAAGGAAAATTGGCGGGATTCGGATTTTGCTCTTTCCAACTTCGGCTATAAGAAGGAATAGTATAGCGGGAAGAAAGAGAAAATGATTAAGGAGGCGGCAGGTGATTACTGATACGGAAGCAATCGTTTTCAGACAGGTAAAAACTCTGAACGGCAGACGAATGATTCTGCTTTTTTCTAAAAAGTTTGGGAAGATCAGCGTAGGCTCTAATATCACCGAAGGCGGCAAAAATAAATCGGCTTTGGCGGTGAGACCTTTCACCTATGGGCGGTACGAGCTGTTTAAAGGCAGAGAAAGTTACAATCTGAACAACGGTCAGGTTATAAGGAGCTATTACAGCTTGGGAGAAGACCTAGACAAATATATGATAGCTTCGTATATTTTGGAATTGACCGAAAAGTTGGCTGCGGAGGATTTGCCCCAGCCCAGAATGTTTAATCTGCTGCTGGATTTTCTTGATGCGCTGGAAAAAAGGGAAAAGAAGCATGATACTTTGGCGATGGCATATATGGTTAAAGTGCTGGATATTCTCGGCACCATGCCCAATATAAAAGAGTGCAGCCTGTGCGGCAAAGAAAATCCACAGAGGTTTTTCAGCGTTGAGGAAGGGGGCATGATTTGCCCTGAGTGTGCTGAAAGTATTGTTAAAGAACAAAGCAATGAACCGTTGATTTATGACACAAATTTTGGTATAGTTAATATATTAAAGTATTTTCAGAAAGAACCTTTTACTTCATTTGAAAAACTGGCGCTTGACGAGGAAATTCTGAAAAAACTCAAGGCTATATTAAAAAGTTATATGGCATATCATTTAGATGTGGGAAAATTGAAAAGCGAAGACTTTTCTTTTGAGTAATTTATAAAGCGGAGAGGCTCCGCAGGCAGGAGGTATTAAAATGGAAATCACATTGGAAAAAATTGAATTAGTCAAAGACAGAACAGGCGTATCTTATAA
The DNA here is from genome assembly GCA_964651095.1 of uncultured Oscillospiraceae bacterium. Taxonomy (GTDB): domain Bacteria; phylum Bacillota; class Clostridia; order Peptostreptococcales; family Anaerovoracaceae; genus SUG1106. The sequence goes on along the minus strand of CAZYWO010000048.1, from coordinate 6,335 downwards.
AGAAGCAAAGGAAGCTTTAGAGGCGGCAGAAGGCAGCGTTGTAGATGCTATAATCGCTATTGAAGAAACTGTTGACGTTAAGAAACCTAACAGAGCAAACGAAATTGCTTCAGATACGATCGAAAAGATTAAAAAACTCGTTAAGAAAGGCAATATCTCTAAAATTTCAATTAAGAAGGATGATGACACAATTGTCAATATTCCGGTGAATGTTGGTATTGTAGGCACTTTAGTGGCTCCTTGGGGCGTAGTTGCCGCTGCAATCGCAGCTTTTGGATTTAAATGTAAAATCGAGCTGACTACTGACGAAGGTAAGATTATTGATATCAGTGAAAAGGCGGAAGGTGTTGCAAGCGACGTTAGAGAAAAGGGTTCTGTAGTTTTCGATGAGGTTGTGGCAAAAGGAACTGTTGTAGTTAACGAGGTTAAGGAAAAGGCTCCCGGCGTCATTGACGATGTTGTAAAAAAGAGTACGGAAGCTTACAACAATATTAAAGATGCAGCAGCAGAAAAAATCGAAGAATTGAAGAACAAAGGCGAGGATGCCCGCGACGATATTGAAGATGCTTTTGAGGACATTTTTGAAGGAATTGAAGAGGCAGCAAAGACTGTAGTTGAAAGAGGAGAAGCATCTGAATCTAAGCGCGAAGAAGAATGTGAATCCAAGTGTGAAGAACCTGAAGAAAAATAGAATCGACTTAAAATTCTAAGACAAATATAAAAGAGACAGGAAGGATAATTTTAAAAATGGACAGAGCAGTAACGATGGAAAAGATTGTAGCCCTTGCGAAAAACAGAGGATTCGTTTTTCCGGGCTCGGAAATATACGGCGGATTGGCAAATACATGGGATTACGGTCCCCTTGGAGTTGAATTTAAAAACAATGTAAAAAAAGCGTGGTGGAGAAAGTTTGTACAGGAGTCTAAACTAAACGTAGGGCTTGACTCTGCAATTCTTATGAACCCTAAGACTTGGGTTGCATCAGGCCACGTGGGCGGATTCGCAGATCCATTGATTGATTGTAAGTCCTGCAAGGCAAGATTCAGAGCAGACAAGTTAATCGAAGATTATCATAAGGAAAAAGGCATTGAAGGAGTTGTAGTGGACGGTTGGTCAAACGAAAAACTGGAAAACTATATCTCCGAAAACAATGTTCAGTGCCCTGAATGTGGTAAAACCGACTTTACAGGAATCAGACAGTTCAACCTGATGTTTAAAACTTTTCAGGGCGTAACCGAGGATTCCAAAGCGGAGATCTATTTAAGACCCGAAACTGCTCAGGGAATTTTCGTAAACTTCAGAAACGTTCAGAGAACGGCAAGAAAGAAAGTACCTTTCGGAATTGCCCAGATAGGCAAATCTTTCAGAAACGAAATCACTCCGGGCAACTTTACTTTCAGAACCAGAGAATTTGAGCAGATGGAGCTTGAATTTTTCTGCAAACCGGGAACGGATTTGGAATGGTTTGCATATTGGAAAGAATACTGTGTAAACTTCCTTAAGAGTTTAAACATGAATGTAGACAATATCAGAACTCGCGACCACGAGAAGGAAGAACTTTCTCACTACAGCAATGCAACTACGGATATTGAATATCTATTCCCGTTTGGATGGGGCGAATTATGGGGCATCGCAGACAGAACTAATTTTGACTTAACCCAGCATATAAATACTTCCGGTCAGGATTTAAGTTATGTTGATTCTGAAACAGGAGAAAAGTATATACCTTATGTAATCGAACCGTCATTGGGAGCTGACCGTGTTGCTTTGGCGTTTCTGGTAGATGCGTATAACGAAGAAGTATTAACCGATGCAAACGGAAAGGAAGATACAAGAGTAGTGATGAAATTCCATCCGGCTTTGGCTCCGTTCAAAGCAGCGGTACTTCCTCTTGCCAAGAAATTATCCGTCGTTGCAGAGCCAATCCATGAAGAACTTTCCAAATATTTTATGGTTGACTACGATGCTTCAGGATCAATCGGTAAGAGATACAGAAGAGAAGATGAAATCGGCACCCCATTCTGTATCTGCGTAGACTTCGATACTGAAACCGACGGCTGTGTAACGGTACGCGACAGGGATACCATGGAGCAGGTAAGAATTCCGGTAAGCGAGGTGCGCGCATATATCGAGGAAAGATTATCATTTTAATGAGGTAAATTATGAATAAATTCGTTTACTCCTTTAACGAAGGTTCCAAAGAAATGAAGGATGTTCTTGGAAGCAAGGGGGCGAATCTGGCGGAGATGACCAAAATAGGTCTCCCCGTTCCTTTTGGTTTTACCATTTCTACAGAAGTCTGCAATAGATATTATGAAGAAAACAGTACGTTGTCGGCAGAAATTACGGATGCAATTTACGATAAAATAGTAGAACTTGAAAACGTAACTGGCAAGGTGTTTGGCTCAAAAGTAAATCCTCTTTTAGTTTCCGTTCGTTCAGGTTCGCCGGTTTCCATGCCGGGTATGCTGGACACCGTCTTAAATCTAGGCCTTAACGACGATAGCGTGGAAGGACTGGCAGAACAGACAGGTGACAGAAGATTTGCAATGGACAGCTATCGCAGATTCATTCAAATGTTCGGCGATGTGGTTTATGAAATTCCAAAAGGTGATTTTGATAGGATTTTTGACGGTCAAAAGGAAGCCAAGCAAGCGGAGCTTGATGTGGAGCTGACAGATGCAGATCTGACTTGGCAGGAGCTGGAAGAAATAGTTCAAAAGTATAAGGAAATCATAAAGTCGGCTGTGGGAACAGATTTTCCGCAGGAACCTAAAGAACAGCTTTTAACCGCAGTCAAGGCTATTTTTAGGTCGTGGAATAACGACAGAGCCAAACTTTATAGGAAACTTAACAGAATTCCCGATAGTCTTGGAACTGCTGTAAACGTTCAGGCTATGGTATTCGGGAATATGGGTGAAATGTCCGGCACGGGAGTTGCTTTTACAAGGAATCCTGCTACAGGTGAAAAAGAAATCTTTGGCGAATTTCTTACAAACGCTCAAGGGGAAGATGTGGTTGCCGGTGTACGCACTCCGCTGCACATAGATACGATGGCGATCTGCTTTCCTGACGCTTATAAAGAACTTGCTAAAATTGCAGAACTCCTTGAAAGGCATTTTAAAGATGTTCAGGATATGGAGTTTACAATTGAAAAAAATAAATTGTACATGCTTCAGACCAGAAACGGCAAACGCACGGCGCAGGCTGCCGTTAAGATTGCCGTAGATATGGTTGAAGAAGGTTTAATAGATAAAAAAACGGCGATAACCAGAGTTGAACCTGATCAGATTAATCAGCTTCTTCACCCTACATTCGACGATGAAAGCATTTCCGCCGCTAAAACTATAGCACAAGGGCTGCCGGCTTCTCCGGGGGCTGCCTGCGGTAAAATTTTTTTCACCGCAGAAGATGCTGCTGCCGCTGCCGAAAAAGGCAAGAAGGTTTTACTCGTAAGAGAAGAAACTTCGCCTGAAGATTTGGCTGGCATGGTAGCCGCCGAGGGCATTTTAACTGCAAGGGGAGGTATGACTTCCCACGCGGCAGTCGTTGCCAGAGGAATGGGAAAATGCTGTGTGGCAGGCTGCGGTCATATAACCGTAAATGAAGAAGAAAAAACTCTCTATACAGATGACGGAGAAATATTCCATGAGTGCGCATATATTTCAATCGACGGAAGTACCGGTTTTATATATGAAGGCGTGCTTAAAACTGTGGCTCCTCAGGTCTCAGATGACTTTGCCAAACTTATGGCTTGGGCTGACGACATTCGGGAATTAAAGATAAGAGCCAATGCAGATAATCCAAGAGATGCTGCTCAAGCCCTTGAATTTGGTGCGGACGGCATTGGACTTTGCAGGACTGAGCACATGTTCTTTGAAGATGAAAGGATACCTGCCATAAGAAGAATGATTCTTGCCGAAACGACGGAAGAAAAGATTGCTGCCCTTGAGGTTCTGAGACCTTTTCAGAAAGGCGATTTCAAAGCGATATACAAGGTAATGGGAGAACGCCCTGTCACAATAAGATTGCTGGATCCGCCGCTTCACGAATTCTTACCGCAAAACAAGGAAGATATACGTGAACTGGCAGCGCTTATGGATGTTTCATACAGAAAACTCTCAGCCAAGGTTGCAGAACTTAGAGAAATTAATCCTATGCTTGGAAAAAGAGGTTGTCGTCTTGCAATCATGGCTCCTGAAATAGCCGTAATGCAGACGGAAGCAATTATAGAGGCAGCAATAGAGGTTAAAAAAGAAGATAATGTGGAAATTGTTCCTGAAATAATGATACCGCTTGTAGGATCGGCGGCGGAACTGGCTGCCGTGAAACGAATGGTTGTTGAGGCTGCCGGCAGGTGCATTGAAAAATCCGGAATAGACATGACATATCAAGTGGGTACAATGATTGAAACTCCTCGTGCTGCGCTGACAGCAGATGAAATTGCTATGGAAGCAGAGTTTTTCTCTTTTGGAACCAATGATTTAACCCAAATGACTTTTGGCTTTTCACGAGATGACACTGCCAAACTTATAAGATCGTATATTCAAAATGGTATAATGGATGAGGATCCTTTCCGTTCTTTGGATATGGGAGGCGTTGCCAAGCTGATTGAAATGGCAGTAACTTTAGGCAAGCATGTGAAGCCTCGTTTAAAGCTGGGAATTTGCGGGGAACATGGCGGAGACCCGCGAACAATTGAGTTTTGCCACAACTTGGGCATGAACTACGTATCGTGTTCTCCATTCAGGGTACCTGTTGCAAGGTTGTCGGCTGCTCAATCGGCAGTTTACAATGAAAGTAAAGTTGATTTATAAATTAATATAAAATAAAATGAAATGGTGCGGTTCTATGCAGATTCTTGCAAGGCCGCACTTCTGGCAATAAACTTAAAAATAAATCAATCTAACCGATGATTATGATTTTCACAAACCGGCAGCGCCTTCATTACCAAGACTGCCGTGTTTGCATATATATTATGGAGGATTTTGAGATGCTGTCACTTTGGGGCACAACTTGGGGCAATATTTTAATGACATTTTTAATTTCGATGGTACCTGTGATTGAACTTCGCGGAGCTATTCCGGCAGCCGCAGTGGCAGGTCTGGATATTAGAGTGGCATTGATTACAGCGATCATTGGGAACTTAGTTCCTGTACCGTTTATAATTATCTTTATTCGTAAAATCTTCAAATGGATGCAGTCAAAGAGCATTAGACTTGGAAATATTGTGAAACGTATGGAGCAAAAGGCTAATGCCAGAAAGGCTCAAGTGCTTAAATACGAATTTTGGGGTTTGATGATTTTAGTAGCGGTTCCGTTACCCGGAACCGGCGCATGGACAGGGGCTCTTGTAGCGGCAATGCTGGATATGCAGCTTAAAAGGGCGTTTCCCGCTATTGCTGTGGGCGTAGTAGTTGCCGGATTGATTGTCACTGTAGCTACATATGGCATAAGCGTGTTAGTATAAACAGGGCAAAGAGGTTTGCATTTAGATGTAACCCTTGCCATATATCATATATAGCAGTAACATTGCTGCGTATAATTATAACTATATTTAAATATGACTTAAAATACAGGCAAAAATCATGGGATTTATGATTTTTGCCTGTTTAAATGTTGGTACTTTTTGTCCAATTAAGGGGAAAACATATGACTATTTACATTAATGGGACAGACTTCGGGCATTAAGGTTCTACAAACGGCACGCCTAAAACATCGGCAGTGGAGAGCGCCAGATTTTCTGCAATCGGTTCTATGTTGGAAATAATCCAGTTAGCATCCTCCCAATTATCGTGATAGGCAACTTCGACTAAGACAGCCGGAGCGGATGTACGGCTCAGCTCTATTAATGTTGTGGTAGGGATGGCTTTTACAAGTTCAGGCTGAGGATAAATGAGCTTTAAGTTGTTGGCGAAAATTTCCGCTGCTGCTCGGCTGCGGGCGCTATCTCTGTAATAGTAGACATTAGGTCCTTGAATCATGCCGGAAAGATTTTCAGGAGCAGCATTGGTGTGAATCGCCAGATGAAAATCGTAATTTCCCGCATTTGATCCGGCTATGGAATCAAGGACTGTACCACCCGGATTATTTCTAGTAAAATCAATGCCGCTGGCTCTAAGATAGGGAACCATTGCATCTGCAATAAGATTAGTATAATATTCCTCACTTCCTCCGGTAATAAATTCATTATACTCTTGTGTCGAGGGGCTAAGGTAAATTGCAGCCATTTAAACACCTCCAATTAAATTAATTCATTACAATAATATCATTTTATGCAGCAAAGAATTGTAAAGTGAGAACTCATTTCCGGCTATACCTTTAAGACCTGTTTG
>CAZYWO010000047.1:0-13603 GCA_964651095.1 uncultured Oscillospiraceae bacterium | reverse complement strand
AGCAGGGGACTGAAAATCCCCGTGTCCTTGGTTCGATTCCGAGTCTGGGCACCAATTTTTACGAAAGCCGTTTTTCGCTGACATAAGTCCGAAGAGCGGTTTTTTATTGTTATAAATAATAAAAAAATGAAATTATGCAACTTTTTGGTATCTTTATTCGTCTATATATTGTAAAATAATTAAAAGAGCATTTTGGTTAAAAATATTCAAGAGAGGGGGATAAGGATAAAATGAAAAAAGAGATAATCAGGAAAGGTGTTTTAATGCTCATTATTATCTCAATACTGTTTGCAGGCTGTGGACAAAAAGATGATGCACCCAAGTGTCTGGATATAGTAAAAGCCTGTGAGAAAGTAACGAAGGAAGGTACTTTTGACACGTGGGCAGGTTATGGAGAGGAAATATATGACAACAGCTTTGACAGTCTTTACGGCGTACAGTTTGACATGATAGATGACGGTGCAATTTCATATACTTCAGAAGGAGGCACGGCAGATGAAATTTCTATTATACATTTGAAAGAAAACAGCGATGTATCTATCGCACGAGATAAGATGCAGGACCGTATAAATGAAAGACGGCAGACATTTGCCGGATATATGCCAGAAGAAGTTTACAAATTGGATAATGCTACCGTAATGGTTCAGGGTAATTATGTGGCGCTTATAATAAGCGAGGATAACGATATAATTGAAACGGAAATAAGACGTGTAATCAGTGAAGGGGTTAACCAAAATGATAGATAAAGGAGAAAAAACATCTTTCAATGAAAGAGTAAAGAAATCAAAGAATAATATAAAGGAATTTTTTTCAGGCGGAAAGAGCAAATTAAGAGGGAAAGGTTCTATTTTAATGAATCTTTTAATAGTACTTCTCATATTTGGTATGCTTCTGCAAAACAATCAGATGATTGATAAAATGCAAAAAGTTTTGGGCGGAGCTGAAGGAAATTTCCATGAAATTTACGATGACAGCAAAGTAATTCAGGCATATAAGTCCGGCAATACCAGCGGACTTGACAGCAAGGATACTTTTGTTTTGGAAAAGCTTACTGAAGTAATCGACCAGATCATTACAGATGATATGACTGATTACGAAAAGGAAAAAGCTGTTTATGATTGGCAGGTAAACTGGACAAGATACAATGATGAAGATCTGAATCCATTAGGACAATCTTCGGAAACTCATACGCCTTATGGTGTTTTTAAATCTCATAATGCTATCTGTGTAGGAAATTCTACAACCTTTAAACTTTTTATGGATGCTATGGATATACCTTGCAAGATAATTCATTCTACGGAATCAGGTGAACATGCGTGGAATGTGGTACAGCTTGACGGCGAATGGTATCACGTTGACGTCACTTTTGACGGAGGTTCTCAGAGCGCACCTGGATACGCATACTTTAATGTGCCTGACAGCATAAAAGATGATGGTTCATGGCCTTGGGACCATGATGAGATCCCTGCGGCAAACGGCACAAAGTATTGCTACATACTTCTCAATGCAAAAGAATGTGAAGATTTTTACCACATACCAGAGGTACTTAAAGATGCTCTTGATGAAGAAGAAACTATTATTACAATAACATTAGAAGATAAAACCGGCTTTACCAGAAGTATTGCTGATTTTATATGCAATTCAATGTATGTTGAGAACGGTATGATTTCCTATGAAGGAGCATACTCTTTAGGTGGAAAGGTTGTGTATAAATTCCAGATATATAATTGGAATGATAATAATGTTGAAGATATCCCGCAGGAAGTTTCAGAAAAATTAAGTCAGATTATCGAAAGTCTTAATGAAGATAGTCAAATGAATGGATTTGGTGATGAATTTTATGGAATGAGCGGAGCAACAGAAGTAACCGAAGAATTTTATGGAGTAGTAAAGTAGATGATTTTTAGTAGTCCGGTATTTTTAATGGCCTTTCTGCCAGCAACCCTGCTTTTGTACTTTTTAGTCCCGGCAAGGTTTGTTACGGCAAGAAATGCAGTATTACTAGCAGCCAGTCTGATTTTTTACGGCTGGGGTGAACCAAAATATATTTTGATAATGCTTTTTTCAATAATGCTCAATTATGTTCTGGGTATTTTAATAGGCAGGAACATAGAAGCAGGTAAAAAGCGCAGGGCAAAACCTGTGCTTTTTGCCTGCGTATGCGGCAATCTTGCAATTTTAGGATTTTTCAAGTATACAAATTTCCTTCTGGATACCATAAACAGCATATCAGGCAGTGGCCTTTCCTTGATGAATATAGCTTTGCCTATCGGAATATCATTTTACACTTTTCAAACCATGTCATACGTGGTTGATGTGTATTGGGGAAAAGTAAAGGCTCAGAAGAATTTTATTGCATTTGCATCTTATGTAACCTTATTTCCTCAGCTTATAGCAGGGCCTATAGTAAGATATTCGGACGTAGAGGAAAAATTAGTAAACAGAAGGACAAGCGCGGAGCAGGCAGCAGAAGGCATCAGGCGGTTTATTGTAGGCTTTTGCAAAAAGGTTCTTTTGGCTAACCAGATATATGCAGTTTGGCTGGAAATTTCAAGTATGGAAGATATGAGCGTGGCAGCAGCATGGCTGGGAGCAGTTGCATTTACTTTTCAGATATACTTTGATTTTTCCGGATATTCGGATATGGCTATAGGTTTGGGAAAAATCTTAGGATTTGATTATCTGGAGAATTTCAATTATCCGTATATTTCACGCAGCATAACTGAGTTCTGGAGAAGATGGCACATGTCGTTAAGCTCATGGTTTAAAGAATATGTCTACGTGCCTTTGGGAGGAAACAGAAAAGGTCTTACGCGTCAAATTATAAATATAACCGTTGTTTGGCTGCTGACGGGACTGTGGCATGGAGCTAGCTGGAACTTTGTGGCATGGGGCGCTTATTTCGGCGTGATTTTAATCATCGAAAAATTAGGGCTTCTTAAGTTGCTTAATAGGTGTCCGGCAGTAATTGGACATGTTTACAGTATAATTTTAATAGTACTTGGATGGGTGATTTTTGCCATAGATGATGTAAGTGCAGTTATAGAATATATAAAAATTATGTTTGGCGGTAGCGAAGCGCTTGTGGACAATGCTTTCATATATTTCTTTAAGAGCCGTATTTGGCTTATTATTGCATGCGTAATAGGTTCGACGCCTTTACCTGCGGCTGTGTGCCGAATTATATCTAAAAAACTCAGCGAAAGAGAAATTGTCCTTGGAATCTTAGAGAGCTTGATGTTTACCGGCATTTTTGCACTGGCTATTGCTTTTTTGGTGAGCGGTTCATATAATCCGTTCCTATATTTCAGATTTTAAGGGGGCGCTGGAATGAAAAAGAGAAGCTATATTTTAATAACGGCAACCGTGATTTTTCTTTTGATACTGTGCATTGGAACGATTATCAAACCTGATACAGAGTTTTCTTTTAATGAAAACCGTTATCTCCAGCAAAAACCTGATTTGACAATTGTAAACGTTCTTAATGGAAAATTTGAAAGCCAGTGGGAAGAATATCTCAGCGATCAGATTATAGGAAGAGAAAAGTGGGTAGAAGCAAAAAGCTTTACAGAAGCAGCCGTCGGAATAAGCGATATTAACGGCGTGTATATGTGTACCGGAGGCAGAGTTGTTGAAAAGATAACGGAATCCGATTTTGATTGGGATCGTTATGAAAAAAATCTGGCTGAGGCTGAAAAACTTGGAGGATCGTGTTGGCAGGAAGATGTTGATTTTAAGATTGTGCTTGTTCCCACCGCTGCTTACGTTTACGAAGATACTTTACCCGACAGCGCGCTTAAATTCAATGAAGATATGGCTTTTGAACTGGCAAAGAAGTCCTTTGGAGACGATCTTATCGACATAAGAGATACTTTGCTTAGTGAAAGAACTAATGGAGAAGTTTTCTTTAAGACAGACCATCACTGGACAGGCCGCGGCGCCTATGCAGCTTACAGAGATTTTGCTTCTGCCATAGGCAAGGACATGACGGGGGCAAATTATGAAAATTTAGATACAAAGGTTTTAGCCGATGATTTTAAAGGAACTTTATATTCCAAAGTATTGTTAAAAACTTTGGGAACTGATATTATAGAAACGTCAGCTTCTGCTTTGGAAGCCGATTATCAGGTAACAATCGAAGGTAAAGATTATGATTCGCTGTTTTTTAATGAATTCTTGGAAAAGAAGGACAAGTACGCTGTATATTTTGGCGGAAATTACGATAGAGTGGATATAAAAACAGCAGGAGAAGGAAGCGGCGGAAAGATTCTGATAATAAAAGATTCTTTTGCCAACTCTTTCATACCGTTTATTCTTGGTGATTTTTCTGAAATAACCATGGTGGACACAAGATTTTACCGTGACAATATCGGAGAACTTGCCAAAGAGTATGATCACGTGCTGATACTTTACAGCGTAAACAATTTTGCTACAGAAAGAATTATACTTACAGAGTCGCTGCTAAAATAATATAATCGTAATAAGAAGGAGAAGTTTGCAAGATGAACCAAAATGATGAAAGAGTAGTGATCAATGAAAACAAGGGCAATGCAGCAGCTCTTTTACCAATTGCCGTATTTCTGGCTCTGTTTATAGGAAGCGGCATTATAACCAAGGATTTTTATGCTATGCCTACAATCGTTGCATTTTTAATCGCTTTAGCGGTAGCATTCCTACAAAATCCCAAATTAAGTTTTACTGAGAAAGTCAGCGTATGCGCTAAGGGGATAGGTGACGACAATGTTATTACAATGTGCCTTATATTCCTTACTGCCGGGGCTTTCAGCGGAGCCGTTACTGCGGCCGGTGGGGCGGACAGTACCGTTTATCTGGGTTTATCGTTAATTCCCAGTCAATTTGCAGTAGTGGGCTTGTTCTTGATCGATTGTTTTATTTCCATTTCTATGGGTACTTCCGTGGGAACAATCATAGCCCTTTCGCCTATCGCAGTGGGTATCAGCAACGCAACTGATTTTTCTATTGCGCTGTGTTTAGGCGCGGTAGTTTCAGGCGCAATGTTCGGCGATAACCTTTCAATGATTTCAGACACCACGATTGCAGCGGTTCGCACTCAAGGCTGTGAAATGAGCGACAAGTTTAAGATGAACTTTAAAATTGTTCTTCCGGCGGCGATAGTTACAGCGATAATTTATTTTATAATGACTATGAACGGTTCATCTAAGATTGAACTGGGAGATTATAATATATGGCAGATAATCCCTTATATATTAGTGCTTGTAGGCGCTTTAGTGGGAATTAACGTGTTTGTTGTTTTGATTGTTGGCACAATAGCTTCTGTGATTGCAGGTGTTGCTACGGGAGCTATGGCGCTGAATGAGATTTTTACTAGTATAGGCGACGGAGTCACTTCTATGTACGACATTACGGTAATTTCAATTACTGTAGCGGCTATAGCGGCTCTGGTCAGAGATTATGGAGGCATAGATGCGATTCTGCATTTTATACATAAAAATACTAAGAGCAAAAAAGGCGCTCAGCTTAGTATTGCAGCCCTTGTTGCAGGCGTAGACCTGTCCACTGCCAATAATACTATAGCGATAGTGTTAAGCGGCCCTATTGCCAAGGAAATAAGCAGAGAATATAATATAGATCCAAGAAAAACTGCCTCGCTGCTGGATATTTTCGCGTCGGTGGTTCAAGGGCTTATCCCCTACGGCGCACAGCTTCTTTATGCGGCTGCGGCTGCAAGCATCAGTACATATGAAATCATTCCATATGTTTTTTATCCTATGTTGATGATAGTTTCTGTGTTGGCGTCTATTTTCCTATTTGAGAAGGAAGAAAAGCAAGATTAGATATTGAGGAGGTAACCCATGTACGAGTTGGTTCAAGCAGGAAAAAACAGTTATTACATACAAAGCCCGGCTAAAGTGGGGATAGTTAAACTTAATGATACCGATGTTTGTTTAATAGACAGCGGAAGCGATAAAGACGGAGGAAGAAGAGTTCGTCAGATACTCGACCGTGAAGGCTGGAGATTGACTGCAATATACAATACCCATTCTCACGCAGATCACATAGGAGGCAATAAATATTTGCAGACTAATACAGGATGCAAAGTTTTTGCTCCGGGACTTGACTGGGCGATTACAAACATGCCGATCTTGGAACCGGCTTTTCTATACGGAGGTTTTTCACCGGAGGGTATAAGGCATAAATTTATTATGGCCCAAGAGAGCAAGGCCGATCTGCTGACGGAGGAAAGTCTTCCTGAGGGAATGAAACTTATTCCTCTTAAAGGTCACAGTTTCGACATGGTAGGTTTCAGGACTTCAGATGATGTAGCTTATATTGCGGACTGCGTTTGCAGCCGGGAGACTATTGAGAAATATCAGATAAGCTTTACTTATGATGTTGCATCTCATCTTGAGACTTTGGAAAGAGTGAAAAAGATGGAAGCGGCGCTTTTCGTTCCTGCTCATGCCGACGCAACGGATAATATTGCTCCTTTGGCGCAGCTCAATATTCAAAAGACTCATGAAATAGCTGAAAAAATATTGCAGCTATGTGCTGAACCTGCAACTTTTGAAGAAGTACTTCAGAAACTGTTTATTTATTATAATATGAAAATGAACTTTGACCAATATGTGCTTGTGGGAAGTACAGTTCGCTCATATATGGCGTGGTTAAAGAATACTGACAGACTGGACATTGAATTTGAAGATAACAAAATGTTGTGGAGAAAAATTTAATTATTTATAAATGAAAGGAATCAGCCTCTCGATTAACACAATTGAACTTGACTAATCGGAGAGGCTGATTTTTATAGCTGCCATGTATGGGGCAGGAGTATACCATGATATCATAACGGAAAGAATCTATAGTAGATATTTTTTATGGGAGGTAATTTTATGTGGCTTGCATCCGCTGTACTTTCATCTCTGTTTGCAGGATTGACCTCAATTTTAGCTAAATGTGGGATAAGAAAAACAGATTCAGACGTAGCAACCGCTGTTAGAACAGTCGTGGTGCTTATTTTTTCGTGGATAATGGTAGCCATAGTTGGCTCCTTTAATACTGTTGCAGATATTGGTATAAAGTCGCTGTTATTTTTGATTCTTTCAGGGATGGCTACAGGGGCTTCATGGATTTGTTATTTTAAAGCGCTTTCAATGGCTGATGTAAACAAAGTGGTACCTATAGATAAATCAAGCACCGTGCTGACAGTATTAATTGCTATAGTTCTTTTCAATGAAACCAATAATTTGGGCGTAAAACTGATAGGAACGTTACTCATCGGATGGGGCGCGCTCCTGATGATAGAAAAAAAGTCTGAAGAAAAAAACGAAGGGACAGGAGAAACCAAGAAAAAGAGAAATTGGATCGTTTATGCCGTAATGTCAGCAGTCTTCGCGGCGCTCACGTCGATACTTGCTAAAATAGGTATAACAGGAGTTGAATCCAATTTAGGCACAGCAATCCGAACAATCGTAGTGCTTATAATGGCATGGGTAATTGTTTTTATGAAGGGAAAAGATGCTCAAATAAAAACTATCGACAAGAGAGAGCTTACGTTTATTTGTCTGTCCGGACTTGCCACCGGCGCGTCATGGTTATGTTATTATTACGCTATACAGAACGGAATAGTAAGCGTAGTAGTACCTATTGACAAATTGAGTATCTTGGTTTCGGTGGGATTCTCTCATGTAGTCTTTAAAGAAAAACTGTCGGGCAAGGCCGCTTTAGGTCTTGGAATGATGGTACTGGGAACCGTCGGGATTGCCATGTTTGCATAATATAATACAGGTTTTACAGTATATCAAACCCAACCCAAAGAGAGACAAGATAAGACACAGCCGACATCACACAAGAAAATGCGATCACCTTAGACTTGACCTTGCTTTCTTTTTCAAAAACAGCCATAGAAGTTATCCATGCTATGACAAGGGTGATAAGTGCAATAACAGTCATCTTATTTATTATTCCGCTATATCCTCGCAGAATGAAGCATACCACTGCTATAACCAGAACTGTAATTAAATATTTTAACCAACCTCCCCTGTTATATATTACCGGAATCAGCAGAGCTGCCCAGATTACTCCAAGGAGAAGACATTTAAGTATAAGTATCAAAATTCCTTCCATATTATTCCCTTTATAGTTCCTTTCAATCTAAATATTACACAATATTTAATATTATATTTGATTTTCTTATCATTTTCAATTAGAATTATAAATATAGTGAATTTTAATTTGGAGGAGAATCATGGCCCAGTTATATTATAGATACAGCACGATGAACGCAGGGAAATCCATAGAACTTATTAAGGTAGCTTATAACTATGAAGAAAGAGGCAAGCAAGTTCTTACCCTTGTACCTGCAATTGACGACAGATATGGGACAGGCATTATTACATCCCGTATTGGTATTCAAAGAGAAGCGATGATTGTAAACGATGATACTAACATATTAGAACTCTTTATGAGAGAAAACGAAAAGAGAAACATAGATTGCGTGCTTATCGATGAGTGCCAGTTCCTTAAGAAACATCATGTACAGGAACTGGTTGAAATTGTAGATAGCTGCGGAATTCCCGTATTAGCCTACGGACTTAAGAACGATTTTAGAAACGAACTTTTTGAAGGTTCATATTATATGCTTATTTATGCAGATAAAATTGAAGAGATCAAGACTATTTGCTGGTGCGGACGCAAGGCAACCATGGTAGCGCGAGTAGTAGACGGACAGTTTGTAAAGCAAGGCGAACAGATAGTGGTAGGAGGAAATGATTTATATGTTTCTCTTTGCCGCAAACACTATAACGATGGCAGGCTGGGATCGGATAAATAAGAATGGATAAATAAGGGGGATTAGAGCATTGCAGACCATTAACATCATAAACAAAATAATACTTTTGGCATTGGTGGCGATAGTGATGTTTTTCGTCTTTTTTGTAAGTACAGAAGGGGCTTATGGACAGAATACCGATACCGTGACATACTCATTGCCTGCTGATATAAAGTCGGGTACTAAAGGTACGGTGTCGACCACCGCACTGAACTTGAGAAGCGGTCCCGGAAGTAATTACACTTCATTGGCGATTTTATCTATAAATAAAGAGGTCACTATTTTAGATGCTGCCTATGATATAGAAGGAACGCTGTGGTATTACGTTACCACAGAAAGCGGTTCAACCGGCTATGTTTCATCTAAGTTTATTGCGGTTAATGTTAATGCAAACTATGAATATGAAGCAGATTTTGAAGCTTATTTAACTGAGCAGGGATTTCCTGAATCGTATAAACCTTATCTTAGAGCGCTTCACGCACAATACCCAAAATGGGTATTTAAAGCAGCTAATACAGGGCTCGATTGGGAGGACGTAATAAATGCAGAGAGCAAAGTGGGAACCACCTTGGTTGCATCCAGCTCTCCATCCTCATGGAAATCCATGGAAAAAGGCGCCTATGACTTTGATAAAGGCGCTTATGTTCAATATGACAGCGGCGGCTGGGTATCGGCATCTTCACAGATTATAAAATACTACATGGATCCGCGTAATTTTCTTAATCAGGTTGGAATTTTTCAATTTATGACACATTCATATGACCCTGATACTCAAACTAAAGCAGGTCTTCAAAAGGTTATTCAG
Source organism: uncultured Oscillospiraceae bacterium (assembly GCA_964651095.1). GTDB lineage: Bacteria > Bacillota > Clostridia > Peptostreptococcales > Anaerovoracaceae > SUG1106. Next base: position 3,989 of record CAZYWO010000047.1, on the reverse strand, counting down.
AATACCTTTATGGGCGGAACTTTTCCTGAAAGTACACATGAAACTTATGGGGATGTGCTGATGGAAGTCGGTGAAAAGTCAGGAGTAAATCCATACGTACTGGCTTCGATGATCATAGTGGAACAGGGAAGCAGCGGCGTCGGAGGATGTATTTCAGGTACGATCAGCGGATACGAGGGATATTATAATTTCTTTAACATAGGAGCCTATAAATCCGGAACCATGAGCGCCGTCGAAAGGGGATTATGGTATGCTTCTCAAAGCAGAACTTACGAAAGACCGTGGAATACCAGATATAAATCCATACTGGGCGGAGCTACATATTATGGAAAAAATTATGTACAGCAAAATAAGAATACCCTTTATTTCAAAAAGTTTAATGTAATGAACGGTCTTAGCAGCGTAGGTACAGGTCAGTACATGACTAATGTTCAAGGTGCAGAGAGTGAAGCCGCTGCTCTTAGAAACGGCTACGTGGATGCTCTTAACGATGCTATGACTTTCTATATTCCGGTATACAATAATATGCCGTCTGAAGCATGCCCAAAACCTACAGATGGAACTAACAATAATTTCCTTTCAAAGCTTGAAGTAGATGGTTATCAACTTACACCTGAATTTAGCAGATATGTGAACGAATACGAACTTGTGGTGGATAAGTCTGTTACAAGCGTCAATATAACCGCTAAAATCAGCGCAGCAAGCGCAACTTGCTCAGGCGGAGGTCAAATAAGCCTTGGAACAGGTACAACTTTGGCAACAATTAAGGTGACTTCATCAAGCGGAGAAGTGAGAAATTATTATATAAGCATATCCAGAGAGGAAGGCGGTCAGACAGGCGGAGACACACCTCAGATTTCCAGCACCAAATACGTATTCGATACCTATCTTCAAGGCGTAGATGAAAAGGTAACGTATAGTACATTTATAAGCAATATTAAAGTGACAAACGGACAGCTTTCGGTTATCAACGCTAATGGTGCGACCGTTACGTCAGGCAATATTGCCACAGGCATGAGCGCAGTGATTAAAGACAGCAGCGGAAAAATTACCTCGCAGTATCAAATTGTGGTGCGAGGAGACATAAACGGCGACGGTAAAATTAATTCGGCTGACGCACTGGCAATTCAGCGGCATATAGTCGAAAGCAGGATAATTAAGGATGCCTATCTTGCCGCCGCCGATATAAATCAAGACGGAAGGGTAAATTCTCTTGACGTATTGTACGTTCAGAAACATATAGTAGGTAGCTATACCATAAAAAACTAAATGGAAGATTAATACAGGAGGGGAAATATATGCAAACAGGTTTTTTGAGAAGAATAACCGTGATGATACTGGCGATTATTTTAGTATTATCCGTGTTTGGAGTTTGTACTGATAAAGCGTTTGCATCTTCTGCAACCGTAACGCTGAGCGGAGGCGGAACTTTTGAAAAAGGCGGCACGGTGACCATCACTCTTAAATATACAGGTGCGACTTTCGGTTCGGCCACAGCTAAACTAACATATGATTCAGACATACTTGAATATAGTTCATGCTCAGGAGCTGAAGCCAACGGTGGCAGCGGAACGGTCAAGGTTACTATGGCAAACGGTTCAGGAACCAGTTCACTGTCATGCAAGGTGACATTTAAAGCTAAAAAAGTAGGTAAATCAACTGTAACTGCATCTACTTCGGATATATATAATATTGATTTAGAGGAATTATCCGCAGGCTCCAAGTCGACAACGGTAACTGTTCAGGACAGTTCAACAGCAGCATCTACGAATGCGAACCTTTCATCTATGAAAGTATCTTGCGGAACCCTTTCTCCTGCTTTTTCCAAAAACGTAACGTCTTACACTGTAAATGTAGACAACAGCGTTACAGAATGTCTGATCACAGCCACTAAGGAGGACTCTAAATCTACAATTACAGTTTCAGGAAGCAAAGACCTCAAAGTAGGTGAAAACACAAGAAAGGTCATAGTAACTGCTGAAAGCGGAAATACTAAAACTTATACGGTAAAGATTATAAGGGCGGCAGCAGGCAGCTCAAATAACACTGACCCATCGGAAAATACTGATAATTCGGATAATCAGCAGACTAACACATCTGAAAGCAGCGAGCAGGCCATAGAAACGGTGATAAAAAATACAACTTATATTGTGGTAGAAGATTTAGAGGGGATTGATATACCGTCGACTTTTTCTATTGCCGAGGCAAGCTATAATGATGAAAAGATTCCAGTGATTAAGAGCCAAGAGGGAAATATCGTTCTGGGATTACTAAAAGCTAAAGATTCTGAGGAAACAGATGAAGGTCAATGGTATTTTTACAACGAAAAGAAGAATCAGTTTTTCGCACAGCATTATATGACGGTTGAAGAAATTTTCGCTTATGGCAATAGTTTAATAGATGAATACGAAAATCAGTCACAGCAAACAGGCGCAGAAGGGCTGAATGAGGCAGATGAAAATGGGCTTGACACCACTGACTTTATGCTTTTGATATTCGGGGCTACGTTAGGACTTCTTTTAATAGTGGTAATTTGCCTTCAAGTAGGAATAATGAAAGAAAAAAAGAGTAAATAATGAAAAGGGTCTTTTACATAAGGACCCTGATTTTCCATATAAGAGAGAATTGATATGAATGAAATAATAGAATTTCTGGGAGAACTGAATACTGCTTCAGCCGCAGTGCGCCTGATTCTAGCCACCCTTCTTGGAAGTATCGTTGGAATAGAAAGGGCAAACAAGAGATATGCGGCTGGCATAAGAACTTTTGCGCTGGTGTGCCTTGGATCAGCATTGGCTACTATAACAGGGCTGTATTTTGCTACCATGTCTGACGGAGCTGCCGACATAAGCAGGATACCCTCACAGCTTCTTTGCGGCATAGGTTTTTTAGGTGCGGGTACAATTATCGTTACCGATAGAAAGCAAATAAGAGGTTTGACTACTGCGGCAGGTCTTTGGGTTACCGCATCTATGGGAATTGCTATAGGAGCGGGATTGATCGGACCGGCGTTAATATGCTTCGTTCTGATTTTGGTTACCAACTATTATCTGCACTATATGACCAGATACGTTGAAAACCATACCAGAACCATCGAACTTCATATCGAGATGGACAGGAAATCTCTCATGAGCGTACTGGATTTTATCAAAGAAGCCAGAGGATATAAGATAGAATCATTTGAGAGACGCAATGAGCCTCCCGTTTTAGAGGGCGATATAATTTTGAGAATGGAAATTGACATGGGAAGACGCATAAAACATTCTATAATAATCAATGACATAATGGATTTAGAAGGAGTACATTATGTGGAAGAAATTGCATAGAGATTAATGTAATATATTACTCAACAATTTCTTATTCAATGATTTTTTATTCTATAATTTTTTGCACTATAATTTTTAGCTATAATTTTTTCCCTTGCCAGCTATCCAGCAGATTAAGCCTGTCGTTAATGCCGTTAAGAATCGTGCGCTTGTTAAAACTCCATGGAGGATTTATTAGAATTGGGCGAGGTGCGTCGCCGGTCAGACGGTGGATTGTCACTTGAGGCGGGATATATTCAAGACATTCTACAACCAAATCAACATATTCTTCAATGGAGGAGAAAGGCTGATAATCGTGCCAGAGCTTTTCCATTTGAGAACCTTTAACTACGTTGAGAAGGTGAAGTTTCATGCCGAATAGGTTTTCTTTTGAGGCCACATACTTTACCGATTCAAGCATCATTTTTCTGTCTTCCTCAGGAAGACCTAAAATTAAATGGACAACAGTTTTTATGTTATTTTGTGATAATCTGCTCATTGCCTCGTCAAAAACAGATAAGTCATAACACCTGTTAATTAAATCTGCTGTTTTATCGTGAATAGTCTGAAGACCCAGTTCCAGCCATAGGAAGTGAGTCTTATTTATTTCGGACAAAAGATCAAGAACTTGATCGGATAAACAGTCGGGACGCGTTCCTATTACAAGACCCTCAATCTTAGGAT